>CAMYXL010000020.1 GCA_947303255.1 uncultured Clostridia bacterium | reverse complement strand
GAGAAGTTTCTCTGGAAGTTGGTGCAGTCGTCCTGAGCATCCCAGAGACACCACTCTGCGAGAGAGAAGATAGCGAAGTCCTTGGAAGCGCTGCCCTCGTTTGTGAGAACTACCTGCTGAACCTCACCGTCATAGTTCTGCGGAACGAAGAATGTAACCTCAGCCTTAAGGTCATTCTTCTTACCTGTGATCACGGTATAACCCATACCGTGACGGCACTCGTATGAATCGAGTTCTGTCTTGACCGGTGACCAGCCCGGATTCCAAACTGTACCGTTGTCGTTGATATAGAAATAGCGTCCGCCCATGTCGATCGGAACGTTATTGTAGCGGTAACGGGTAATTCTTCTCAAGCGTGCGTCCTTGTAGAAGCTGTAACCGCCTGCCGTATTAGAGATGAGCGAGAAAAAGCCCTGATTTCCCAAGTAGTTGATCCATGGATATGGTGTTCTTGGGGTATTGATCACGTATTCCTTTCTTGCGTCGTCGAAATGACCAAATTGCATAATATTTGCCTCCATATGATTTATGTAACCTTTATTTTACACTATAAAGCACTCAATTTTAACCCATTTAAGCCCCGTTTCAAAAAATTAACAAAACGTTTCGCGGTACTTTCCTTTTCTTCTTTTCCTGCTCGAAAAAGCGGTATTGCGTACATGCCGCAACACCGCTTGTTATGGGCTTTTCGCCTTATCCTCTGTCGATCGCGTAACTTTGGCAGATCTCCGTGAACTCTTTTGACTTAACGAACTCATTGAAGACGTCTTCTTTTGTCATTCCGTTCTTCATGTTGTCGAGCCAAAAATTCATGCCATCCGTATCAGGTTCACGACCCATGAATGTTCTGTACATTCTCGTCAGAAGTTCCTTGTTATCAAAATCGTGATCGTTGAACTCCTGACTGAAGAAAAACTCATGAGCTGCCTGCTTGCCGGTAAGTTCGAGATTGGTGAGACCAAGACTCCAGAAGTTGAGACCTTCAGTCTCAGCATCTCTTCCAAGACAGCATGTATAAAGTCTTGTAGCAAAATCTGTAGCGTTCTTTGAAGCAATGGTTGCCTTTGCTCTTGTGGCTCCCGACTTAACGCCGTAGGAAGCACATACGTTACACCACTCTTCAGAGTTGATAAAACAATCAACAACGGAATCTCTTCCCTGTGTCTTAAGACAGTTCATCCAGAAGTTGAAACCATCAGGATCATTATCAGCATCCCTGTCGAAGAATGTTTTATAAAGCACTTTTAAGAATTCTTCATTATTTAGATTCCTATCCTTGAACTCTTTGCTCAACAGAAATTCATTAGCGCATTGTGCGCCATTCAGATCACCATTTCCAACATGCGTACACCAAAACTCTTTTCCTGAGGCTTCGGAAGCACGGTTAAGTGCAACGGTATATAAGCGCTCAACGAAGTCCTCGAAAGATCCGCCTTCAGAAGATGACGTAACAGGAACCTGTGTCGGTGTTGCTGAAGGATCGTTTACCGGAGCCTCAGTCGTAGTCGGAGTGTCAGTTGAGATATCTTCTTTTTTATCCGTTATGACAGATGCATCATTTGTCTCGACCTTATATGTTTTTCCGTTATGTGTAACAACAGAAGGAATAGTGTCAGCGATGCCGCTTACCAGGATAACCTGCAGCCCGTTTGCGTCGTTAATATCGTTGGCTATGAAGTAGAGATTTCCGTCTTTTTCGATATACCCTGAAATATAAACATAGCGGTCCTGATCCAGGGCGTCATAAGGAGCCTTGGGAACAAGGTTCTCATGATACAGATTCGGCTTTGTGAAGTAGTTTTCTGAGGAACAGTTGTACCACTTAAGCGAATTGTTGTGGTCATCGTTGGTGACATCTACCAGATACCAGATGCCGTGAAGCTCAATGAGATTCCACCTGTGGTCCGGGCCTGAACAGCAGATGCAGTTATGACCGAGCCTGTTCATCAAAGCCTCAAAAAGAAGGGCGTAACCCGAGCATATCGTCGACTTTTTGGTCAAAGCCTCATATATCGACTGGTCACCGCCTATACCGATAGAATAGGTGTACTGAAGATTCTCGCAGATCTTATCGTGGATGATCTTTTCCGCTTCTTCAGGCTTGGCATCTGAAGGAACATAGCTTAAGTATTCGTCCAGGGCATTTCTGACCTTGGCCTTCTCCTGCTTCCACGTGTCCCTGTCGGAAAACTTCTGGAAGATCATCAGTCTCATCTCCCTGTAGTAATCATCGGCATACATGAAATCAATATAAGTCGTAAGGAAAAAATACTGCGGATTGCTCTCGAAAAAGACATCAAATACAGATGATGCGAGATAGACATCCGAGTCAGGATTTGATGTGTTTCTATAGCTGATCTTAAGACCTGTGATATCCACTACGATCTCATACATGGAACCGAATTCATCCTTGTGAGCTTCGGTCTTGTCCAGGAGAAAATCCATGCAAGCTTTATCAAGTCGATCGTAAAGTTCTTTTTCTCTTCCGGTGAGTTGGTTATAGTAATAATCTGTCGAAAAAGATCTCCAGTATGCTTCCTCATCAGAATACGCAAGGGCTTTTTGTTTTGGAATAATAAGGATTCCCGTAACGAAAATAATCACTGTCAAAAAGACAGCTAAGAAACGTCTCATTCTCATAAAGTTATCTCCCATAAATCTGTGACTAAGTATATCACATAAAAAAACTGCTCCGATCGCTCGGAGCAGTCTGAAATCTTTTTCGAGAGAAAAGAGATTACTCTTTTACACCACCTGCAGAAACACCTGAAATGATGTATCTCTGGAGGAAGCAGTAAACAATGATGATAGGTACTACCGAGATCGACAGACCAAGGTTAACGGCACCCATATCCGTGTAACGGTCACCGTACAAAGCTGCAACCATCAAAGGCAATGTCTTTGTCTCACTCGTAACGAGGAGGATCGAAGGAGCGAAGAAGTTGTTCCATGATCCGAGGAATGAGAAGATCGCCTGTGTGGAGATAGCCGGCATCATAAGCGGCAAACAGATCCTGTTGAACGTAAAGAACTCGTTCGCACCGTCGATACGTGCTGCCTCGATGATCTCAAGTGAGAGAGAAGAATCAAGATACTGCTTGATGAAGAATACAGTAGCAGGAGCAGCGATCGCAGGAAGGATCAAAGGCCACAAAGTTCCGAGGAGGTTCATGCTGTGCATGAGTCTGTAGAAACCTGTGATGTTAACTGCAGAAGGAACCATCATAACGCCGACGATCATTGCGAAGAGCGGCTTTCTTCCCTTGAAGTCGTAAACCTTGATACCGTAAGCGGTAAGTGCGGAGAAGTAAACAGAAAGTGCTGTGGAGGAAACAGAAATAACGAATGAGTTTCTGAAACCAACTGCAAAACTGAATGTCGCACGGTCTACGAGAGAGTGATAGTTCTTAACTGTCTGTCCGATAAGATTGCTGAAGTTAGGCCAGATCTTAAGGGATGTTGTGATCGTGTAAGTATCCCATGTTGCATTTGTGATCATGTATGCAAACGGAATGATAGCGAGGATGGAGAAGAATGTAACGACTACATAAACGAGTGCTGAGTAAGCAGCTCTTGCAGCCTTCATACTCTTCATCTTCTTAGGAGCAGGAGCACTTGTCTCAACTGTCTCTTCAGCAGTTTCAACCTTATCGGAAACAGCCTTCTCTGTCTTCTCTACTGCTTCTTTTGTCTCGGAAACAGTATTCTCAACAGCCTTAACTTCTTCTGCCTTTTCAGCAGCCTGATTCAGTTTTTCTTTGTTATCAGCCATTTTTCTTTGCTCCTTTCTTTGCTAATTTTTTTGCCGCAGCAGCATCCTTGTCTCTCATGATGTAGAAGACAATGATTGAAAGGATGGTTGTTGTGATAAAGAGCAATACGGAAGTAGCACACGCAATACCTACGTACTTATGGCTTGAAGTTCCGAATGCCATGCTGTTGATATACATAAGAACCGTTCTTGTGGATCTGATCATCGTACCGTTAAAGTTGATACGTGGCGGGTTCTGGTTGATATACTGCGGAATATCGAACATCTGGAGACCACCGATCATAGATGTAACCAATGTATAAAGAAGGATTGGTCTTAAGAGCGGCAATGTGATCTTAGTATATGTCTGGTAAGAGTTAGCACCGTCGATCTGAGCAGACTCATAAAGTGATTCACTGATGGAAGTGATACCAGCGATCAAAGTGATCATTGTGTTACCGTACCACATCCAGAAGTTGATGAAGCAGATGATGAATCTTGTTGCCCATGCACTCTCGAAGAAGTTGTAACCCTTAGCTATGCCCAATACGTTACGAAGGAACAACTGGGAAGCGGAACTTGTACCACCTGAAGAGTACATGAAGATCTTACGGAAGAAGACAGCGATCGTAACTGAGGTGATAACGTTAGGAAGGTACATCATAGCCTTCATGAAGTTAAGACCCTTAAGCTTGATCTTCTTATCTGTAAACCATGCGGAGAGCAAAAGTGCGAGACCGATCTGAGGGATAAAACCGATTACCCAGAGAATAGCCGTGTTAACAAACGATCCGACAACTGTATCCAATCTGGACTTACTGTTGAAGATCTGTCTGTAGTTTTCCATTCCGGAGAAGATATAGAATCTGCTGGAATCTACCTTGGAGAGGATACCTGTAGGATTACTGATATTCTCCTTAGCCTCAGTGATGCCGTTTTCTACTCTTCTCAAAGCCTCGTAAGCTTCCTGTGTTGTTTTCTTGTCGCCTGTAGCCTTGGCAGCTTCATATGCAGCCTTAACATCAGCGAGCTGAGCATTGTTCTCTTCGAGCTGCTGTTGAGCCTTCTCGATGTTTGCCTGCTTACGCTCCTTATCAAGTCTCTCATAAGATGCAAAGCTCAATGAATCAGCAAGACCCAAAGTGCTCTTAACCTGACGATACTTCTCGATGTCGACTGTACCGTCATAAGAGATCATAGCGTAGATGTTGATGCCGAGATCTGCAAATCTCTCAGGAGATCCGCCCTCGGATGTAAGCTCACCGAAGTTCTTGATAGCGGAGATCTGTGAAGCAGCTGCAATTGCAACATCACTGGTCTCATACTTTGTATCAATGTATCTTCTGTAAGCAAGGAGCTTATTGGAAAGATAATCGTCAGACTCAACGATCTCATCTCCGCTTCTTACGAGTGGAACGATATTGATGATACCTGCAGCCTGAAGTGTCTTAAGGTCTGCGTAGAGCTGCTCTTCACTTTCGTGGAGATCCTTCTCGCCCTTGCTGTATGCATCAAGATCTGAGTATGAGTTAAGTGAGTTAATTGTGTCTTTCCAAGAGTTTTCGATAAGGAAAGATTCAAGATCGCTCAAGAAAGATACAGGGATATTAGAATTGATCTTCTCCTCTGCGCCTTCCTCAGCAAAATCGATCTTTGTCTTGTCGAGTGTGTAACATGTGTAATAGAAAGAAGGATCGGTAATTGAGATCTTACCGTCCGATACAGCCGCAAAGTAGGACTGTACTGTGTAATCTCCTTCAAGGTTGCTAGAAAGATAACCGGAAAGGTAATCCAACAAAGCAAGCTGAGCAGGATTGAATTCTGTTGAATCAAGTGAAGCTACGAATTCGGTATAAGCTTCGCTCTCGAGGAATGATGCCTCTGTCATAGCTTCTTCGCTCTCAGTTGCGGACTCTTCATCAGATGCGGAAGAGTCGACGATCGCATCAAGTCTTGTCCTGATGTTAGCGAGAGCCTTCATATTCATCATTGTCTCATTCTTATATCCGCTGAACCAGGTAACGAGTTCGTCATAAGGTTCACCCATAAGAAGTGAGAAATCTTTATTGTCGTATGCATTTTTAACTGCGTTTGCAGTCTCTACGGAGTATTTCTCTTCACCGTCATTGAAGCTTGCATATTCTACGATAGCCTTAACTCCGTCTTCGTTGAGCGGATCCAATGAATCGGCATTGTTCTGATACTTATCGAAATACTCTCTAAGTCTCTTATAGCTTTTTGAATCTACGCCTGTACGGTTATCGAAATCATCCGAATAAAGGTCGTTAAGATTCAAATATCTGTCATAGAAAACATCCTTGTTGTCAAAGCCCCAGAACTTTGAGGTAGTTCTCTTCATGTTGCTGGCGCTGTAAATAAACGTTGTGAGAAGAGGATAAAAACTGAATATCAGATATGCGATGATAAACGGAGTTACGAAAATATAACCCCACTTTGAATAACTAACTCCTCTTCTACGGCGAGCAGTACTTTTAGCTGTGCCTCGTGCCATCTTTGTCACTCTCCATAATATTATTGCCCAATATTAACAAAGTAAAACGGGGCAGGGTTTTGCCCTGCCCCGCATCAGAAACTTTTAGTCTGTAATTAATGGATTACAATCCAGCAGCTTCCTTAGCCTCTGTCTTGAATGCAGCCTCAGCATCAGCGATTGTCTCGTAATCACCGGAGCAGTAAGAACCTACTGCAGAGGAGAATGCATCGTTGATAGGACCATCGTTTACGCCGATTGTGGAGTAGTCGATACCCTGAGCAACGTCAAAGAGGATTGTGAATGGGTTCTGTCCACCGAGCCACTCAAGACCGAAGGAAGAATCCTCAGCGATAGCCTGCATGATGGATACGGAGTTAACGTACTCACCCTTAGATGTAGCCATATCCTTGAGGTTGTCCTGGTTGATACAGAGATCAGAGATGATCTGACCAGCGTCAGCCTTCATGTCACATGTCTTGGATGCCATCATCCATGTACCACCCCAGTAGTAATCTACAGGAGCCTTTACAACACCCCAGTTACCATATGTTGGGTTCTCTGGGTTAGACATAGCGAGTGAGAAACGGCCGAGCCACATTGGTCCCCAGAAAGAGAGAACCTTGTCATTGGAAGCGTTACCTGTCCAGTTGTCGTTCCATTGACCTGTCATGAATGTAAGATCCTCATCATAGAGTGTCTTAGCAAAGTTGAAGTACTCTTCCAAAGCTGGATCGATAACGATATCGCCATCTTTTACCCAAGCCTGTGTACGTGTGTTCTGGTAAGGCTGCCACATATCCTCGATAGCGGAGAGAGCCTTAACTTCACCGTTGGAAGCTGTGTTGATGTCCTGAGCTGTCTTAAGGAATGCATCCCATGTTGCGAAGTAAGGAGCTACATCCTCTGGCTCAGAAACACCGAGGTACTCCTGAGCAACTGTTCTGTTGTAGAAAACAGCAGCAGGGTTAGCCTGCCATGCGAGACCCTTGATAATGCCCTCATCATCGTCAGAGAAGTTGAGTGTGTAAGCATACATATCTGTAAGATCTGCATAGTTGATTCCGAGATCATTTACCGGAATTGTGTTGTCGGACTGAATGTAACGCTGTGTCCAAGATGCGTCTGTAACATAGAGGTCAGGAGCCTGGTCACCGGATGCCAAAGCATTCTCGAGTGCTTCCTGATATGCCTGCTGGTTACCACCACCTACGTTCTCGTAAGCGATCTCAACGTTGGAGTACTCTTTAATGTAGTCACCAACCTCATCGTTCCAGGACCATACCAAGATAGGATCTGTTCCCTCGTTTGTAGCATCTGCTGCACCGAGATCTGTGAATCCAGCCAAAGAACCGCTCTCATCAACTGGAGCCTGCTGGTCATCAGACTGCTGTGTGTCACCGCCGTTGTCATCAGCAGCAGCTGTTGTAGCAGCTGTTGTTGTAGCAGCTGTTGTCTCAGATGTGCTTGAGTCGTCACATGCAGCAACTACACCAAGAACCATTGCCATGGAAACGCCCAAAGCAATAATCTTCTTCATCTTCATTGTTTTTGCCTCCTCATAAATTAAGGTTTATTGTTTGCCCATTTGGGACCTAAATCCACTTACGCTGCCCGACTGGCAACGTGATCCGTCTGCCTGGGGGCGCAATATCCCCAAAACACGGATTCTTACAAGCGAAGTTTACAACAATTGAGGGCAACATGCAACATTTTTTTGTGCGTTTCGTATGCCGCAAAATGTTTCGCTTTGTACAATTCGTACAAATTTCACAAAAAAGCAACATTAAAAGCCCTGTTTTGCCCCGTTTTAAGCGAATCGTTTTTCGATTTTGCACAAAAAACTGAAAAAGCAAAAATACAAAATTAATAGCTCATGGAATTAAAAGTTTCTATTATTTTTTGAGCAGTCTGACTCTCGGAATTGTCCTTTTCATAGAATCCCGTATCGGTTATAAGACCGCTTGTTACCACTATGATAAAAGGTCCGTTTACACTATCGATCTTGATGGTCTTTAACTCAGGTTCATTCATGAGAAGTTCACCTGTTTCTTCATCATATGTGAAGAACATTCTCTCTGAAGTTTTCATATTCGGAAGATTCTCTTGGAATACCTTCCAGTCAACGTTGGAAAGATCTCTCACCTGAGACTTATATGTATATGTGAATTCACCTTTATTAACGGCATTCTTATATGCGTCAGATTCTGTATCCAACTCGAAAATATCGAACCTTGTTACGATAGACATCGACTCCGTAATGTCTTCTGAATAGATCCTGAAACTTGTGTAATTGATTATGTTGGGATCTTCGGAAACTTCGGCATTGAGTTCTGCCTGAAGTTCCTCATCGTAATACCAGCATTCACCGTCAAAAGTAGTGATCCTGTTGGTACTGTCAAACCAGTTTTTTACCACCTGGTCCTCACTCATGTATGTTACGACATCTTCGAAAAGCATTCCCGTGGCATCGTTGATAACTTCAGGTTCTGTCTCAGACTCAACGACGACCTGATCTGCCACCAGATTATCAAGAACCTGGAACTGAATCTGGGCAGAACGATCAAAGAGACCGCCGCTTGCTCCTGTCGGATCAGTAGTCTCATTCGTTTCTGATTTACAAGAAACTGAAAATATAACGGACAATATCATGAGAGATACTGCCAACTTAACACCACTTCTATTTTTCATACGGGTACATTTTACCCTCCGCCAAAAGTTTATGCAAATTTGACATTTGCAAAATTCGGTGCCAATTCACGGGGTAAGTTGGTGAAAATGAATAACTGTCAGCCTCCGAAAGACATAAATGCGTCTACGATAGCCTGACCTCTCTCGTTATCAGCTGAGAAAGTCTCGACAACCTGACCGTCAGGATCGATACCGCTGTGGATAACGATAACGAATCTTCCGTTAAGTCCGTGGATAGGAAGATTAACGCTTATAGTGTCAGGATTCATTACAGGATTACCGCTCTCATCATATGAGAAGAGAAGTCTTTCTGCCGTTGTCATTTCATGATACTCAGCAAGATATTTCTCACTGTCAAATCCATCATAATCACGGTAAGGAACCTTCATGTCAAATTCGATCGCACCGTTCTGCTGAACATAGCTGTAGAATGTGGATTCCTTATCCAGTTCGAAGATCTCCACGTAAGTTACTTCATCTACGATCTGATCAGATGAAGCATAATAGATATGGAAAGATGTATAGTTCTTGATCCTGTCATCTCCTGAGATCTCTGCATCACAGATCTTCTGAAGTTCCGGAATATCATACCAGCACTCACCGTCAAAACCGTCAAATGAATTCGTCTCTGAGAACCAGGTCTGGATAGCATCACTCTTCTTCATGTACTCGACAAGATCCATGAATGTAAGGTTATCTGACGCACCTTCTCTTGTGGCATATGTGGTCTTTGTTCCCTCTGAAGAAGCAGTACCGTCACTTGATGCCGTTACACCAGTGCCCTGCTGACTTCCTGAAGGCGCAGCGGTTTCCTTGGTCGACGTATAGTTACATGCAGTGAGAAGAAATGCCGCTGCAAGTAAAGATGCCAATATCTTAAGTTTCATTAATTCCTCCGTTATCAGCCGCCGAAGACAGATACTCCATATCTGTTAAGGTAAGGTTCTACCTCTTCGATTGCTATATGCTCCCTGTAGAAATTACCGTCGGAGATCATCCATATCATGAGTTCCTCATCCGAATCAGGCGCGAGCATGATAACATCATATTCTTTTGGAACATCTTCGTCAAACTCCTGGAGCATCAGTTCGATGAGAGCTTCAGGATTGCTCGTAACATCGTAGAGCGTTACTCTTGAAGCCGTATACATATCAAACATCTCCAGTTCGTTTTTGATGTCAGTATCCTCACCCATGGATGCCTCGTAGTTCATCCTTACGGCGATCAGTCTGTCATTGAACTTGTACTCGTAATTTACTTTTACGCTGCCCTGATAAAGGATCTCTTTTGTAAGATCGTACTCAGCCTGTGCCTCATCACAATATCTTCCGTAGATGCCCTCTGCTTCCTTATAAAAACCGTTCAGGATAAGGTTAACTGAATTTGCAGGAACATCATTATTATCCATTGATATCAGAAGTCTTTTTCCCTCGAAAACAACAAACTCGTTGTCCTCAAGTCCGTAGTTCTCTCTGAATTCCTCTTCTTCAACTGTAAAGCCTTCGATTATCTCATTATCGATAAGCTCCGAAAAATCAACTCTTGCAACAGGCTCAGCCTCCGGCGTCGGAGAAGGAGTAGGCGTTGCAGTCGGAGTCGGTGTAGCTGTCGGAACCGGGGTTGTCTCTTCGATCACTGTCTCCTCAGGCGCAGTCTCCAAGGAAGCTGTTGTAGCTTCTGTTTCTTCCTGCTCGAAAACTTCCTCTTCGGCTTTATTGCCAGACACAATATCGGCAAGTTTTTTTGTATCCCTCGCAAGTCCCTCTTTATCAACTTTATCAACCGCACAGGACACTAAGATCAAAGTTGAAACCATCGCGATAACTATAGCTTTAGTTCTCTTCAACATATGACACCTCCGACTTCACCCATAAAAACCCGCAAAAAAACGGGAAGTAATCACTATGATTATACTTCCCGCTTATGTAACTAATATTTCATTATCGAGTCATTTCAATGGCGACTTCATCAGGGATCTCATCCTCTTCAGGTTCCTCTTCGACCTGGTCGAATTTTCCGCCCGGTTTTCGAAGTCTCAGGATCATGATTATGATACCGATGATCAGGAGCACAATGCCGACCAGCAATACTGCCTCCATGAGGAACAGCCTCTGTGTGGCAAGGATAGATGCCTTCTCCCAATAAGGGAACTCATATCCTGTGGTCTTGTTCTCGAATTCGCCTACAGGCATATTGTGATCATAGACCTTATCTACTCTGAATCGTCCCGTATTGCTGACGACACGGTACTGAGGATCGTTCATGTTATATCCAGGCAATGCGTTGATGATGTCTGTCTTTGCTACGCCGCGGACTGCTTCCGGAAGCATAACTTCATAACATGAGATAGCGATCGGAGACCCTACAGGTGTGCTGCCTTCTTCGCCCGTTCCAATATCGCTGGAGAAATATCCTTTTTGAGAGAGCGCATCGACAGTGCTGAAATAACAGAATACTCTAAGTGTCTCTGAACCCGTGATCCTGTCGATCTTGGTCTTCTTCTCGCGGACTACGCCGACGATCGTCATGTCTTCGCCCAGGATCTGGATCCTCTGACCTGATACCGAATAGGACTTAAAAAGAGTCCATGCGAGTTCATCATTGATAACGATCTGGTTAGGGTCGCTCTCCTCAAGCGGGAGGAATCCGCCGTCCAGATACTCGAACGGATGGAAAGACGAGAAGTCTCCTCCGACAGCAACGACCTCAGCTTCAAAATCCTTTGTAGCCGACTTGTTCTCACCGTTGATCTTCATCCACTTTGTATAGTTTCCGTTTGCCTTGAAAACAGTGGAATAACAATCGTTCCATCCTGTCGGTTTAATTTCTGTTGTTGCCTTTTTCTTGATCGTCTTACCTGAATCGACCGTACCCTGAAGTTCTTTGCGGATCTTTACGATCTCAGCCTTTGAGAGTGACTGGTTCTCACCAAGTGGCACAATAGGAGCATAGACATCAGTCCTGTTTCCCTTCGCGAAAACACTCAGCTGACGGTACTCGGTCTTGCCGCCGTTTTGCCAGTACTCGGCCATGTTCTGATCTTTTCTGGCATTCAGCGTTCCGAATATCATTACAGACATGGAGATAATAAGTCCCAATGCTATAAGGATGACCCAGAAATGCGCCGTCAGGACAACATTTTTGAAGGTCTTACCGGTGGACTTTCTGATGTCACGCCAGTAATCCTTGATCCAATCGATTATACCCATCAGGCGTCACTCCTTCTTGCTGTAATCCTGAAGTCTTACGCGGTCACCGTCCTTAAGAGGTTCTTCGCTTCGTGTAATGTACTGATACTTGGAGTCGAGTTTTCCGTCGCCCTTAGCCTTGATTGCTGTTCTTGCTCCGTCTGTAGCCTCGACTTCAACATCGATCTTCTTTACTGTGTACTTTGTTCCGAGAGGAGTGTTCTTCTCAACAAGTGCGTAAACAAAATCACCTGTGTTATCTGTGATAACAGCGCTGCTTGGAACAATGTTTTCGTAGTTCTTATTTGACTGACCTGCAATTACCGTGACCTCTTCACCCGGATAGAGTGTCTCAGCAAATACCTGACACTTAACTACTCTTCTGTCTCTTGGAGAAGTCTTGTCCGGCTTGATGGAAATGATAACGACCTTGTCGATTCCGTGTGTGTCACACTCCAATTCCATTCCCTGGTAGAAAGACTGTGATTCGTCTGTCGAGAAATTGAACTCAACAGTACACTCGATATCATTCCAGTTAGGCATTACGGAGAACAGAATGTCACCTTCGTGGATAACGTCATCCTGATTAACACGGACATTTGTCACGACACCTGTCTTAGGAGACTTGATATCAATAGTGTTGATGCTCTCTTCCATCTCCTTGATCTTATCTTCGTAATCTTTGATCTTCTTGTCGTTCTTTGCTTTTGCGTCAGCGTTCTTCTCATCAGAGATACCTGCATTTACCTGAGCATCTGAGAGGTCCTTCTGAGCATCGGAATAGCTCTTGTTTGCCTTATCAAGTGCAGTCTTTGCATCGTCCTCGTCAAGAAGCTGGCTTGCAGAAGTGATGGTACCCTGAAGGTCAGCGATGTCACTTTCGAGCTCGACCTTTTTCGCGGAATTTGAAGAAAGTCTGCTCTTTGCATCCTCAAGTACTGCCTCTGCATCAGCGATCTGACCCTCGAGATCTTCCTTCTGAGTCTCGAGTTCATCAAGTGTGTTAGGAAGTGAAGGCTCTGTTGTTGAAGGTTCTGTAGTTGTAGGATTTGTCTGTGTTGTCGGATCAGACGATGTTGTAGGATCAGATGATGTTGTAGGATCTGACGGATCGGAAGTAGGAGCTGCCGTTGGGTCTGCTGTAGGTGTAGCAGTCGGAGCATTCTTAACTTCTTCGATCTTCTTTTCTACTCTCTCGAGCTGGCTCTTGAGAGTTGCAACTGTTGTCTCATATTCTTCTACTGTAGCGGAAGCTGCCTCGATCTCTGCTGTTACTGCTGTAAGATCTGCCTGCTTGCTCTCGAGTGAGCTCTGGGCATTAGCAATAGTAGAATCCTTTTCTTTTGACTCTGCGTAACTCTTGTTAGCAGACTCAACTGCTTCCTTGGCGGAATCAACGATATCCTTGTATGACTTTGTTGAGTCAGTTTTTGGTGTCTTCTCGTCGTAGTATATGCTCTTCTTGAAATCCTCGTATTCTTCTACGAGTGCATCGTAAGATGTCTTGTCTTCTACTTCATAAAGAGTGATTACGGACTCGCCTTCAGCGACATCATCATAATCTGATGAGGAGATCTCCTTTATCTTACGTCCTTCGAGGGACTTAGGAGCCTTGTAATCAACCTGGTTTGAACAAACCGTGGTTCCCTTCGCGGAATTCGTGAAGGAGAGATTGCCCCACTGTGCATACTCGGCAACGACCTTCGGGATCGTCGCATTCATTATCGTATTAGAGAAAAATGTCAGAAGGAGCATGACCGCCAAAAATGTAACGATCGCTCTTATAACCCATCTTCTAGTTTTCTTCTTATCAGCCATATTACGCCTCCAATTGTGTCTTATATATCTTTGTCATTTTTTTACTTAATTCCCGAATGCGAAATACCTTCGACGAGATACTCTTCACCCCAAAGGAATATAAGGAGTGCCGGTATCATGTAGAGTGCGGAGGCCGCAAATGCTATTCCTATCTCAGCTTCGTTTATCTGCGACAGGAAAACCGATAACGGTTGTTTCTGTTCGTCGGTGAGAAGTACCAACGGCTGCTCAACCATGTTCCAATAGTCGATAAACAGCAATATCGCCAGAGCAAATATAGCGCTCTTACAAGTAGGAAGTGCGATCTTGGTGAAGATCTGCCACTCTGTCGCTCCGTCAAGCTTTGCAGCTTCGATGTAGGAGGACGGTATCTGTCTCATGTACTTCGTAAGAAGGAAGCAGCTGAATGTGGAGAAGATACCCGGCAGTATGATCGCCCAGAACGAATCTATCAAGTGGAGCTTATCAGCGATCATGTAGTTTGGAACGAGCGTTACCTGGAAAGGCATCAACATCAAGATGACGTAGGAGAAGAATAAAATCTCTCGCCTTCTTTTTCGATAACGGGCAAAACTATATGATGCAAGGGATGACACAACAAGCTGACCCAGAACGATCGGAACTACCATGATGACGGAGTTCCAGAACTTGAGAAGGTATGCAGGGCTCATGAACAGAAGTGTCTTATACTGCTCGAGCGTAACCCTCTCAGGAACCATTCGAAGGACCGGTGTCTTATCAAGATAAGTGGCTCCCTTGTCTCCTGCGTGACCGGACAAACTCTGGAAGATAACTCCGTAGTTGTCCTGGATCTCTGCTGAAGACATGAACGAGTTGATAAATGTATAAAAGATCGGAACGAGTGCCATGACGGATGCGAGGATCGCGACCGCGATGCCGAGTCCCATGGCCGCCTTGATGAAGCCGTTCCTTCTCTTGAGAACTCTTCCTGCCCTTTTACGCTCTTTGGCGAAGAAAGCCTCTCTTTCATCAGGCGTCATATGATCAAACTTGCTGACCGGCTTTTCGACCTGAGTGTAAACCTTACGTCTTGCCTGGGTTGCAGCCAGTTTTCTTTGTTTACGTACTAATTCTTCGTTTCTGTATGTTGCCATGGCTTACTCCTCGATGTCTCCGCCGAACTTAGCCTCTGCAAAGAAGAGGAAACCGACGATAATGATCATTACGATACACATGATGATCGCTCCGGATGAGAGCCTTGAGTAGTCCAGATGTCTGAATGCGTTGTTCATGTAATGCTGGAGCATGTAAAGTGTATCGAACGGGTAGTCACCCGTCAGGAGGTAAACCTCACGGAAAATCTTGAAGGAATTGATGAGTGACATGATTCCTACGAAGAAGATCGTTGAACTTAAGTAGTGCATCTTGATGGAGAAGAATCGCTTTACAGGACCTGCACCGTCCATTTTCGCGGACTCGATAACCTCATTAGGAATGTTATTAAGAGCCGCAAGGAACAATACCATGTTGTAGCCGAGGTTCTTCCAGATGAACATGATAAGGATTACTATCTGCGCATATGATGATTTGAGCCAGTCTATCTTGTCCAGTCCGAAAAGGTTTCCGAGCCAACCGTTGATAACACCGTTGTAGCTGAAGAAAACCTGCCAGATCAAAACGATGGATGCAACCGGAACCATCATAGGGTTCAAAAGGATACTTCTAAAAATACTCTTGCCAGGCATACCGCTGTTCAAAAGAAGAGCTATCAAAAGAGCTAATACGATCGCAAGCGGAACCGCAATCAATGCAAAAGTAAGAGTATTTATGGATGCATCCTTGAAAGCACCGTTTGTAAGAACTCTGGTGTAGTTTGTGAATCCCACGAAATCAGTGTTAGTAGATGATTTCTGGAACGAGGTCTTGAGGAGCATCAAAAGCGGCATGAAGAAGAACAGGAATACTCCCAAAAGGCTCGGGAGCAAGTAGCCCGTGAATACTCCCCAGTCAAGGATCTTTCTTCTTCTGTGGAGACGCTTTTTCTGTTTGTTGAGCTCGGATCTCTTAAGCAGAACTTCTCCTCTTTGTTGTTGTTTTTCTGACATTTTTATATTACTTCCCTTGTAAATTAGTCTTCAATATTTTAACAGATGTCCACCCCGAGATTTACCCCCCGGGAATTAATCCCGGGAGGTTTTGTTGGGACATAAAGTTTTTCGTTCTCTTTGGGAACATCTATATGACGAATGAAATCTTCGTTTTGTTCCCTTAATAAATTTACTGTTTCATAATTATTTCCTCTCGTCAAGTACGGTCTGAGCCCTGTTATTGATAATCTCGATAACAGAGTCAAGATCTTTCTGTCCTTCAAAGAACGGCTGGATCTCCTCAATAACGATACTCATGATCTCGTTATCACATGTAGTGATAGAGCTTACACTCTCGATAGAAGCCTTGTAAGATTCCGGCAATCCGCTGTCCGGCTTATAAAGTCCGTACATCGGCAGATCCTCATCAGAGATAGGTGTATCAGAAGCTTCTGTGATGAGATTGTAGTAATCAGTGTTGAACTTTTCAGCTTCCTTAAGCTTAGCGTCAAGTGCTTCCTTGTTCAAAGGATTTGCATCTGCATACTGAAGTACTTCATCACTACTCATTGTCTTAACGAATTCCCATGCTCCGTCCTTGTTCTCTGACTTAGCTGAGATCGAAACGGAATCCGAGATATATACTGAAGGTCCTTTTCCGTCAGAAGAAGGAAGACCAACAACCGTTGTGTTTGCTCCGAAGCGTGAATACATTGCAAGTGCCGGGAGGCTTCCGATAATAGCAACGTAAGCATTCTTACCATCCTCCGGCATACCGTACACGAGATCCTCATCGCCGTTATCAACGTGCTCAGGGATACTGTCCTTGAAGAAGTTTGCAAGATCTCTGAACTCCTGCTGATCAAAGTTGGCCTTTCCGTCCTTGATCATTGCCTCATGGCAGTTTGAGAGGCACTCTTCGAAGAATTCAAGTCTTGTGCTGTCAAGTGTATACGGATCTTCACCGTTACATGTATCGGATACGAATGTCTTATACTGATCCAGTGTAAATCCTACTGCACCGGAAGGGATCGTTGTCTTGTCGCATACGATGCCTGAGAATACGAATGCATTTGGCATATAGAAGAGCTTGCCGTCTTCCTTGGAAGCATCGATGATGTTTGTAAAGTACTTGGATGTATCAAGTCCGTTGTCGCCGCCGATATATGTTGTAAGATCTACAAGATAATCCTCGTTAAAGAGTTCGGCATAATCTGCTGCGCCAAGGATAACATCAGGACCGTCACCTGACATGAGCTCAACTGCGAGAGCATTAGCAAGCTGTGCCTTGCCCTTGCCTTCCTCGATGCTGTCGTTCTCACTGTTTCCTTTTGTCTTTGAATCCTTGTAGTCATCAACATCATATGTAACTACTTTTGCAAAGCAATCCTTATTTGTCTCATTGAAAACTCTGAGACCTTCTGCCTCGTTATAGCTGAGTGTTGTATTGAGATTAGCTACCTTGAGGACCTTCTTGCCTTCGTTAGGATTTGAGTCAGCCTTTTCGAAAGTATAGATTACCGTAGGAGCCTGCTCAAAATAGTTGTCTGACTGGAAACCTGTGCATGCCAATACTGCGCCGTTCTCAGTAGCAGCAAGGATATTTCCTCCGTTTGACTCGTTTCTGTTGATATTGCAGTCATCAAACATGATGAAATCTTCCTCTTCGCCTGAAGCATTCAGTTTCTTGATACCGTCTGAAGTGAGGCAGTACTCATTTCCCTCGAAATATGTGTAATGCTTCTTAAGGATATCTGCATCTGTCTCAATCTGCTGAGCCTTACCTGACTGAGGATCTACTTCAAGAGTGATCGTATCTCCGTCGGAGTATGCCTGAACGAGAAGCTTTCCTTCGCCGTTACCATACATGCTGTCGATATATCCGACTTTATCTTTACCGATATCCTTATCGAAATCAGTCTTGCTTACCTGCTTGCCGTCCTTATAGAAAACGATCTGAAAGTTCTCATCGCTTACTTCGAGGCAGTCATATCCTTCAGCATTAACGACCTTAGCAACATAAGCCTGCTTTCCGAGTTCAAGCAACTGTGGTTCGCCGACTAATTCGCCTGTCTCAAGGTCGATCTCTGCATATGTATTTTCAACGTCCAGGGTAAGAGCCTTTGTCTTCTGATTGATATAGTAGATTCCTACACATTTTTCGGAAGGAACAACTGATGTTACCTGAGCTACATAATCTGCTGATTTAACGATCATGTCATTCAAATGAAGTGTGCGGATCTCATTTCCGTCTTTATCAAATTCAACAAGATCGCTTACCAGATATGAGTTGTAATCAAAGTTCGGATCTGTGAATGCTCCTGCAGGCATCTTCTTAAGTCCTGCGTAAAGAACTACGTACTTGTCTCCGCAGACCATCGGTTGGTCGTGCTGGATGAGCTCATAATCTGCCGGGTCGTAGCTGTCTTTCAAAACAATTCTTGTTGTGTTGTACCATGTATCGCTTGCAGAGATAACTTCCGCCTTTCCGTTTTTGTTTGTGCAGGCAGTCATCATCGTTCCCATTCCGAGGACCATTGTTGCTGCGAGTGCGCAAGCTGATACTTTCTTGTAGTTAACCATTTTTTAGTTTTCTCCTTGATCATATAATTTCTTTTGTGTGGGGGGTTCCGCCGCACCTTTGAGCCGGTGCGGCATCTGCTCTGCCCTGACTCCACGTTAATTATATGGATCACTTATTAAGAATTGTTAAAGATAGCTTTAAGACATGATTCAGATTTCCTTATGTCTTTTACAAGTGAGATTATGGACTATTGTAAGGTCCCGTTCCATCGGGTTTGCTTACAAAAGAGTGCCTATAGATTACATTTTTGTAATCACATAAAAAAACCGCCTTATAAAAGGCGGTTTTAATATGTCCTTTATACTTATAACAGGTCTTCTCTGCCCTTTTCCTTAAGGCGGTCGACCATAAGCTTAACATCCTGAGCCTGTTCCTTGGAGCATACCAGGATGGAATCTTCAGTCTGTACTATGACAAGGTCCTTAACACCTATAGTAGTAATGATCTTATCATTAGACTTGTTGAATATAACCGTATTCTCGGTATCAATACCCTCAAATGAGCCTACCACAACGTTTTCGTTGTCGTCCTTAGGAAGAACCGCATCAAGAGTATCCCAGGCACCGACGTCGTTCCAGCCGAACTCTGCAGGAATGCAGTAAACTTCGGATGCCTTTTCCATGATGCCGTAGTCGATGGAGATCTTCTCGAGTTCAGGGTATACCTTCTCGATGGCTTCCTTCTCTGAAGGAGTTCTTAAGGTATCGAAGATGGCCTCCATCTTCTCATATGTATCAGGAAGGTAAGTCTTAAATGCATCAAGGATAACGGATGCCTTCCAGATGAACATTCCGGAGTTCCAGAGGTACTTACCGGAACTGATATACTCCTTAGCTACGGATTCGCGAGGCTTCTCGACAAAACGGCGAAGGTGATAAACTTCACTTCCCGGCTCGACCGGATTCGTGGAAAAACGGATATAGCCGTATCCCGTTGACGGGAATGTAGGCCAGATACCGATAGTTACTATACGGTTTGTCTTCTCTGCAGTGTCAAATGCCAAATCGAGGACTCTCTCGTATTCTTTGATATCTGCGATATGGTGATCAGCCGGAAGAACTGCCATAAGAGCATCTCCATAGAGTTTTTTCAATGTCATAGCCGCATAAATGATGCAAGGAGCCGTATTGCGCTGAACAGGTTCGATGAGGATATGAGATCTGTCTACCTCAGGGAATAATACCTTATCCATGAGTTCAGCCTGCTTCTCGTTGGTTACGATGAAGGTGTTCTCTCTTCCGATGGACTTCTCGTAGTGCTTGATGGTCTCATTGATCATTACGTCTGAGCCTGTAAGCTTTACAAGCTGCTTAGGTGTTGACATTCTTGATACAGGCCAGAATCTTGTTCCGCCGCCGCCTGCCATTATGACTGCTGTTCTTTTCATTTGTCGCCTCGTTAAATGTAGTTCACGCTATTGCAAAGCGCTTGTTTGTTATTATACCCTATTGAAGGAATAAAAGTTCAACAAATGAGGTGTTTATGAATTACCGTTATCTTGTCGCTTCTGACATGGACTACACTCTTCTCGTAACAGGAACGGAAGTTTCGGAGGAGAACAGAAAAGCGATCCGTGAATTGAGGGAAGCAGGCGTAGCCTTCACCCTGGCGACAGGAAGGACTTTTTACCTCGTAGGCAAATATGTCCGTGAACTTGATATCGATGTGCCTCTGATAACAAGTAACGGCGCCGCCCTTTATGATCCGTTTTCCCATAGCGAAGTATATTCAAACAACATGGATGAAAAGATCCTAAAGGAATTGTTTAAGATCCTCCTGGATAGAAAAGTGGATTTTGCAGGTTACTCCCCTAGCGGTGTTTATTTTGCTCCGGATAGCGGCAGAAGAGCCTTTTTCGAGAACTACAATAAGGACGTCCCGGAAGAAGAAAAAGCCAAACTCTATGATTTTGATTACGAGACTTTGGATAAAGTAGATTTCCCTGTATTCAACAAGATACTTGTCGTGGGCGCCGACGAGGAGACCACGAAGCTTTTAAGGAGCAGGCCAGATTTAGAGACAGCTGCTTCCACCGGAAATTTCCTGGATGTTATGAAAGTGGGTTCCACCAAGGGTAACGGACTTATGATGCTCGCAGACCGTCTGGGCATTCCGAGAGAGAACACTTTTGCCATTGGTGATAATGAAAACGACCTGCCGATGCTTCAGATGGCGGCTCATTCGATCGCCATGGGCAACAGTCGCGAGGATATTAAGGCCTGCTGTGATTACGTTACGTCAAACTGTGATGAGGACGGATTTGCAAAGGCAATGCGCGAGTACGTGCTGCCGATGGTCAGGGAAGACCAAATGCTTCCTTGATATTGGCTTCAACGACCGCTTCGATCAGGGTTCTCAAAACATCAAAGTCTATGCTGTCATTCCCGGCCTTGAAAAAAAGAATATCCTTGCCATCACGAAAGCCATGGGATATGTACAAACTCTCTTTGTGCGCTGCTTTAATGGCATAATTTATATCATTCATCATCCCCTGCATTTCAAAAAAGAAACATCTGTCTGCCTCAACAATGTTTATTAAGAAATCCGGATACATTTCAGTATTGGAACCAAAGACAATCTTTGGTTCATATTTAAACCTAAGCCCCATATCATTGAGTAATTCTGCTACAATCAGTTCATTCTTCGACCGAAAGTTGATCCCCATAGAGGTGTAGGTATTCTTATATGCCATAGAATTAGAACTCGACTCTGCCTGGCGGAAAAAATCATTATCTAAGCCAACAGGACTTTTTATCTTAATTTTGTGTTCGAAAGCCTTAGGTATTTTCCCAGAATAGTCCCTTAGCCACAATGAACTCAAGAAACTGATTCTTTTGTTGTAATAGGCTATTTCTTCCATAACCTTTATGGCTTTCTTTCCATTATCAGAATACAACGAATAATGACGCCTTCTTCTAGCACTCGACTTAGCATTAGAAGGTGTGGTGCAAACATAAACTTCATTCCTTCTAACATATACTCGAGGAAATGATTCAGAAAGCCATAATAGTCTTGATAGTTGAATTGATATGATTTCCTTGGTTCTCATATTCTCAAGATATCATCTTGAAAGTAGAAATCTACATACAAATAATACAAAAAAACGACAAACGATACGAAGACACAGCCCGTTTTCTTAATTCTGTGACAAAAACGGCCTTTTTTCTGTGACCAAAAATACAAATGAACGCATTTTGTCACGGCCTGTACCACTTTGCATAATAATATTACATTTTGTCACAGAAGAAATCGATTTTTGGGCACAGTAATCTACAAATCAGGCTTTGAGAGCAACGTCACGCATGATGACATCAAGTCTTTGAACGATGCCTTCCCAGGTATAGTTGTTATTAACGTATTCAATGCCGTTTTGACCCATGATCTCGCACTCGGCTTTGTGGCTCAAAAGATAATCGATACATCCTTCGAATTCCAGATAGTCGGTATAGTAAAGACCTGCGTTACTCTTCAGGCAGTGAGCTTCAAGAACGTCGCATCTGCCGTTAACGAGGACAGGACGGCTGAGCTTCATTGCTTCGAGAACGACGATGGAAAGACTCTCGAACTGTGAAGGCAGTATCAGGAATCTCGATGCTGCTATGGAATTGAACTTATCTTCTTCAGATACAAATCCGAGCTTAATGATGTCAGGTGCATCAGGGATCTTGACGATCTCTTTGCCTGCGAGGGCAAGTTTCAGATCAGATTCCGGATGACGGTTCTTATACTCCCTGAAGTACTTGAAAAGTTCCGGGCAGTTCTTGTTCTCGTCGATACGTCCGATATAGACCATAAAGTCGCCATCGATGTTGAACTTCTTGCGGAACGCATCACCGTCAACATTTGAAGGAACCTCAACACCTACGCCTCCGATTCCCTTGTTATCGAGAATATTACCTGTTGAGAAATATGTATTTACGAGTTCCTTCTCTTCTGTAGTGTTATAGAAGAAAGCGCCCGGAAGAGTAAACATTTTTTCGAACAAAGGAAGATGGACTGTCCACTCGTCGTGAGCTGTCGGAATAAGGACCGCTTTCTTGCCAATCTCCTTAAGGCCGAAATATGTCGTGTAGTAAAGATATGTCATGAAGACGAAGCAGTCATAGTTGTCTCTGTTGTTACGAAGCCACTCGATAAGAGCAGGAGTTTCAGGACCCTGAAGGCGCATCCATTCCTCGTATTCTTCGATGGTATGCTCACCGGCTGCCATCTTTGAAGAGTACTTGTTGAATACTTCAGTGTTTCTCTCGTTAGCTACAGGAAAACGGTGGACCTTGATGCCGTTTATGATCTCCTCGTCTTTTTCGTATTCGTTTTTCCAGGTGACGTAATCGATCGCTTTAGTCGTAGCAACTTCAACTTCGTGATCTGTAAGATCGTTTACGTGCTCGGCAAGCTGCTTGGCGTGTACTTCTGCACCGCCGTTAACTTCATCGCCGTATCTTTGCACTACAAAACAGATCTTCATACTGCTTCACCTCTGATAAATTTCTCGAGTTCTTCCAGGAACAATGCGGATACTTTCTCATAAGAAAAATCTTCAAGACGCTTGTTCTGTCCTTCTATTACGGAAGCGCGGAGCTCCTCGTCGTAAAGGAGTTCATGAAGAAGAAATGCCGACTTTTTAGGATCGTCATTAGTCGTAAGGATACCGCTTCCTCCGAGGGTATCAGGAACCGCAGCATTAGCGGCTGCCAGGATAGGATCACCGAAGTACATTGCTTCGATAAGAGGAACGCCGAAGCCTTCATGTTCGCTCATGCATACGAAAGCATCAGCGATCTTATAGTAAGCGAGGATAGATGCAAAGGATACCTGACCCGTGAAGACAACGTTGTCGAGTTCCAGAAGTTTTGCATATTCCTTGAGACGCTTGTCGTAGTTTTCGAGACCTTTCGGATTGCCTACGATAAAAAGCCTTATGCCGTCGCCGTACATTTTTTTGTATGCACTCATCATGGAAAGCAGATCTTCCTGCTTCTTGTTAGGTGCGATACGGCTTACGAATACAACATTCTTGATCCCGTCGTTATACTTATTGATGATCTCCTCATCAGGAGTCTTCTTATAATCTTCGAAAGGAATGAGGATCGGTCTTATTGCCATCGGGCAGGTATAACCCAGTTCCTGAAGATCCTTTCTGTTGTAGTCGGATACACATAATACACCTTCGAAAGTATCACTTAAGCTTTGAACTTCGCCTCTTCCCTTGGAGCAGAGCCTAGCGGAAAGACCTGAGTACTTCGCGAAGAATTTCGGCGGAGTGATATTGTGATAGATAAGAAGCTTTCTGCCGCCCATGGACTTGATCTTCCTGTTAAGATCCGTTCCGGTAGAAAGATGATAGATCATGATGTCATCATCGTTTAACTTAGGAAGAGCATTGATCTCCTTGACGCCGTTAATGCTTGTAAGGCGCGTGTCGATGTGCTCGGCATAAGTGTTCATCTTATAGCCGTTCTTATTGAGAAGATCCATGATGGCGAGTGCATCGTTACTAACTGCATCACCGAAGGATAAAGTTGTCAGTACCTGATATATCTTCATGCTTCGGACTCCAGTTTGCAGATCTTAGCTTCGAGAGCATTGATCCTGTTATAAAGTGCTTCACGTTCTTTGTAGAGCTTGAAAAGTTCCAGCAAAGCAACCGTGAATTTATCGTCGATATTATTCTGCTGACCTACCATCGGATCGATCCAGAAAGCCAGGAACTTTCTTACGATCCTGCCCTTCTTATCAAGGCAGTTATAAGAGATCCCGCGATTCTTTCTGATGTGATTTACGCAGTGCTTAAGTGAGCCCGTCGTTCCCTCGTTCTGGAATGATACCGGAACGGAATCGAAAGGTTCGATCTTGATATCAGGAAGGTCACTTTTGGACGCTTCGTATCTGTCGTTTAAAACTTTCCTTGCGTCCATATCATTTACCCTGCTTCTCTTCGAGAGCCTTTATCCTCTTTTCGAGATTATCTGCTCTCTTCTTAAGTTCTTCATTGTCGCTCTTAACTTCACCGATAGTCTCAGAAACTCTGTAGAAATAATAGTTCAAAGTGTTCTGCTGTCTTACTACAGGAAGGATGAAAAATCCCGTGATCTTACGGATAACCTTTTTGAAGAATACGGCTATCTTGTTTCCCGGAAGCGGAGCATATGGCTGCACTTCGTAGTTGTAAGAGATATAATCGATCGCTTCGTCCAGGTCACCGTTACGCTTGGTGGACTCGACGTCGGTAAAGGACAAAGGCTGCTTGTCTTTTCCGGTCCTAACGATCTCATCGCGGATCTCTTCCATGATTCTCTCTATATCTACAGTGTTATCCATTTGAAGCCTCCGTACAAAGCTTGAAGAATTCTTTGTATTTATTTGTTACCACATCCCAGTCAAACTGTGAGTTAACGTATTCGTATCCGTTCTCGCCCATCATGTCTGCGATGTCCTTGTGGTCTTTTATGTAGTTTACCGCACCTTCGAAATCGAAGTAATTCTTAAAATACAATCCGCCCTTGGATTCAATTGCGAAGTTCTTTGTTACCGCGCAGTCCTCGTGCACGAGTACAGGTCTTTTACCGAGCCAGCTCTCCATGATAACGAGTGAGAAACTCTCGTTCTTCGATGGCTGACACAAAAGAAGTGATGCTGCTTCCGCATCGATCTTATCCTGGAGATCCACAAATCCCAGATCAACGAATCTGTCTGTGTTCGGCAGATCGATCTTACCGCCTCCGATAAGGACCAGCTTCATGTCGCACGGGTTTCTTTTAAGGTACTCGTCAAAATACTTAACGAGAGTATGCACGTTCTTGCCTTCGTCCTTACGGCCTGCATAGAGAATGAACGGCTCGTTGATGTTGAACTTTTCCCTGAACCTTTGAGCATCGCCCTTAAGTCCGCAGTCCACACCGATACCCATTACGATCTTGTTTGCCTTGGATATATCGAAAAGTCTCTCCGTCAATTCCTGCTCAGGCTTCGCGTTGAACACGAATCCGTTGACCTTCTCGTAAACGTCTTTGAGGACATCCATATGTGCATATGCTTCATCGTGAAAACACGGGATGACCACCGACTTTTCAGGTGCCACCTTGATGCCGTTTACCGTAGTTCCGAACATGTACGGAATGAATACAAAAAGGCTGTAGTCGTCCTTATGCTCAGCCATGTAAGCGTAAAGCTCCGGACTGTTTATCATTTCCTTGAAAAAGATCTCCTGATCAGGGATCTTCGGAACTCTTCCTCTCATGAGGACCCTGTTGACCCTGTCAAACTCTGCGGCATTTCTCTTGCCTGCAGGAAATCTGATGACGGTGATCCCGTTTTCGACTGTGGTACCCGGCTTATGGAAGTTGTCGTTCCAGTCGCTGTCGAACTGCTTGACGCATGTGGTCAGGATCTCGAGTTCGACACCTGCTGCGTGAAGGTGCGAAGTAACGCCGCGAAGCTCCATCTCGGCGCCTCCCGGAATCTTTTCACCGTACCACGGAACAACAAAACCCAGTTTCTTCATGAAGACCTCTTACATCTTTCTTGCTATGATAGCGTAATCCTGGCTTCCGTAGATCTTCTCGGAGAGCTTATTGATCGCTTCATTTACTTCGTCGATGTTGTCGACGGATGATGTCTTTATGGTTGGAAGGCTCTCTGTCGTTCTTGAACCTTCGGTAAATACGATCTCGACTTCAGTAAATCCTGCAAGTCTAGCGATGTACTCCAGGTACAGCGGATGGATCGGCTTCTTGTGGGAAGGATCGATATAGAAAGCACCCGTAAACATTGATACACAGCAAGGATTCGGTGTCTCGAAAATGCAGTAGCCGCCCTTCTTCAATACTCTGAAGGACTCGCGGTAAAGTTCGATGATATCGGAGTTGGAGATGTGCTCCACAACCTGAGAAGCGAAAACACCGCTCAATGAATCGCTCGTAAAATGCTTGATGAATGAGATGCCGTCGCCGTACTGAACGTCGAGGCCGTTTCTGAGGCACTTATTGACGAACGGTCTGAAGATATCGATACCGCTTGCAGTGATGTTATTCTCCTTCATGAGCTCGAGGAACTCGCCTCTGCCGCTTCCGATCTCGAAGATAGGTGCGTCTGCGTCCTTGAAGTAAGGAACGTACATCTTAAGACGCTCTTTGATCTCTTCCATCGGACCTCTGAAATGATTCTCGAAGTCCTCATATTCGAAGTCTGAAAGACCGCCGTCATGCGGAATATCGAATTCGTCAACGACCTTCTGGAGTGACTGAACGCGGCTCGCGAGATAGTCGTTCTGGGAATTGAGCTTAACGATGGCTTCACGGAGGTGATTGATCTCGACCTCGTGCTCGCCTCTCATCCTGTTAAGTTCGTTAAGGGAAGCAACGAGATGATGGTTCATCAGGTTCTGCTCCTGGAACATCGGGCGGATCGGCTTAGCTAAGATCTTCCAGATCACCTTTTTGATACCTGCGGTAAACTTGTTGCCTCCGAACTGGCGCTGCAAAGTCGTGTCGATGTGGGCGTTTGCTTCGCCGAGCTCGACGCGGAGGTTGGAGTCTTCGCCTGTTACGGCATTTTTCCCGAGGACCAGGTCGTCAAACAACTGCTTGTCTTTGCCCTGATCTCCTGTCTCGTTTACGAGGCTTTGTACTGCTACGTTCTTATCTTCGATCTCGTCGATTATCTGAGATACTTTTTCCTTAGTCTGCATACTTTAGAAGCTCCTTTACTACGTGGTCCCATGAGATATTCATGTCCTCGATCTTTTTCTTTCCTGCGGCTCCCATACTGACTGCACCGTCTTTGTTCTCTCCCAGCTTGTCCATTGCTTCGGCGATGGAATCGGATTCAGGTTCACAGACATAACCGTTTATTCCGTCTTCCACAAATTCGAGAGGTCCTCCGCTGTCCTTGGCGGTGATTACAGGCTTACTTGAAGCCATGGCCTCGAGCGTGATGTAACCGTAGTCCTCGTCCTTCGGGATGAAGACTACGCCGCGGCAGTTGGCGTAGAGGTTGATCTTTTCTTCCTGTGATACGTAATCGAAGTATTTTACTCTGTCCTTCAGCCCGTACTCTTCGATGTTCTTTAAAAGCTCTTCTCTTACCGAATCTGTATCGGCTGTGCCGACGATGTAAAGCTTAACGTCGGACTTAGTTTTCGAGAGGGAGCGAAGGGCCAGGAACTGTCTTTTTGTGGCATTGATCCTGCTCGGCATCAGGAGGTAATCCTCGGATTCCGCGCAATAGAACTTGTCCATGTCAGGACATGGGTGGTAAAGCGGTGTGGAGTCAAGACCGCAGTGCCTCTTAAGGCGTGCGGCTACGTTTCCGGAATTGGCGAAGACGTGCTTGGCCTCGGAAATGTACTTAACGTCCGCATTTGTGATGATGTCCTTGACGCGAAGGCCTTCGGCATCACTTTTTATGTTCGAAAACTCTGTATCGAACAAGTCATAAGCCTGCCTGTGCTGATGAAGTATCCACATTACCTTGTTCGGATGCGGGATCAGGTAAGCGGGGAATTTCATGCCGATCGCCAGATCGATCTTGCCCGCCCAGGACTCGCTTAAGTTAAGAAGTCGCATGGCGACTATATGATCTTCGACTCTTCCTATCGGATTGTCGTTGAAAGGGATGTTTATGATCTCGACTTCGTGTCCGTGCTCTTCGAGAGCCTTACGAAGGTTATTGACGTGCATCTCTGCGCCGCCTCTGACAAAAGGGATCTGAGTTGTGAGCAATGCTATCTTCATTCGTTTCCCCTTTCTTACTGCTTCTTGATGTTTTCAGGCATGTGCCAGATCTGGTCGATCCTTGTTATGCCGCTGTCGCCCCTTTTCGAGTATGTCTCGAAAAAGCACGCTTCCTTATAGTAATCTACAGGAACTCCCCTGTCGCACTCGATGGCCAGATCCACCAGATACTTGCCCGGTAAGAGATCTGCGGAAGGCATCTCGATCTCGAGGCTGCCGTCCTCGACAATGTCGAACTCGTCGATCCTGTCGATCCTGGTGTTGGTTCCGTAGCAATATACACCGTCATTTCTGAAGATTCCGATGCCGAAAACGGCGTCCTTGACGGGCTTATTGACTTTGTAATCTATCTTGACCTTAACGTTGTCGCCAACGTGGAAGACGGACTTCTCGTTGCCGTCCTTGTCGGTCACCTTTACGCCCGTGATCTGGGCATCGCCGTTACCCCAGCGCTTCTTTTCCTTCTCTTCTTTCTCTTTCTGTTCCTTCTCTTTTTTCTGCTGCTCGTTTCTGCGCTCGCCCATGTAGTCGAGATAATCCATGTGGATGTCTCTCGGCAGGCCGTCAGCTACGATCTTGCCCTTGTTGATCCAGATGCTCCTGTCGCAGAATGCCTCAATCTGGTCAAGAGAGTGGGAAACGATTACGATGGTCGTGCCCTTTGCCTTGATCTCCTTGAGCTTAGAGAAGCATTTTGCCTGGAAGTTGGTGTCGCCGACTGCGAGGATCTCGTCGATGAGAAGGACGTCTGCGTCAACGTTGATGGCAACGGAGAAAGCAAGACGCATGTACATACCCGATGAGTATGTTCTTACCGGGTTATCTATGAATTCCTGGAGTTCAGAGAACTCGATGATGTCGTTGAGACGGCTGTCTATCTCCTTTTTCGAGAGGCCGAAAATGGATGCATTGGTGTAGATATTCTCTCTGCCGCTCATGTCAGGGTGGAAGCCTGCACCGAGCTCGATAAGGCTGGATACGCGGCCCTTCACGTCGATGGTGCCCTTGTCCGGGTAAAGGATCCTTGTCATGAGCTTAAGAAGCGTGGACTTACCGCAGCCGTTGTGGCCGATAAGGCCGACTGCTTCGCCCTTTTTGATGGTCAGTGATATATCGTTTAAGACTACTCTCGTGTCGTGCCTGTTCCTGCCCTTGAAGATGATCTTCTCCTTGAGGCTCTGGCCCTTGTCGTAGTAGACCTTGAACTGCTTGGTCACGTTCTTGATGATGATCGAGTTCTCTTCCATATCACAGTTCCTCCGCGAAGTGCTTCTTGCATTTTCCGAAGATAACAAAACCGATGACCAGGAAGATCACTCCGAGCAACAGTGCCTCCAGGATGTTTGTCATGTCAGGCACCGAGCCGCTATAAAGGATCGTTCTGTATGCACCGATGATAGGTGACATCGGATTAATATGTTCCATGATGAAACGAAGCTCAGACGGGAGCTTCTCATATCTCTCACTCGGATAGACGACCGGTGTCAGGTACATCCATGCCATGGAGACGATGCCGAGGATATGCTCGAGGTCTCTGAAATAGACCGTCAGTGCAGATGTGATCATGGCGATTCCCAGGGCCAAAACGTACTCGACGATCATGATGACCGGCAGGCAACAAAGTCCCAGGATGCTCACGTGAGTCCTCGATACGATAACAACTGCGAATACAACGATGAAGCAAAGGAGCATGTTCACAAAACAGCTCGTTACGTAAGATATCGGCAGAACTTCTCTCGGGAAGTAGATCTTCTTAACAAGGTCCTTCTGCGACAGCACTGAGGTGGAACCGCCCGTGATCGCGGACTGGAAAAAGATCCACGGAATGAGCGCCACGCACAGGAACAGATAGTATTTCTCCATGCCCGTCGGAAGGATGTATGCGAATACGAAAGAGTAGATAAGTATCTGGAACAACGGGTTAACGAAGGTCCACAAAAAGCCCAGAACGGAACCCTTGTAGCGTCCGCGAAGGTCCTTTTTGACGAGGCTTATGATCATCTGTCTGTAATCCCAGATCTCTTTTAACATCAGCCGTTACCCTTCCTGTAGTCTTCCAATACGTCTTTTATGGTCTCGAAAACATCATACTGCGCCTCAAAGCCCGTCGCCTTCTGAAGCTTAGTGATGTCGGCTCTTACATGAACCAGCTCGTCATCATTAAGGCGCGGCGGCAAAGTAACCTTTGCCTTGGCTTTCTCGCTTAGGTCGATGAGGTTTCCGATGAGATCTCTGATGTAAAAGCTCCTGCCGGAGCCTACGTTGTAGATCTCGTTCTTCTCGCCTTTCTCGGCGAGGAGCCTATAGGCTCTTACAACATCTCTGGCGTCCGAAAAATCGCGCCAGGAATCAAGATTTCCGAATGTGAAAGTATCGATCATGCCGTTCTCGAGGTCCACGATCCTCTTGCAGTAATCCGTAACGACGAATCCTGTTTTCTGACCCGGACCGATGTGGTTGAAAGATCTCGTCATGATAACGTCGAGATCGTATTTTCGAGCCATAAGAAAGACCAGATCCTCCTGGGCATTTTTCGATACATCATATGGTGATGTGCAGTTCAAAGGAGTCTCTTCGGAAATGACTCCGTCGACTGCCTTGCTGCCGTCATACTGGTTGGCCGAACCGATCAGGATAACGCGGCACGTAGGACAGTTTTTTCGAACGGCCTCAAGGATATTTACCGAGATATCGATATTGAGGTGCATGGTAAGAAGGACTTTGTCCCAGGAAATGCTCGGGGCTGCCTGACCTGCCAGATTGAAGATGATGTCAGGCTTAATGTCCGCGATAAGTTCGTCCGCTTTCTGCGGATCGAGCATGTCGACGACCTTGACTTTGTCATTATTGGATACAACATCAACGCCGAAGACTTCGTAACCGTTATCTTCGAGTTCACGTCTTAAGTATGTTCCGGCAAAGCCGTTCGCACCTACTACAAGTGTTCTCATCAATTAAGTCCGTTTTCCTTCTTTACGATCTCGAGATCGTTTCTGACCATGCGCTTAACAAGTTCTGCAAAATCTATCTCGCGCTTCCAGCCGAGAACTGTCTCAGCCTTCTCAGGGTTACCGATGAGAAGATCGACTTCTGCAGGACGGAAGAACTTAGGGTTAACCTTAACGAGAGTCTTTCCTGTCTTCTTGTCGACACCGATCTCGTCAACGCCTTCGCCCTTGAACTCGAGCTCGATGCCGAGTTCCTTGAATGCGATCTCGCAGAATTCACGAACTGTTCTTGTCTCGTTCGTTGCTACAACATAATCATCAGGCTTATCTGCCTGGAGCATGAGCCACATGGCTCTTACATAGTCCTTGGAATGACCCCAGTCACGCTTGGAGCTAAGGTTACCGAGCTCGAGGTGATCCTCCAGACCGAGGCTGATCTTTGCAGCCGTATTGGTGATCTTTCTTGTTACGAACTCGATTCCGCGTCTTTCGGACTCGTGGTTGAAAAGGATTCCGGAACAAGCGAACATTCCGTAGCTCTCTCTGTAGTTCTTTGTGATCCAGTGGCCGTAGAGCTTAGCTACGCCGTATGGTGATCTCGGATAGAAAGGAGTTGTCTCGCACTGAGGAACTGCCTGAACGAGGCCGAACATCTCAGAAGTGGATGCCTGATAGAACTTAGCTTCAGGCTTAACAGTCCTTATAGCTTCGAGCATATTGGTAACACCTACTGCATCGATGTTTGCCGTGGCGATCGGCTGCTCCCATGACGTTGCTACAAAAGACTGTGCAGCGAGGTTGTAGACTTCGTCTGCCTGTGAGATCTTCATAGCTGAGATAAGGGAGATCGGATCTGTCATATCCGCATAGATGAATGTTACTTTTCCTACCAGGTGGTTGGAGTTGCCGTAATCTGCAACGCTCTTACGTCTTACGATACCGTATACTTCGTATCCCTTCTCCAAGAGAAGTTCAGCCAAATAGGAACCGTCCTGACCGGTGATACCTGTTATCAATGCTCTTTTCATTATAAGTACTCCTTCGAGTTATTAATCAGTTAAACATCTTATTATAGCATACTGAAAAGATTAGATACACCAATGACAAGCGCTCCAAGACCTATATTGTTGTGCTTTAAGCACAATTTATCCATTGTCTTCTTACGATCAGTAAGGGAGGATCCTCGCTTCGATACATTTCTCCACGAATTCGGCACTTCTCGTAAAGCCCAGAACGACCTCTTCCCTGGAATGTCCGTCCTTGAGGAACTGCTTCCAGAAGTTCTTGCCGCCTTCATCCGAAGGTCTGTCCATAAATGTCAGATAAAGACGCTCGAGGAACTCGTCATCGCTTAAGCCGAAGCCCTTGAACTCGGCACTGTTGAAGAAGTTGATGCCCACCTGCTCACCGGTCATCTCGAAGTTCGCGAGAGGCTTAGCCCAGAAGTCTCGTCCTTCTGTATCGTAGTCTCTTCCGAGAGCAGTCGTATACATACGCTCAACAAATCCCAATGTAAGGTTCGTCGGAGCGATCGTGACCTTGGATTTGAAGGAACCGCCTGACTTGATGCCGTAGCTCGCGCAGGTATCAGCCCACTCCTGGGAATCGATGAAGCCCATGGCTACCTGATCGCGGGTCTTGCCGTTCTTAAGTTCGGACAGCCAGTAGTTCTTACCGCCCTCATCAGGTTCACGGTTGAAGAATGTTCTGTAGAGTATGTCGAGGAACTCAGAATCGCTGGTGTTCCTGTCCTTGAATTCCTTACTTCCGATAAATCCGACTGCAACCTGCGCACCAGTCTGTCTGAATTCGTAGAGTTCGTCAGTCCAGAAGTCGATTCCGCCCGGTTCAGACGGTCTGCCGAGAACGCAGTTGTAAAGTCGCTCCACGAATCCTCTGATATCGGACTTCGCATCCTTAGGCGCCTCAGTCGGAGTCGGCTTAGGCGTAGGTGTAGATGTGGAGGTCGGCTTAGCCGTAGGCGTCGGAGTCGCCGGCTTAGCTGTCGGAGTAGGAGTCGGCTTCGCCTTGATGGTGAAGGTGACGTCCTTGGTTCCGCTGTAGTTTCCTGCACCCGTAACGGTTATCGTTGCCGTTCCGGAGTTGGTATTGTTCTTGTATGAGAGCCTGTAGTCAGTGCCCTCTGTAAGCGTCTTGCTGCCGTCCTTGACTGTCGGCTTAGGAGTGATCGCTTTGCCCGTGTATTCCTGAGCGGATACAGAGCTTATCGTAAGACCGGAGACGGTCTTTTTCGAGATGGAGAAAGATACTGACTTGGAGCCTGTGTAGTTTCCCTTGCCCGTGATAGTGACTGTTGCAGTGCCGGCATTTACGTTGTTGGAATAGGAGATCGTGTAATCGGTTCCTTCCTTCAGAGTCGTATTGCCGTTCTTGACTGTCGGCTTAGGAGTAAAGGCGCTGCCGTTATAAGTCTGAGACGATATGGAGCTGATGTCGAGGGCTGTCACGTTCTTCTGAACGATCTTGAACGTAACATCCTTGATGCCGTCATAGTTTCCGATACCTGTTACAGTGATCCGACCTTCGCCGATCGCTTTGTTGCCGCTGAAGGAGACCTTGTAATCCGTATTCTCGACCAAAGTCCTGCTGCCGTCCTTAACGGTGATCTCAGGACAGATGTAGCCCTCAGTAAATGCCTGGTCAGGGATGGAGTCGACAGTGACGGAATCGAAGTCCTTCTTTGTGATATTGAATGTTGCTTCGATCTTGCCCTTGTAGTTACCCCTACCTTCAACGGTAACCTTGGCCTCGCCCACATTGATATTGTTCGTGTAAGTTACGTCATAATCTGATGAACCGAGGTCTGTGTTGCCGTCACTTACGACCACGCTCTGAGTGATCTCGGAACCCGTATATGTCATCTCGCCCGTGATGCCGCTCAAGTCAAATCCGGAGATATCCTTGGCATTGATCTTGAACGTGAAGCTCTTGGAACCGGAATAGTTGTTCTGGCCCTCGATCCTTATTGTCGCCTCGCCTGCATTTGTGTTGCTCGAGAAGTAGATCTTATAGTCATCCTGTGAGACAGCTGTCTCACCGTCATAGACAATAACCGCAGGATAGATAGGAGAGCCAGTATATTCTGCTTCAGGAATATCGTTGATCGTGAGGTCTTCGACAGTCTTACTTACGATATTAAACGTTGCATTCTCTGTTCCCGTGTAGTTGCCCTTATATTGGATCAATATCGAAGCTTCGCCCTTGGCGGTGTTGTTCGAATAACTAAGATCGTACTGATCCTCGCTCAAAGTAACTTCGCCGTCCTTGATAACGACTGAAGGCTCAACAGGATCGCCTGTGTAGACAGCATCTTCAATAGGCTCGACAGTAAGAGCCGAACCGTCCTTCGGAACGATATTGAATGTGGAATTCAGGATACCGCAGAAGTTGCCGGTACCTTCGATAAGGACTGAAGCCTCGCCGACGTTGACGTTATCGCTGCAGCTTACGGTAATATCCGTCTCGCTGTTAAGCTCTGTCTCGCCGTTCTTGATCACGACAACAGGCGTTACAGGAGAACCTGTATAAGTCTCATCAGCGATCTGCTCAACTGTCATGTTCTCGATGCTCATGGCAGCGATACTAAATGTCTTATCTATGGAACCTGTGTAGTTGCCGCCTCCGACGATGGTGACTTCCGCAGTTCCGGCGTTAGTGTTGTTCTTATAGAAAACGGAATAGTCCGTCGAAGGATCAAGTACCAACTCGCCATTCGATACCTCGATGTCGCACATGAGAGGCATTCCCGTATAGGTCTTCTCACTAAGGCCCGATACGTCGTAATCGGAAATATCCGCTGCCGTGATATTAAATCCCAGCGTGATGCTTCCTGAATAGTTTCCCTTACCTTCAACGAGGACGGAAGCCGATCCGACATCAACGTTCTCGCTATATGTCAGATCATAATCTTCGTCTGTGAGTACCAGTTCTCCGTACTTAATGACAGGGGCAGGCTTGATCTCAGATCCCGTATAAGTAATATCTGCTATCTCTTCAGCTTCAAGGTCAGAGATATCCTTGGCACTTATTGCGAACTCCAGCGTCTTCGTTCCGCTGTAGTTTCCTGTTCCGTTAACGGTTACAGGATGAGTTCCCGCAACGATCGCACCTTCGCAGATGACCTCGTAGTCAGATTCAGGATCGAGCATGATCTCACCGTTCCTGATAACTACATCAGGCTTAAGTGCTGATCCCGTATAGACCTGGGATCCGATCTCTTCAAAGGTCAGAGAGCCGATGTCCATTGTCGTGATCTCGAATGTGCCCTCTACAGTACCCGTGAAATTACCGATTCCGCTTATGGTGTATGAAGCAGTTCCCGCATTGATATTATCCGCATAGGTAATGATGTAATCCGTTCCTATCTGAAGCTCATACGTATCGAAAACGATAACCGGAGCAACAGTTTTACTCTCACCCGTAAATTCAGTCTCAGAAGCGATACCCGTAATAGCCAGATCTTCAATGTCTACAGGAAGGATAGAAAATGTCAGTTCGATCTCGCCTGCGTAATCGTTGATACCCTTAAGAAGTATCTTGGCTGTTCCCGCATCTATATTCTGCGAATATGTAAGCTCATAATCCGTGTCGCGTGTGAGGATGGTCTCGCCGTCACTTACAACAGGATCAGGCGTACACTCAAGTCCCGTATAGACTACAGGATCAATATTCTCGATCGTCAGATCGTAGACCGTATCCTTGGCGATTGTATACTCGATGATCAGTTCACCTGCGTAATCGCCTTTTCCCGTAACAGTTATCTGTGCTGTTCCGATCTCGGAATTCTGATCGTAAGTTACTTCGTAATCTTCTCCCTCAATGAGAACATACTCGCCGTTTCTTATGACGATCTTCGGACATACCGGTTCGCCTTCGTTATACTTCTGTGCAGGGACCGGATCGACCGTGAGGTTCGACAGATCCTTCGCGCAGATCTGGAATGTCTTTTCTGCAAAGCCCGTGTAATTTCCGAGACCTTCTATGATCACCGTTGCCGTTCCGGGCTCGGTGTTGTCCTCAAATGAGATCTTATAATCTGTTCCGTTCTCGAGGATCTTGGATCCGTCAAGCACCGTGACCGACGGCTCGATAGGCGAGCCTGTAACGATCTGCGAATCGATCTCCGAGATCGATGTATCGTTGATGTTCTTAGGAAGGATAGCAAACTTGACTTCCCTCTCGGAACAGTAATTTCCGATTCCCTTGACCGTTACAGTTCCTTCACCCTTAAGGATGTTTTCGCCGTAAACGATCTCATAATCAGTGTTTTCGACAAGGACCGTCTCGCCGTTCGTAACGGTTACAGACGGAGTATGCTGCTCGCCTGTGTAAGTAACACCTTCGATCGCCGATACGGAAACGTTTTCGAGAGACATGGAAAGGATATTGAATGATATGATGACCTCTCCCTTGTAGTTGCCTATGCCCTTGGCTGTTACGGTTCCGGTTCCGGCGTTGATGTTCTCGCCGTACTCCAGAGTGTAGTCCGCGCCCTCGGCAAGGACCGTCTCGCCATCAGTTATGGTTACTTCAGGCTTGATCTGAGCATTCTCAAAAGTCTGATCTTCGATCACATACGAACTGCATTTTCCGATATCTTTTCCTTCTATCTCGAAAACACACGTCATCGTACCGGTGTAGTTACCCTTACCGGTAACAGTCACCGTTGCTGTTCCCTTGTTGACATTATCCGCGAACTCAACTTCGTAATCCTTATCTTTCTCCAGCGTTTCCTTGGTGCCGCTTATTACGAACTCAGGCTCCAGCGCGCTGCCGGTATAAGTTACCGGATCGACAGGTTCATATGTAAATCCCGACAGGTCCTTCGGAACGATATTGAACGTCAGGATCTTCTCGCCGCAGAAGAATCCGATACCGTGAACGATTATCTGACCTTCTCCCACATTAACGTTCTCAGGATATTGCAATTCAAAATCAACATCCTCGAGAAGCGGCTTCTCATTAAATGACATGTTAACGCTCGGACATATCTGCTCGCCCTCGCTATACGTAAACTCCGTCTCGTAATCAATATCGACTGTGGAGATATCCTTCCTCGTGATATTGAAGGTCGTGGTCAGGGTTCCCGTGTAATTGCCCTTACCCGAGATCGTCACCGTAACTTCCGAAGGAACGATATTCGCGGAATATGAGACATCATAATTGGATTCATCGAGAATATCTTCTCCGTCATACACATCAACAAACGGAGTGATCGCTTCGCCCGTATAGACCTGATCGGCGATCTCTTCTGCAGTGCAATTCACGATGTCCCTTGGCGTTATGCTGAAATCCACCTTCTTGCTGCCGCAGAAATTTCCCTTACCGTCTATCGTAACCTGATAATCTCCGACATCCTTGAAGAAAGACGCCGATTTCGAGTAATCCGCAGAACCCAGAACAACTCCGTTATACGTCAGCGTGATCAAAGGCTGATGATACTCATCATCGAAAACAATAGATGCTACATCATTAGCCGTTGCCTCCGATATATCTCTCGGAACGATCTTGAATGATGCCGTCGTCTGATCCTTGTATTTTCCCTTACCCGTAATGATGATCGTCGCATTATCATCCACATCGACATTATCACTATAAGCGAGCTGATAATCGGTGTCCTTTATAAGCGTAACATTACCCATCTTTACGACAGGCTCAGGACGTATCTCATTTCCCGTGTATGTCCTGTCAGCTATCTCCACAACGGTAGCTCCCGTAATGGATCTCTTCTCAACTTTTACGGACAACGTGGCAACATTGGAGGTAACATTGTCTCCTATCTTAGCCACTGCATTTATCGTGACCGATCCGTCTTTGACCGGAACGATCTTTCCGTTCTCTATCTTTGCTATCGAACTGTTGCCCGAAGTCCATGTCAGTTCATACTGGGAACTGTTGAGCGGAGCTCCGTTGGTTACACCCTGATTAGCCTTTTTAACTCTTACATTTACACTTGGAAGATCATATGTCGGAGTATCGAGATAACAGATCATCGATTGTTCGTCCAAGGTCAGCATAGCATCAAGCGGGACTTCATCCATATTGATGTCAAAAGTCTTCGTCAATGCTCCTACATATGGACTTACGTACGTACCTACAGTACAGCTGTCGTGTTCAGCACCCATCTCCAAGGCCCAGTAATCGAATCCGTTGACCGTTACGCTTGCGATTCCGATCAGGTCATAATCCGGATTAAGGATGCATCTTCTGTGACCTTGTCCTCCCCACTGATAGTTTTCCTCTTTCCAAAACTCCAAAACATCTTCCGCGTCATAATAGCCTGCCGTTGCCCTGAAAAGACACTCTCCATAAGACCTCGTACCGTTATACGTACAAGTGGAAAATTCGCTGCCATTAGGTCTATCGTGACTATTAGCTATCGTATATTCAATAGCTCGCTGCATAGCGATCTGTTCAAGATTGTAGCTGTAATTTAATTCCTTGGGATTAGTAACGATCGTCTTGGTGGTATTATCTTTGTTCCAATACCATCTTGTATCTCCGCCATTATTTCGCCAGTCTCTTATGAGCTCATAGCACGCCCTGGCACTGACCTGATTATACATGCCCGTAACAGAGCAGTTCAGTATGGAGGCAGCTTTCAAGTCAGCCGAGTAAAACCCCAGCAGCAAAGCCGTTGTAAGCACCAAAATAAGATATCTAGGGCGTATCAAACGTTTGCCCATTTGGCCCCCTCCAAACTCACAAAATGGCACTAGTATTATATCACCCTCGAATATATAAAATAAATGCGACAATTTATTTGTTACAAAATGTTAATCTTACTGCACGAAAAAGCCCTCCTTCATAGGAGGGCCTGTTTTTCAACCATCAGCAAGGAAGTATTCTTGCCTTTATACATTTGAGTCTGAACTCTTCACTCTTCGCGAAGCACTGAACTACCTCTCTTCTGCTCATCGTCTTCATTTCGTTGAGCCAGAATGCTCTGCCGTCAGGCTCAGATTCACGATCCATGAATGTCAGATAAAGCCTTTCGAGGAATTCCTCATCACTTAAGTTATAGCTTTCCATCTCAGGACTCATAAAGAATTCCATTGCAACTGCTTCACCTGTTGTCGTGTAATTTGCAAGAAGTCCTGACCAATACTCAAGTCCGCCATTATCTGATGCACGCTTGAAAGCCTTGGTGTACATTCTCTCAACAAACGCATAAGTATCCGCAGTCGGATCGATATTCACAGTCGGCTTCTGTGTTCCGCCGGATCTGATACCGTACTCAGCACAGGTATTAGCCCATTCCTTGGAATTAACAAATCCCTTAGCGACCTCTTCTCTGGAAACACCTCCGCTCAACTGAGACAGCCAGTAATTCTTTCCGTCCGTATCAGAAGCCCTTCCGAAAAATGCGCTGTAGAGCATCTCAACGAACTGATCATTACTTGTGCCCTTATCCGTGTATTCCTTACTGGTTACAAACTGCATCGCAAGATCAGCACCGGATACCTGATAGTTATAAAGAGCATTGATCCAATAGTTAACGCCCTCATCCTCGCCCTCTCTTCCGAGAACGCTTCTGTAAACTCTTCTTACAAAATTCGTGATCGCATCAGCCGTAGGATCATTCTGTGTTACAACGACGGTCGGAGCTGCAGGATTCTGTGAAGAACCGGATCCTGAAGAGGAACCGCCGGAAGAAGATCCCGAACCTGATGATGAGCCTCCGGACGGTGTTGTTGTACCGGAACCGGAAGATCCTGAAGAACCTGATCCGGATGAGCCGGAGGAACCGGAACCGGAAGAACTGGATGCACCCATAACAACTACTATAGCAGCATTAGAAAAGCTCATTCCCTGGTAAGTACCCTTGATCGTCAGGAAAGTAGTCGGTGTCTTTGCGAGCGCCTTTATCTTTCCGTTTGAAACATCTATGTACTCTGATTCAAATTCATAAGTGAAACTGCAGTCTGAGGCCGAAATAGGGATCTCACTTTCTCCGCCATATACAACTTTGACATAGATCTTAGGCATATCTATCTCATCGCCGACTCTCATGCTGATCTTGTTTTCTTCACCGATCTTAACAGCCAGTCTGTAGTTGTCCTTATCACTATCCAATGTGATGGATTTTGTTGATGTTCCTGTCCTGGCAGTCGTCTTAGGCGTTCCGCTGTTTGCACTTCCGAATTCAAGCGTCCAGAAATCAGTATCGCCATACTTAACGTGAGCAATTCCTACCGCTTTAAAATCCGAATCAAGAAGCATCGCTCTGTTAGCCTGATAATGGTTAGGTTCATTACTCTCTTCCCAGTAATAGAATGCAGATGTAACACTGGAACATCCTGAACAGATACACTCACCTTCAGAAGTGACTTTATCGATCTTGATCGTGTTGAAACCTGAACCGTCTGGTCTGATTCCTGTTTCAAATCTCTGTGCCAATTCTTCAGCTCTTTGTATGGCAATCTTTTCGAGAGAGTAATCATAAGTAAGCTGACTTAGTCCGCTTATATTTTCCTTCTCATCACCCGTACTTGATTTCCAAAGCCATGCATCATTCTTACGCATGTTGTTGATACTGCTCAACATCTTACGGGCTTCGACTTGATCATAAGTGATCTTGACGTTAATCGTAAGTTTGGTACCGGCCGATACAGGCACTGCTACAATGCCCAAGACCATAATGATCGTTAAGACAAGCGATAAAAACCTTGCCTTTGTCAGGATACTGTGTTTCAAAAAAGTTTCCTCCAATATTAGGTATTTTTAGTAAGGCAATATTCTAGCCTCGATACACTTGTTTACGAACTCTTCGCTTCTTGTAAAGCCGAGAACGAGTTCCTCTCTGGAATGTCCTTCCTTAAGGAAGTTGAGCCAGAAATTCTTTCCGCCTGAATCAGAAGGTCTGTCCATAAATGTCAGATACAATCTCTCGATATACTCTGAATCGCTAAGATTATAACCCTTCATCTCAGCACTGTTAAAGAAGTTAATTCCAACCTGCTCACCTGTCAACTCGAAATTAGCAAGAGGCTTTGCCCAGAAATCTCTTCCTGCAGTGTCGTAATCTCTTCCAAGAGCTGTTGTGTACATTCTCTCAACAAACGCCAATGTAAGAGATGACGGCTGGATAGTAACCTTAGACTTAAATGAACCGCCTGAACGGATTCCGTATCTTGCACAGGTGTCAGCCCACTCCTGAGAATCAATGAATCCCATTGCAACCTGATCTCTTGTCATAGCTCCGGTCTTAAGCTGATTCATCCAGAATGCCTTACCTGATGACTCAGGTTCACGATCAAAGAATGTCCTGTAAAGAATATCGATAAAGTCAGAATCACTTGTGTTTCTGTCCTTAAACTCCTTACTTCCTATAAATCCGACAGCTACTTGAGCACCCGTCTCCTTGTAGGTATAAAGTTCGTTAGTCCAGAAATCGATTCCGCCAGGTTCAGATGCTCTGTTAAGAACATTGTTGTAAAGTCTTTCGACGAATCCTCTGATGTCCGCCTTAGGATCAACAGTCGGAACAGCAGTCGGCTTTGCCGTTGGTTTAGCTGTAGGTGTAGCAGTCGGCTTGTTAGTCGGTTTAGCCGTAGGTTTAGCCGTTGGTTTAGCTGTCGGTGTAGGTGTTGCTACATTTACAGTAAAGCTTACGCTCTTAGTGTTGAGCTTATCGCTTATTTCACAACGATACTTCGTACTGCTACTTGGCTTAGCAACATAACTTGAAGAAGTTGCTCCTGAGATCACGGACTCCTTGCCGTTAGCCGTTGAATACCACTTGTAAGTTATCGCATTACTTGAAGTAGTGTTTGCGGTAACTTTCAATGTTGCAGACTCTCCGCTCTTGATATTGAAAGCAGATCCGTTGCCACTTACGGTCAAAGTCACAACTGTCACTTTGTACTCAATAGTTATGGAGTTTCCATAATCATCAGTTACAACACACTTATATGTTGTGTCCTTTTCACCCTTTGATGTGTAGCTTGAACCGCTTCCAAGATTTACTGAACTGGAACCTTCCGTCCAAACATAATGCAACTGACTATTATTACTGCTAATGGCATTTGCATTCAATGTGAAACTTCCGCCCTGATTAATAGTAATAGTAGTATTGTTGGTTCCCTTTTTAAGTGTAGGAACAGTGACCTTGAAATCAATATTCAAGGCGTTTCCGTAATTATCTGATGCAACGCATCTGAAAGAACAGGAACTATATACTTTGGTGGTATAAGAGGAAGATGTTGCAGAAGATATATTTACATATTTTCCGTTATCATCCAAACTCTGCCACTGGTAATTAACAGATCCTGAGTTGCATGTTACATTGGTTTGTAAAGTAACACTCTTGCCATAACCCTGGATAATATTCTTTTGTTCTGTGTCGTCCTTAAGAACTGAAGAAAGAACGTTTACATTGAACTCCAGAATCAAAGTGGAATATGTGTCGGAAATCTCACAACAGTATTTCTTAGAAGCAGTTGGTGTTACAGTTATAGAAGAACCGCTGGAAGAAATAGGATTATCAGCATTACCGTATTCATACCACTTATATGAGATATTATTTCCTGAGGTTGAAGATGCCTGAACAACACTCAACAATGCTTCTCCGCCGGAATAGATCTGAAGATTTGTATTATTTTGTTGTGCAGACAATTTGTAGACGGTTATTGAATATTTGATCTTAGCTTCATAGCCATAATCGTTAGAAACGACACAGTAATATGTCGAATTAGCTGTCTCAGTACCGGAATATGTTGATCCCGTAATGCCAAGATTAGTGTTTCCCTTCATCCACTTGTAATTCAAGGAAACGTTGGAGTCCGTACATTCTGCTGAAGCGGTAAGAGTGAAGTCCTTGCCGTAACCGATCTTGATGGTATTGCTGCTATTATCGACAATAATATTCGGAACGATTACATTAAACGTAATCATCTCGGTATTATTATATGAGTCTTTTGCAATACATCTGTACTGCTTGTTTGAAGTTATACCACTGACAGTGTACGAAGATCTTGTTGCACCTGAAATATCAACGAATCCTCCGTTCTTATATTCCTGCCATTGATATGAAATCGTTAATTCTGAGTCAGACTTAATATCAGTAGTAAGAGTTACATTTCCACCCTTATTTAAGATCTTATCCGAATTATCTGTGTTGTTTATCAAACCTGTTGTCTTAACCGTTACTGTGAAAGTGAACGTCTCTGTATTGTATCCGTCTTTTACAACACATGTATATGTTGTGGATGCTGTCGGCTTCGGAGAATAAGATGATCCTTCTGAAAGTATATTTGTGCTTCCACTTACATACCACTTACAATTTACTGAGCCTGCTGTTGAAGATGCTGTTACGGACATGTTAGCCGCATCACCCTTGAAGATCGTAAGTGATGTTTCTGACGGACTTGCTGTCAATGTGTGAACTGTAACAGTGTATGTGATAGTTATCTTGTTGTTGTATTCATCTGATACTTCACATGTGTATGTTGTGTTCTCTTCTGCTGTTGAACTGAATGTCTTTTCAGCCCCAACTACTTCAGAGCCCTTCTTCCAAACATATGACAACGAGCTGTTATTACTGCTTATTGCATTTGCTGTGAATGAGAAGTCTCCTCCAACACCAATAACTGCCGTAGTTGTGTTTGTTCCGGCCTTAAGTGTCGGTACTGTGACGTTGACAATAACTTCAACCTGATTACTGTGCTTATCTTTCACAATACACTTGTATGTAGCAGAAGCACTTGCTGTGATCTTTAACGAACTGCCATTGCCTCCCGTTACATTGGAGAAAGTTCCATTTGAATTCTTCTTCTGCCATGTGTATGTGAGATTGTCATTTGTGTTTGAAGTGCCAGTTACCTTAAGAGTTACACTATCATTCTTCTTTGCAACTATATCTGCATTTTCTGCTTCTGCTGACAAAGTTGCTGTCTTTACAGTTACTGTGAAATTGAATGTCTTTGTGTTATATCCGTCTGTTACAACACATGTATATGTTGTGGTTGCTGTCGGCTTCGGAGAATAAGATGATCCTTCTGAAAGTATATTTGTGCTTCCA
>CAMYXL010000019.1 GCA_947303255.1 uncultured Clostridia bacterium | reverse complement strand
TTAACTGGTCGTTCCCGAGAGAAGATATCTCCATCAAGGAGAGCATCCTGCAGATTGCTCTTGCAATAAGAGACGAGGTTCTTGATCTTGAGGCTAACGGTATTAACATCATCCAGATCGACGAAGCTGCTCTTCGTGAAAAACTCCCGCTCAGAAAGTCTGACTGGTACAGTGAGTATCTTGATTTTGCTATCCCTGCTTTCAGGCTCGTTCACAGCAAAGTTAAGCCTGAGACACAGATCCACACACATATGTGCTACAGCGAATTTACGGATATCATCCCTGCTATCGATGCAATGGATGCTGACGTAATCACTTTCGAGGCCTCACGTTCAGATCTTCAGATCCTTGATTCTCTTAAGGAGAATAACTTCAAGACGGAAGTCGGTCCTGGTGTATATGACATCCACAGCCCTCGTGTTCCTTCTGTTGATGAGATCGTTAATGCTCTTACTAAGATGAGGGCAAAGATCGAAGATTCTAAGCTCTGGGTTAACCCTGACTGCGGTCTCAAGACCAGAGGAGACGAAGAAACCAAAAAGAGCCTCATTAATCTTGTTGAGGCAGCAAAGAAGATCAGAGGATAAGTATGAAAGTATCACAGGTTTACAACAAGAAAAGAAGTCTCTCGTTCGAGATCTTTCCTCCCAAGAAAGACACTGAACTTGAAAACATCGACGAGACACTCGAGGTCCTTTGCGAACTCGAGCCGGACTTCATAAGCGTTACCTTCGGTGCAGGCGGATCGTCTAACTGCAACAGGACGATCGAGCTTGCCAAGAAGATAAAGTATGACTACAACATCGAGCCTGTGGTACACCTTACTTGTCTTCACTACGATAAAAAAGAGATCGACGAATTTGCCAAGGTCTTAAGATACGAAGGTATCGAAAACATTCTCGCACTTCGCGGTGATCCTAATCCTAATGCAGGAGCCAAGGATGATTTCAAGCACTCGTCTGATCTTATCTCGTATCTCAAAAACGATAACGACTTCTGCTTTTTGGGAGCGTGTTATCCCGAGTGTCATCCTGAATCACCAAATGTCGTCTCTGAGATGAAGAGTCTGAAAAAGAAGGTTGATGCCGGAGCGGAAGTGTTATTGTCGCAGTTATTTTTCGATAACGACATATTCTATAAATTCCATGAGGAATGCGAGATAGCAGGACTCGGAGTTCCTGTCATCCCGGGAGTAATGCCTGTTATAAATGCTGCTCAGATCAAGAGAATGGTGTCTCTTTGTCATGCATCATTCCCGAGAAGGTTTCAGCAGATCATATCAAGGTATGAAGATAATAAGGAAGCACTCTTTGATGCGGGAATGTCTTATTGCTTAAGTCAGATAATCGACCTTCTGGTAAGCGACATCAAAGGAATACATCTGTACACGATGAATAACCCGTTGGTAGCAAGAAGGATCTGCGAAGGAATAAGAAATATCATTTAATAGATAATCTATGATAAAATACCTTCACTACAACAGAAGTGAAGGTATTTTTATGGAATTAAACAACCGCAGTTACAGAAACATCTTTAAGGAAATCGGCAAGACTGACGAAGAGATCGAGAAGAAGATCAAGGATGCCGTTAATACTTTTTTCTATGATGAGAATGAGAAGATATTCAGTAAAGCAGGAGATGACATGGGTTATCTTACTGATACTGGAAATAACGATGCCAGAACAGAAGGTATGTCTTACGGCATGATGATGTGCGTTCAGCTCGACATGAAAGAAGAGTTCGACCGTATCTGGAAGTGGGCTAAGACATATATGTATATGGAAGACGGAGAGAACGAAGGATACTTCGCATGGTCATGCGCCCTGGACGGAACACCTAATGCATACGGACCAGCACCTGACGGTGAGGAGTTCTTTGCAATGGCTCTTTTCTTCGCTTCACACAGATGGGGTGACGGAGAGGGAATATTTAACTACAGTGAGCAGGCTAGAGAGATCCTCAAAGCTTGTCTCCACAAGGGTGAGAACGGAAGACCGGGTCATGCTATGTGGAACAGGGATAATGCACAGATCCTCTTTGTTCCGGGTTGTCCATTTACTGATCCATCCTATCATCTTCCTCATTTCTACGATTTGTTTGCTCTTTGGGCGAATGAGGAAGACCGTGAGTTCTGGAAAAAGGCAGCAGATGCAAGCCGTAAGTATCTTGCTATAGCATGTCATAAGGAAACGGGTCTTAGCAGTGAATATGCAAACTTTGACGGTACTCCGTATGATAAGCAGATGCCATGGGGAGGTTACTTCGGAAACTTCTATAGTGATGCATATAGAACTGCAGCAAATATCGGTCTTGATGCTGAGTGGTTCGGAATTGACGAAGGTCAGATCTGTGCTCCGATCAAGATGATGAAGTTCTTTGGAACTGATCTGGAGGCTTGCCGCTGTGAATTTAAGATAGACGGAACTCCGCTCGACAGAACTCTTCTTCATCCTTTGGGACTTCTCGCAACAACAGCTCAGGGTGCTTTATCTGTTCCATATAGTGATGACGAGAACAGTGATTTTGCAATTGCACGCCAGTGGGTTGAATGGTTCTGGAATCAGCCTATGAGAAAAGGCGTAAGAAGATACTACGATAACTGCTTGTATATGTTTGCGCTTCTTGCTTTGTCAGGATATTATAAAATATGGTGAAAAAATATATGGAAGGTAGTTATGGAGAGTAGATTTGAGAGAACAGCCCAATCTGTAAGCATTTTTCTCGCCGCAACATTTGTGATCAAGGTGATTTTGTGAATTATGAACAATTCAAAGAAATACTAGGAAACTATCTGAAAAAGATGGGATTTAAATATAAAAAGAGTTGTTTTTATTTTCTGTCAGAAGAAACAATCATAGTTATTGGGATACAGAAATCTCAATGGGGAGAAGAATATTACATCAGATATGGGTTTTCTCTTCGTGCTTTGCACAAAGAGAATGAATATCCCAAAGTTCATGAAAGCGATATTTGTGGTGGCTTTTATACGGGGATGCTGAATCCTACAGCATATACGCTTGATGGATTAAATGAGAGTGACTTATTGTGTAGCATCGAAGATAATTATATTGAACGTGTTGATTTGGTTTTGAAGGGAGGAATAATGGAGTATTTTAGGAAGTATCCTCAATCGATTCCTGTTTCAAGAAAAAAACTGAGAGAATACTTTAATCTTAATTGATTTCACTTATTTCTTTCTAGAAATGTCTTTTGAACTGATGTTACTACCCGTAAGAATCAATTAAGTGAATGTGTTAGATAGTAACTAGATAATACATTTAGCAGTGGTTATACTAAAAGGGATTATTGTTTTATATGGGGATTATGTGATTCGAATATATAAAGATGAGTTTCTTTGTTATCTGATACATAAATGTATCAGATGTATACTATAGATGCATTTTTTGGTGTTTACTATGCAGAAGATATCGTCAGACATTACACTGATACGTTGGAGCTATTCCGTGATCCTTACGATCGTTGCGGGGATCATGATCTTTGCGCAGTGGAAATTTGCGGCTGCCGCGATCTGGATCTCGTTGATGTTGATCTTTGTGACGGTATCTATCGTTTTCGACGGTAAGAGATCTTCTCTGATGTTTAAGGCAATAACGCTTGGTACATGTTGTGCTATCTTTCCGATATCGGGATATGCATGGTGGGCCGGATTTGTGCTTACCGCAGCGTCTGAAATCTTGACGGTCAAAAAGACAGTTATAAAGGTCGTTATTGCGATCTTTGGTTCTGCTTTGGGTATCAGTCTGTGCTTTATCAAAGGAAATGTTCAGGGATTGGATCTGTTCAGGTTTTCGGCGATACTTTTCGGAATGGTGGCACTTTATATTGTTGCTTCGTATTTTTCGAGAAGAATGCATGTTATAAGCGAGAATTATGAGGAGGCACTAAAAAGATCAGCCTTGGACAGCATGACGGAGAGGAAACTTCGTGAGGAACTGTCGTACAGGATGGCAGAAGAGGAGATGAATGCGAGACTTCTCGAACGAGAGAGGATAAGCAGGGATATCCATAATTCCGTCGGCCATACTTTGTCGGCTGCTTCCGTTACTCTTGATGCTGCGAAGATCCTGGTGGATACGGACAGCGACATGGCAAGAGAAAAGATGACCGTCGCTAATGACAGGATAAAGGAAAGCATCGATTCCATTAGAAGTGTTGTAAGGACCATGGACAGTAAGAATAATACTGTCATCGTAAAAGACTACGTAAGATCATTGTCGGAACTTACTTCAAACTTTTCTATGGATACGGACATAAAGGTGTATCATAACTTTGATGATATTGATGATGAAGGAACGATAGACATATCGGTTGCATCATTTATATCCGGAGCTTTATCTGAGCTTCTGACCAACGGAATGAAGCACGGCAATGCATCGGTATTTGTAATCATGCTGATCATGGATGCAAAGCATATTCTTCTTAAGGTTCAGGATAACGGTAAGGGCTTTGGTAATATATCATATGAAGAGGAGCAAAGACTCATGGAGGAAGGATTCGGTCTTAAGAAACTTCAAAGACACGCGTCCTCGCTCGGAGGAAAGATGGCGATCGACGGTTCCGACGGTTTCAAGGTAACCATCGACATTCCGAGAGTTGAAGCTCCAAAGGAGGCATAGATGGCTAGGATAATCCTTGTAGATGATGAACCTCTCTTGACGGAGAGCATGGAAATAATCCTAACGCTTAAGGGTGGTCACGAAGTTGTCGGCAGAGCCGAGAACGGTGTTGATGCACTGAAGATCTTGGAAAACCAAGCAACGGATATGATGCTTGTCGATCTTAATATGCCTCGAATGGGTGGAATCGAACTTATAAGGAAAGTTCATGAATCCTATCCTGACATTAAGATAATCGTACTTACAACTTTTTATGATGAGAAAAACATAGCTGAAGCAATATCGGGCGGAGCAATCTCCTATCTTCTTAAGGACTCCGGAAAAGATGCGATATTAAACGCTGTTGACCAGGCTTTGAAAGGGCAGAGCGTACTCGATAATAAGGTTATGCAAAAACTCACCGGCATGATGTCAGGCGAGAAGGTAACCAAAGCTTCAGTTGATCCTTACGAGGGAAAAGACCTGACTGACAGGGAAAAGGAGATCTGTAAGCTCATAGCTGACGGATGCACCAACAGCCAGATCGCATCGATCCTCTTCATTTCTGAAGGCACAGTTAAAAACTATATGTCTTCCATTTACGACAAATTCGATATTCATGACAGAGCTAAGCTCGTATCAATACTCAACAGCTGATATGACTGTGGTCATGTTATAAGATGTGACCGTGGTCACTTCAGGCAATTCTTCAATAGCGATACTATAATCCCGTAAAAGATTGTGTATAACGATTGGAGAAATGAGTTAATGAGTAGGGAAAAGACGGGCCTTTCACCTTTACCATACATCAAGAACAATAAGCGAAGGATATTGGCGCTGGTCATAAGCATCTCGCTTTTTGGAACGATGCTTTATGTTCTGGGATATTTCCTCGGTACTTTTGAGGAACCGTACGGTGAGCCTGTTACCAAAATATATGATCACATTACGTTATTTCTGGAAAATCCGATCAGATATGCGCCTGAAGATTATGTTGAGGATCCTAATGTAGACCTTGATACTCGCGCTATTCCTATTATGGAAAAAGAAGCAGAGACAGTTTCAAAAGATATAGGGGAGGAAGTTCTTGTAGTAAGACGAGGTGTATATTGGATCGAGAGCTCAGTCGGTATGCAGACTTTACCGATCTTTTATTTTCAAACACCTGAGGATGCCCAAAAGTTTTACGACAAGTATGACATGGAATTAGTAGAGGGAAGGATGCCTCAAAATCCGGGAGAGATGGTAGTTGATGAGATTTCCTACACTAATCAGGGAGATGATCTGTTTGCTCTCAGTAACGATAACTACAAGATAGTCGGTAAGGTAAAGTGTGATAATTACGCTTTCTTCGGTCTGCCTCTCCCGAATGAAAATAACTTTATGTGCATGATCCTTCATGATGAGAATGATATTGACTATAAAGAACTTCTTACAAAAACGGGACATGAGACCTCATATTTTTACAACAGGGATAATAGGATAGAAGACAGCAAAGAAGATATGGAATCTCTTCCTAAGATAAAGTTTCTTTTTACCGGTATATCGACAGCAGTCCTTCTTATCTGTGTTGTAGCCGTACTGTCTCTTCATATAAGAGACAGACATGAAGAATGGTGTCTTTTAAATTCTATCGGATATTCAGTAACGGATGTGTATCTGATGGCTATAAAAGAACAGCTGATAAGCTTTGGATTGGCTTCTGTAGTTACTGCGGTCTTATCAACGATATCAGTGATCATTATCAAGACACTGATGGTCGATCCGAAAGGTTTTTACATAAGCGAGATCAGACCGGAAGATATTAAACTTATCGCTGAAGTATTCCTGGCAGTATTTGCCCTGTGCAATATTCCGATTTTCATACAACTTCGAAAAATAACGACAATTGATGATATTGAGTAAGGCGGTGGATAACATGTTTGAACTTAAGAATGCAACGATGATCTATGACATGGATAAAGAGGAAAAAGTCTATGCAATGAAGGATATCAACATCAAGTTCCCTGATACGGGACTTGTAGGTATCATAGGTCCTTCGGGTTCCGGTAAATCCACTATGATGTACGTTATGTCCACGTTGAAAAAACTTACTGACGGAGATGTTATCTATAACGGAAGATCATTGAACGGAATATCTGACAGCGAACGTCAGGACTTAAGAAGAAATGAGTTCGGTTTTGTTTTCCAGCGTCACTATCTTGTTCCTTATATGACAGCCATGGAAAATGCAGTTATCGCTTCGACTAAGGATCTGAAGTTTTCGAGAGAAAAGGCAAGAGACTTCCTTCTCGATATAGGTCTTAAGGAAAGTGAACTTAATAAGACACCGAAGAAACTGTCGGGAGGCCAAAGGCAGAGAGTAGCGATCGCCAGGGCGATGATGAATGATCCTAAGGTGCTTTTCGCGGATGAGCCGACGGCATCTCTTGATCATGAGAATGCATATCTAGTTATGGCCAAGCTTAAGGACTATTCGAAGAAGAGACTGGTACTCGTTATAACGCATGACAGAAGCATCATAAGAGATGCTGATATTACTGTTGAAATCTGGGACGGTTCCATCTCCAAAGTTACGGAGGGAAATGTATGAATCCCTTTTCGTCGCTTACATATATCCTGAGAGATTATAAGCGAAGCATACTGTCGACTATTGTTCTGTCGCTTGTTACGGTATGTTTTCTCGCGGGAATGTATATCAATAATCCTGAGGATGTCTACAACATCACTCATCACGGACCGGACAGGTTTTGTTTTGTGATGCCGAGAAGCGGAAATGCCGAGATCCTGGAGGATTACGGCAGGTTTTGCCAGAATATTGATTCGTATAAAACAGATAATGTCGATACTGTCATACAGGCTGGAGAGATCGGTCTAAACTATACTTCCATCATGTCATTTGAGAATGGTGCTAATTCATTCGTCTTTGCTTCAAAAGAAGACTTCGATCTATTTAATTCCAGAGTCCATGTGATCGAGAAAGATGTGGATTTCAAGGAGGGAGAATTGATAATAAGCAAAGCTATGGCGAATAATATCGGAGTCAAAGTCGGAGATAAGATCGACAGAGATCACAGTAACCTTTATGGATTAGTGGATACAACTGTTGCCGAGATAGTGGATGAGCCCGGTATGTTCGTATATGCGATCGGAAATGTACAAATGAGTTCATGTACTTTATTTGTAAAAAGTGAGAACGCATCTGACGAAGATGCCGATAAAGATATCAAGGCTATCATAAAAGAAGCCAGAGAAGACTATCCTAATCTGGCGATCGACAGCTTCGAAGGTCACATGAATACTTTCCATGAGCAGATGGGATTCATGATCTATATCCTTTATCTGATCGTTGCGATCGTAGGCATTGTCCTCGCAGTTACCATTAATTCTCTTTTCTCAGTTGTGTACGACAGGAGAAAATTCGAGTTCTCCATCTACAAAGCTCTGGGATTTAGAAACAGCAAGATCTTCACGAAGATAGCAGGAGAGATCCTTACGATCAATACCGTGGCACTTCTTCTCGGAAGCATTCTGTGTGCCGTAGTGGTCTTCGCAGTCAATTACATCATGGAACCTAAGGGTATCGGTTTTGTAAAGTTCTCCACTCAGGGATTTATTGCTGCGGTAGCCTGTGATCTCATGGTCGTTATTCCTGTTATCCTCATCAACTGGAGAAGAGTAAAACGCTACGATGTAACCGAGAACTGACAGAGAGTTTGTGGGGTGTTTTAGTTGGTTTTTTCAGTATAATATTCCCTCTCGAAAATATATAATGTCCCTATGCCAAAAACAAAGAAGGTGACATAAACATGAAAAAACTGATACTAACACTGACATCTGCTTTGGTCTTAACCGGACTTCTTTGCAGCTGCGGATCTTACGAGCCGATCGTTGAACCGACTTCCGATACGACAGTTTCTGAAGCAACATCCGAAGAGACAACAGAAGCAACGACCGAGACAACCAAGGAAGAGATCGTTTATAACTACGAATCTGAGATTCCAACGGACTACACGATGTCTTTCAAGGGCGGCGAGTCAGGAACAGTAGAGAAGATCACATATACAGCAAAGGACTATATCGGAGACGGTGAAGGCTGTGAGAAGAGTGCATTCGTATATCTTCCTGCAGGCTACGATCCTGAAGGTCAGTACAATGTAATCTATCTGATGCACGGCATAGGCGGAAACGAGTACGAGTGGGGACTTAACCTCGAAGCTTCAGAGCTTAAGTTCATCTTCGATAATCTCATAGGTAACGGCGACATCGATCCTGTGATCGTTGTAACTCCTAACGGTAAAGCACTCGGCTGCAAGCACGATCAGGACATGGATTCTTTCTATAACTTCGGATATGAACTTCGTAATGACCTTATCCCGTACATCGAAGAGAATTATGCTACATATGCAGAGTTCTCCGCTGACGGTTATGACCTTACGGCCACACGTGAGCACAGAGCAATGGCAGGTCTTTCCATGGGCGGTATGCAGACCATCAACATCGGTATCGGCGAGTGCATGGATCTGTTCTCATGGTTCGGTGCTTTCTCAGCTGCACCGACATCCAATGCAGCTTCCGTTACAGCAGCGACCATCAATGATTCCGAATACACAGTAGACTATTTCTACAATATCTGCGGAACAGAAGATGACATCGCATATTCCAGCGCAAGCAACGCAGCCAAGACTCTTCCGGACATCTGCGACAAGATGATCCCTAACGAGAACTTCACATGGCAGCAGCAGGCAGGCGGTCACGACTGGCCGATCTGGTACCTCGGTATCTATAACTTCGCCAAGATCGCTTTCAACAAATAATTGCTTGATCAGGCACCCCGGGTCGTAAGTGAGTTGATCCTTACGGCCCTTTTTAATTTTCGAAAAAGATATGCAGTGATAAAATATATACCATACAGTTCCCCGATGAGGTACTTATGGCTAATAAGTTCTTTTTGTACAAGTACAAAGAAGGTGGCATAAATATGAAAAAACAGATATTAACATTGACTTCTGCTTTGGTCCTAACAGGTCTTCTTTGCAGCTGCGGATCTCATGCGCCGTCTGTTAAACTTGAATCCGAGATCCCTACAGACTACACAATGTCTTACAAGGGCGGAGAGACAGGAACAGTAGAGGAGATCACTTATACTGCAAAAGACTATATCGGAGACGGTGAAGGCTGTGAGAAGAGTGCATTCGTATATCTTCCTGCAGGCTATGATCCCGAAGGTCAGTACAACGTAATCTATCTGATGCACGGCACCGGCGGTAAAGATTACGAGTGGGGACTTGATCTCGATGATTCCAAGCTTAAGTTCATCTTCGATAACCTTATCGGTAACGGCGACATTGATCCTGTGATCGTTGTAACACCTAATGGTAGAGCACTCGGCTGCAAGAACTATGGGGAAGCGGATTCTTACAATAAATTCGGTTATGAGCTCCGAAATGATCTTATCCCTTATATCGATGAGAATTATGCTACATATGCCGATTTCTCATCTGACGGTTATGACCTTTCGGCCACACGTGAGCACAGAGCAATGGCAGGTTTTTCCATGGGCGGTATGCAGACCATCAACATCGGTATCGGTGAGTGTTTTGATCTGTTCTCATGGTTCGGTGCTTTCTCGGCTGCTCCTACATCAAATGTAGCTTCCGTAACTGCTGAGACGATCAATAATTCCGAATACACAGTAGACTATTTCTACAATATCTGCGGAACAGAAGATTATAGCGCATATTACAGTGCCAGTAACGCAGCTAAGGAGCTGCCGGACATTTGCGATAAGATCTCTAACGAGAACTTCACATGGCAGGAGGAGCCGGGCGGCCACGACTGGCCGATCTGGTACCTCGGTATCTATAACTTCGCCAAGATCGCATTCAATAAATAATCGCTTTAATGAGGTACTTATGGCTAATAAGTTCTTTTTGTACAAGTACGAAGAAGGTGACATGGTCACAATGAAAAAAGCCCACCCTTGCGGCAGCAAGGATTGGCTTGTCATGCGAGTCGGTGCCGAAGTGAAACTTCGTTGCTCAGGCTGCGGTCACGATATCGTTCTTCCGAGACCATCTCTCGAGAAATCTACCGTCGCCGTCAAGAAAAAGGACGAGTGATATCAGAACACTTCTCTTTGTGATACGCAGACGTGTCTTCCGTCCAGATCCTCGAAAACAAACTCACGATTGATATCTGCTTTATCGCCCGCGTCAGATAATCCCTTGATTATCGTGACACCTGCTGTTATGAGCTCATTTTGAAGGAGCATCGGTTCACTTACGTAGATATAAAGATCATACGGAATGCCAAAATAATCACGCATCGTAATGAGATCATTCGGAGTCTTTTTCTCGACTAAGATAAACTCGACATTGTCTCTGGCAATTCGGATATGAGGCATGGATTCATCGTCAAGATGAAGTGATTCAAAGCCGAGATAATTCTCATAAAAACATGCAGTTTGGATAACGTCTTTACATATCAGGACAGGAGCGCAGGAATTCATGAGGTGAAGACCTTTTCCTTTCTTAGTCTCTTCATCAGAAACTTCCTCATCTGCCTTGATGTTATTCGGATCGATGGAATCATTAGGTATTTCCTTGTTATATGCGAAGCCCAGCAAAGGCTTACAGAAAGGCTTTTCCAGTTCATCCAGGGAAGAGTTCATCTTGACTCTCTCCATTATCTGCTCTGTCGTTGGATTAGACGGGATATCTCTTAATCTTTCAATGGTCTCGCAGTATTCAACGAGGTTAACGAATCTTATGTACAAAGGCATGATCTCGTCACAGGATGACGGAAGATCCCTGTTGCCGTGCAGAAACTGCATTCCGTATTCTACTGCTTCAGCAGGAAGTGCCGCGAAAAGACGGTTGACGAAGGTCATCTCGTCCAATGCGTTCTCTGCTGTATCTCCGTGAAGGAGAACTCCGCTCATATAATCGAAGACCTGATTAATGTCATGTTCCGGATAATTTCCTGATGGCATAGTCTGCTCCTTATATTGTCATTTTAAATTTACAAGCATTTTAGCATAAGGTGTGGTTTAATTATATTATATTTACAAAAGGAACAGGGACGTATGTATAGGATTTTTATAGTTGAGGATGATGAAGTCATCGCCAAGCAGATGAAGCTCCATATCGAGAAGTGGGGCTTCGAAGTTGCTATCGATTCAGATCTCGAGAATGTAATGGGAGACTTTACCAAGTTTAAGCCGGATCTAGTTTTGTTGGATGTTAACCTTCCTTTTTACAACGGTTTTTTCAGATGTACCAAGATACGTGAAGTATCAAGGGTACCGGTTATTTTCGTATCTTCAGCTTCAGATAACATGAACCAGGTAATGGCTATGAATATGGGCGGAGACGATTTTATCGCGAAGCCGTTCAGCCTTGAAGTATTGACTGCCAAGATCAATGCCGTTTTAAGACGAGCTTATGATTTCGGTCCTAATTCGAACCTTATCGAACACAAGGGAGCTATCTTTGTTCCTGCTGAGTCAGTTCTCAACTACAACAGTGAGAGAGTTGAACTTACAAAAAACGAGAACAAGATCCTTGCTGTTCTTCTTGCAGATAAATCAACTATCGTATCCAGAAAAAAGCTCATGGAAAAGCTCTGGGATGACGAATGCTTTGTCGATGAGAATACTCTTAACGTTAACGTTAACAGACTTCGTAAGAAGCTTGAAGCAGTTGGCCTTAATGACTTCATCACGACAAAGAAAGGCCAGGGCTACATAATTGAGTGACCTTTGGCGTTACATAAAATCCAAACGATGGATAATCCTCATGAATGTGAGTATCTTCGCATTCCTGACGCTCGTATTTTGGCTTTTTAACGTCAATCTCATAATCATACTTTTCGCACTATCCATGTGGGCTTTCATCCTTCTTGTGGCGGGATTTCTTGATTATCTCCGTTTCTCGCGTAAGGCTAAGCTTTTAAGATCTCTTGAGGATGAGAATATTCCTTATACGGATTTCACGCCTTCTGATTGGATAGAAAGTGAATACGTAAGACTTCTTAACCGCGAATATGATTATAAGAGAGTCGTTGTTGAAAAGGATGCCAACCGCTACGAAGAGACAGTTGATTACTTTACCATCTGGGCTCATCAGATCAAGACTCCTATCTCAGCCATAAGCCTTGTAGCGGAGAATATGCCGGATGATGATAACCGCGTGGATATCAAAAATGCCGTGACTGATATCAACGATTATGTTGACATGGTACTTAATTTCTTAAGACTTGATTCTGAAGTCAACGATCTTGTTTTCGATAAGGTCGATATGGATTATGTTGTTAAGCAGCTTCTTCGTAAGTTTTCTTCACAGTTTATCGGAAGAGGCATCAACATCGTTTACGAATCAAAGCCGATAAGCATCGTAACGGACGAGAAGTGGATATCGTTTATCCTGGGTCAGCTTCTTTCTAATGCTCTTAAGTATTCCAAGAAGGGAAGTATTACGATCGAGCTTACGGAGGATCATGTAAGCATAAAAGACCAGGGTATCGGAATAAGTGCGGAAGATCTGCCGCGTATTTTCGAGAAGGGATATACGGGATATAACGGAAGGACTCACAAGAAGTCGACAGGTATCGGACTTTACCTGGTAAAGCGTGCCTGCGACCTTATCAATTTTAATGTGAAGATAGAATCAGAACTCGGAAAAGGAACGAATGCGACGATCTTTTTCGAGAAGGAGGATCTGGATGTCAGAGATTAAAAAAACTAATGCGATGAGAGAACTTACTGCGGCAGGGATCGAGTATACGGCTCTCGAATATGAATATGACGAGAATGACCTGGACGGCCACCATGTGGCGGACTATTTGAACCTTCCATATGAGGAAGTCTTTAAGACTTTGGTGACACGCGCGGACAGCAAGAATATCTACGTTTTCTGCCTGTCTGTTGACGATGAGCTGGATCTTAAGAAAGCTGCCAAACTTGCAGGTGAGAAGAAGATCGATATGATCCCTGTTAAGGAGATATTGAACCTTACGGGCTATATCAGAGGCGGCTGCTCTCCGGTCGGAATGAAGAAGAAATATAAGACGTTCTTTGACGAGATGATACTTCTTGTGGATGACGTTTCCGTAAGCGGCGGCCAGAGGGGCCTTCAGATCAGGATGAAGGCGGAAGATCTCATTAATTATCTGGGGGCTGAAGTCGGAGATATTACGCACTGATTTAAAATTCTCAATAAATCCAAAGAATTTGCAAAAAACGATACGAATGTGACAGGCTCATTTTTTATTGGTGCTATAATTCATGCTTGGAATGAAAGTGTGAGAGTACAAAAATGAGGGCAAATTATCATACACATACAACCAGATGTCACCACGCTGTCGGAACCGAGCGCGATTATGTCGAGCAGGCGATCCGAGAGGGTTTTAGTGTGCTTGGTTTTTCCGATCATGTTCCGATGCCTTATAAATCCAACATCAGGATGGATCAGTCCGAGATCGAGGACTATGTTCAGACTTTGCTCGCTTTGAGGGAAGAGTACGAAGATACTATCGATATCCTTATCGGTTATGAGGTTGAGTATACTCTCAAGTATTTCGACAAGATGATGAACGAGATAACGAAGTATCCTGTTGATTATCTTATCCAGGGTCAGCACTTCGTACCTGATGAAGTACATGGTGTTTATGAGGGTGCTCCAACGACAGACGAGAAGGTTCTGAAAGATTACGTAGATTTCACTATCGAGGGAATGAAGACAGGTTTATTCAGTTACCTGGCTCATCCTGATCTTATAAATTTCCATGGTGATTCCAAGACTTATCTTAAGCACATGGAAAGACTTATTACTGCTGCCAACGATCTTGATCTTCCGCTTGAGGTCAATATGTACGGCTTTATCGATAAGAGAATATATCCTAACGATCAGTTCTTTGATCTGGCAAGCAAGATGGATTCCAGATTCGTTATCGGATGTGATGCTCATTATCCGGGACTGGTTGTCCAGCCAGAAAATCTTCCGGGATTTTCCGATTTTCTTAAAAAGCATCATATCGATGTAGGCGATAATGTAGTAGATCTTAAGAGGATCTCACAATCTGCAAGATCTCACTAAACACTGAAACTACAGCATTTGTAACATTGTTACAGATGCTTTTTTATTTGTGGCTATAATATCCGTATAAAGACATTATTCCTGCGGCGCTCATACTTACAAATTTGTTATTTTAATCCCTTCTTTGTAATGAAAATCTATTACAAAACAGGCACTTTTCAAGTAATATGATATTGGAGGTATCATATGTCACTGCTTGAAGTCAAAAACGTCAGAAAAATATACTCAACGAGATTTTCCGGAAACAAGGTCGTCGCTCTTTCCGATGTCAACATGACCGTTGAAGAAGGAGAGTTCGTAGCGATCATGGGAGAGTCAGGTTCAGGTAAGACCACACTCCTTAACATCATCGCAGCAATGGACGATGCCACATCGGGTGATATCTTCCTTAACGGAACGAACATCAAAGACATTAAGGAACATAAGCTCGCTGAATTCAGAAGAAGGGAATTCGGTTTTGTATTTCAGGAATTCAATCTTCTGGACACGTTTTCGATAGGTGACAATATAAGACTTCCTCTGGTCCTGGATGACCACAAGTCAAAGGAGATCGATGACATAGTTATCCCTTTGGCAGGTAAGCTCGGCATCAAAGAGATCCTCGACAAATATCCTTACGAGGTCTCGGGCGGTGAGAAGCAGCGTGCAGCATGCTGCCGTGCCGTCGTAATGAAGCCAAAGCTTCTTCTCGCAGACGAGCCTACAGGTTCTCTGGATTCCAAATCAACAGGTGAGGTTTTACATCTCCTGGAGGAACTTCATGCGTCCGGCCAGACCATTCTTCTTGTTACCCACTCTGTTAAGGCTGCGAGCCATGCTTCACGCGTTCTCTTTATCAAGGACGGCGAGGTATACCATCAGCTTTACAGAGGCGATTTGAGCAACCACGAATTTTATAACAGGATTTCCGATTCACTTCAGGTGTTACTCGGTGGAAGATAAATGAGAAACGTCTACTTCAAGATAGCCGTCAACGCGATCTCCAAGAAAAGGATCGTCTACATACCGTATATCTTTTCTACAGCCATCATGGGTATGGTCCTGTATATCCTTATCTCGCTTTCTTTGGATCAGGACACCTCCGCCATGTTCGGCGGTCAGGCCCTGGCGATCCTTTCCAAGATCGGATCCATAGTATTCTTCCTCCTGTCGATGATCTTCAACATCTACATAAGTTTCTTCGTGACCCGCGGCAGGAACAAAGAGTACGCCGTCCTGAACGTCCTCGGTATGGAGAAGAAACACCTTCTTAAGATCATATTTATCGAAAACATCATCCTGTCGATCGCAGGTTCCGTCATAGGCATAGTCGGCGGCGTAGTATTTTATAAGCTCATACAATTGTCGCTTATAAAATACATGGGCGGCGAGATCAATTACAGGCTGACATTCAGTTTCATAGCGGTATTGATAGTCCTTGCTTCATATGCAGCCGTATATGCGATCATCTCCGTGATACAGATAATCATGCTCTATGTCTTAAAACCAGTCGAATATATGAAGTCAGGATCTAAAGGTGAGAAGAAAGGCAAGCTCTATCTTTTCTTCGCAATCCTCGGAGTAGCGATCCTCGTTGTTGCATATAAGCTCGAATCTTCCATTCCTCCTGATCTCAGGATCAGAACATTCATGGGCGATACCACCAAGAAGTTTGTATTTGCTTCGATACTGATCGTAGTTGCTACATATCTTATATTCGTATTCGGAAGTGTAGCAGTCCTATCTTCCATCAAGAAGTTTAAGTGGTTCTTTTATCGTAAACTGAACTTCATCAACCTTTCGACTCTTGCCTACAGGATGAGAAGAAGCGCGATAGGACTCGGAACCATCTGTATCCTTTCCACTTTGGCTATCATACTTACGGCTGCGCTTCTTACATTCATTACATCAGCAGATGATTATCTCGCGACGATCGTTCCTGAATCCTTTACGTTGGAAGTAACAGATGATGAGGGCGCAGAAACCCTTATGACATATCTTGATGATTACACGAATAATTCCAGCAGCACCCAGGGTGTTTATGATGCTCTTCCGTTGCTGATACGTATACAGGCAGGACGAATTATCGAGAATGCCACGGTAAAGCAAGGTGACGATCTGGATATGGTCTACATCATCGATGAGGCATCGTATTCTTCTCTGACAGAGATCGATCCTGACATAGACAATAATGAATTCGGATTGATCGCCAAAGATAAGATCAAGAGTTTTCATGATATGGACGGAATGGAACATAAACTCGTGAATCTCGATTCTTCCCCTAAACTTGAATCTGTATACGGAAGCGTAAATCTTCTTGTTTATCCGGGTGATATTGATATGCTCCTTGATTATTATCTTTCCAATGATGTCAGATATGTATCTGTCATCAAAGGCGGAGATACTGTTTTATGGGCCGATAAAGAGAGGATCGAATCCGAGAAGGAATCCTTCAGAGAGGAATTTAAAAGAACCACGATCTACATCGTTGATGTTGACGGTACATATGAGGCTCAGTATCGTGCTTACCTTGAAGTATCAGGAATCGTCGGTATATCCAATACCCATTCATCTACCGGAGAAGCAATGGAGTTTATAGGTCTTTACAAGGGTCTTACATTCCTTTGTACGATAATCCTGTTTTTGTTCATCATAATGGTTTCAGTTACTTTGTATTACAAGAACCTCTTCGAGGGTATTGAGGATGCCTCGAATTACGAGGTCATGCGTAAGCTCGGCATGGATGACAAACTCATCAACAGGACCGTTTACATTCAGATGACCTTTTCTCTTATCCTTCCGATCGCGCTTGCCGCATTCCACGCTCTTTTCAGTGAGCGTTACGTAATCGGCGTCATCAAGACCGTTAACCCGTACGTTCAAAGATCGTTCCAGTACCTTACCGTATTTTCGACCATACTTGCTATCGTTTTGTATTTCTTCATCGGTATCCTTGCATCAAGGACATACATCAAGATCGTCAAAGGTCAGAAAAAGGACGATTGATTTGCTTTTTTTCGAAAACGTCCTATTATAATAAAATGATTCAATTTTTATGGGACGGGTGTTATGTCTTTCAAGGATGATGCAAAAAAAGAGGGGAATATCCTTTTAACTGGTTTTATTACTCTTGCCAAATGGTTGGTTCTCGCGAGCTTTACGGGAGTGATCGTAGGCTTTGTTGGCGTACTTATGGTCAAGGGAATAGACCTAGCTACAAACCTTCGTAATGACTATCCGTTCATCCTTTATTTCATGCCGGTTGCAGGTCTTATCTGTGTATTCCTTTATCAGATCGCAGGAAAAGATAAAGACAGCGGAACCAACGTTGTTTTGGAAGCTATTAGGAGCAAGGAACAGATCAAGTTCAGGACTGCTCCTCTTATAATCATTTCAACGATACTTACTCATCTTGTCGGTGGTTCTTCGGGAAGGGAAGGAGCTGCACTTCAGTTCGGAGGCTCACTCGGTGAATCCATAAGCAGAGTATTCAGGTTCAAGGAAAAAGACAGGGTAACACTTATCATGTGCGGTATGTCTGCAGCATTCTCAGCGGTGTTCGGCGTACCTCTTGCAGCAGTATTATTCCCGATGGAAGTAGCAAGTGTAGGCGTCATGTATTATTCCGCTTTAGTCCCATGCGTCGTATCATCACTTGTAGCTCACGAGGTAGCTTTGCTGTGCGGCGTTACTGCTCATCAGTACGTTCTTCCAGATATCGGATCATTCACGATCAAGGGAGTTATCGTTACGGTTGTACTGGCAGTTTTAAGTGCGCTTCTAAGTATCGTATTCTGTCAGGCTTTGCATTCAACTCATCACGGACTTGATAAGCTCATTAAGAATAAGTACTTAAGAGTCCTTCTTGGAAGTGCAGTCCTCATTGGACTTACACTAATCTTCGGAACAGATTATAACGGTGTCGGAGGATCCGTTATCGTTAAGGCTGTAGAAAACGGTGAGGCTGTTCCGTATGCATTTATCCTTAAGATAGTATTTACGGTCATAACACTAAGTATCGGATTTAAAGGCGGTGAGATCGTACCGTCGTTCTTTGTAGGAGCAACATTCGGTGCAGCCTTCGGCCATCTTGTGGGATTCAGTCCTGAGTTCTGTGCTTCGCTCGGACTTGTAGGTGTATTCTGCGGTGTTACGAACTGTCCTTTGGCATCATTGATAATCGCATGCGAGATGTTCTCGTTTACCAAAGCTCCATATTATCTTATCGTTGTTGCCATCACTTATCTTATCTCAGGCTACAAGAGTATCTATACTTCCCAGAAGATAATGTACTCGAAGACAGAGCCTACATTCCTCGGCAAAGATAAATAAGCCTCATCCCTAAGATTTTCTCCAAATAGAAAGAAACTCCTAATAAATTAGGAGTTCCTTAGGGCAAATTATTATGTGAGGCATTTACAAACTAATTTAATTATCGTACGGATTCATCGTAATGATCTTTCCGTCTGCGTCGTAGTTAAGTTCTCTGAACTTGACGCATCTCTTACTGTTGATTCCGCCGGAGAGGGAAGAGTCGTGATAGAAAAGATACCACTTGCCGTCAACCTCGACGATGGAATGGTGAGTAGTCCAACCGATTACCGGCTCAAGGATCCTACCCTGATATGTGAATGGTCCGAACGGACTGTCACTTGTTGCATAAACGATGTAACAGGTTGTACCTGTTGAATATGAGAGATAATACTTACCGTTGTACTTGTGCATCCAAGGTCCTTCGAAGTATCTTCTCTTCTCGTCACAAGCCTTGATAGGCTCGCCGTTCTCATCAAGGATCTGTACATGCTGAGGAGCTGTCTTGTACTGAAGCATATCATCAGTAAGTTCTCCTACACATGGACCAAGTGCCGGCTCATCACCCTTAGGTCCGTCAGAACCAGGGATCATATCAGGATCACCCATTACGAAAGAACCTGTCTGCCACTTCTCGAGCTGGCCGCCCCAAAGACCGCCTGTTACGAGATAAGCACGTCCGTCGTCATCTACGAAGGAGCAAGGATCGATACTGAATGAACCCTTGATAGGCTCAGCTTCCGGTGTGAACTTTCCGCCTGGTGTATCGCTTGTAGCTACGCCGATCCTGAAGATTCCGTCTTTGTCCTTAGCAGGGAAGTAGAGGTAATACTTGCCGTTCTTGTATGCACAATCAGGTGCCCACATCTGCTTGCTTACCCACGGTACTTCTCTCATATTGAGAACTTCGCCGCAATCAACAACCTCGGATGTTACAGAATCCATTTCCAATACATGGTAATCTTCCATTACATACTGATCTCCGTTGTCGTTATCAGTAACTTCAACATTGAGATCGTGTGACGGATAAACATATATCTTACCGTTAAACACATGAGCTGATGGATCAGCTGTGTAGATATGCTTAACTAATGGTTTGTTCTGTTCAGCCTTGCTCATAAGGTCTCCTTTTATAAAAGCACTACATATTGATATTAATCTATCACTAGCATATAAATCTTCAAGTAAAAATCGTTAAGTTAGCAATAAGTGTATAAAAATCCGCAATATTTGTTTGTTTCGCTCTTGTTTCGCGCATGTTTATTGCTATTTTGCGTGAAACGATTTGCGCTGGGCAAAAAAGAAGACCGCCCATAAGGCGGCCCTCTAAATATCTATTTAATAAGCATGATCAAAACTTATTTATTCATGCATTCCTCAACTGCAACAGCTACAGCAACGGAAGCACCAACCATAGGGTTGTTACCCATACCGAGGAAGCCCATCATCTCAACGTGAGCAGGAACAGAAGAAGAACCTGCGAACTGAGCGTCAGAGTGCATACGGCCCATTGTATCTGTCATACCGTAGGAAGCAGGACCTGCAGCCATGTTATCAGGGTGAAGTGTACGGCCTGTACCACCACCGGAAGCAACAGAGAAGTACTTCTTGCCTGCCTCGAGGCGCTCCTTCTTGTATGTACCTGCAACAGGGTGCTGGAATCTTGTAGGATTTGTGGAGTTACCTGTGATGGAAACGTCAACGTTCTCCTTCCAGAGGATAGCAACGCCTTCCTGAACGTCATCTGCACCATAGCAGTTAACCTTTGCTCTCGGAGAATCAGGATTCTTGGAGTAGCATGTTCTGGAGAGCTCCTTGAGCTCGCCTGTCTTGTAGTCATACTCTGTCTCAACATATGTGAAGCCGTTGATTCTGGAGATGATCTTAGCAGCGTCCTTTCCGAGACCGTCAAGGATGACTCTGAGGGGCTTCTGACGAACACGGTTAGCCTTCTCAGCGATACCGATAGCACCCTCAGCAGCTGCGAAAGACTCGTGGCCTGCGAGGAATGCGAAGCACTCTGTCTCTTCTCTGAGGAGCATAGCAGCGAGGTTACCGTGGCCGAGACCAACTTTACGATCGTCAGCAACTGTACCAGGGATACAGAAAGCCTGGAGACCGATACCGATTGCCTCAGCAGCGTCAGCTGCCTTAGTGCAGCCCTTCTTGATAGCGATAGCAGCACCTACAACATATGCCCACTTTGCATTCTCAAAGCAGATATTCTGTGTGCTCTCGCAGATCTTATAAGGGTCGATGCCCTTCTCGTCGCAGATCTTCTTTGCTTCTTCGATAGAGGAAATACCATTATCGTTAAGAGCCTTGTTGATCTGATCTATTCTTCTGTCATAGCTTTCAAACAATGCCATATTATATAATCTCCTTCCTCTAATTACTCTTTACGTGGATCGATGTAACGAGCAGCTTCGGAGAATCTGCCGTAAGTACCGATGTTGTCTTTGTAAGCTTCGTTAGCATCTTTACCGTTCTTGATCTGATCGAGCATAGGTCCGATCTTAAGGAACTGATAACCGATGATCTGGTCGTCCTTGTCCAAAGCGAGCTTAAGGATGTAACCTTCTGTGAGCTCGAGGTAACGAGGACCCTTCTCAAGAGTAGAGAAGATTGTACCTGTCTGGGAACGGAGGCCCTTACCAAGGTCCTCAAGACCAGCACCGATAGAAAGACCACCCTCAGAGAAAGCGGACTGGGAACGTCCGTAAACGATCTGGAGGAAGAGTTCACGCATTGCTGTGTTGATAGCATCGCAAACGAGGTCTGTGTTCAAAGCTTCGAGGATTGTCTTACCAGGGAGGATCTCACCAGCCATAGCTGCAGAGTGAGTCATACCTGTACAACCGATTGTCTCAACCAAAGCTTCCTGGATAACGCCTTCCTTGATGTTGAGGGAAAGCTTACAAGTACCCTGCTGAGGAGCACACCAGCCGATACCGTGTGTGTAACCGGAGATATCTTTAATTTCTTTTGCCTGTATCCACTTTCCTTCTTCAGGAATAGGAGCAGGTCCATGATTGCAGCCTTTAGCTACGCAAGTCATCTGTTCAACTTCATGTGTTTTGATCATGTGTTTGACCCCTTTCGAAAAATGTATGCGCCAAAATGCACCTTATAATTATATAAGCAATATTCAAAAAAATGCACGCCCAAAAAGTGAAAAAGATGAGAAAAAACGAGAATATTTTTATTGTTTTTATAATGTTGCATAATAATTCGGTTAATTGATTTTTGAATTGAATTTTTAATGTTGTACTATACAATATCTTTATTACACTAACGGGAACAGGGAAATGAAAAAAGGAAATCTTATCGTTTATATAGGTATTTTGGCAGTGGCGGCGCTTGCTCTGCTCATTTTTGTGTTCTTCTCAGATTCCCTTTTCGACGGACTTAAGAAGACTTCAACGAAGGATAATATCGCAGAACTTAAGGAGCAGCTGGCTTCGCAGGATCTGAAGATATATTGGTTCGGTGACTGCCCTTCAAGGCTTAAGGATGTAAATTTTGTTCAGTTATATAGCGTCAAGGAAGAAAACCTTCCTCTCTCATACAGATATATTCAGGTTTCAAAGTCTGCCGGAAAAACGATGGAATATGAGCGTGTCAAGATAGATCAGGAATGCCCGACATACTCTGTGATCGTTGTTACCAAGGCAGGTCTTACAGACGAGGAAAGAGGTTATATCTCAAGGTGCATGGAAGAAAGCGGCACTAAGCTCATACTCCTCGGAAAAGAAGCTGTTGATGACTACAGAGAGTACCTTTACATGAAAACGGGACCTTCCGTAAACTATACATCCATGATATTTGCTGACGGCGTATATCATGACGATATCTTCAGCGCGGACAGCATGAAGAATACTGATTCGCCTGAATTTGCCCAGGAATTCATGGAGTACCTGATTACTGCTTTTGAGTTTACAGATGCTGAGAGTGAAACTTCTGAAAGTGTTCATTAGCAAGGCTTTCGAATGTAATCATGATTATTTTTCGGGAGCAGGAACATGGCAATAGACAGAGAAAAAACATCAGCTATAGTAGCGCGTTATGACGAGATAATGTCATCTATGGGCGATCCGTCCATCACATCGGATACGCAAAGATATCTCGCCCTTAATAAGGAATTGGGCGAACTTGAAGATAAGGTCACAAAGATAAAGGAATACGACGAGTGTCAGAAAACGATCGAAGAGGCACTTGAGATGCTGAGTATCCCTGAGGACCGCGAGCTTCATGAACTCTACACACAGGAATTAAATGATGCCAAGAAAAGATCGGAGATACTCGAAGAAGAACTCATGATCCTTTTGGCTGATAAAGATCCTAGAGATGACAGGAACGTTATCATGGAGATCAGAGCGGGAGCGGGCGGTGAAGAGGCGGCCCTTTTCGCTGATACGCTTTTCAAGATGTACAAAGGATACTGCATGAGAAAGGGCTTTGATACGGAGATCATCGATCTTAATGCAACAGATCTCGGAGGAATCAAAGAGATCGTTTTCGAGATAAAGGGAAAAGGTGCATACAGTAAGTTTAAATTCGAAAGCGGTGTCCACAGGGTCCAGCGAGTTCCGGTTACGGAATCAGGCGGAAGGATACATACTTCAACCGCTACGGTCGCAGTGCTTCCGGAGGCGGAGGCAACGGATGTGGTCATCAATCCGGAAGACCTGAGGATAGACAGATACAGGGCTTCCGGTGCCGGCGGACAGCACGTCAACAGAACGGATTCCGCCATAAGGATCACGCACCTTCCGACAGGTCTTGTGGTACAGTGTCAGGATGAACGAAGCCAGTATAAGAACAAGGACAAGGCAATGGCAGTACTTCAGAGCCGACTTTGGGAGATGGCAAATTCCAGTGCCAAGGACAAAGAGGATTCTGAGAGAAGGTCACAGGTAGGAACGGGTGACAGATCCGAGAGGATCAGAACATATAACTATCATCAGGGCCGAGTATCGGATCACAGGATCGGACTTACGCTTTATAAGCTCGAGGAGATCTTGACGGGAGACCTTGATGAGATCATAAACAGCCTTACGGTAGCAGCTGCTTCCGACAGTTTAGGCCAGGCATCGGACGAGGATTAATGATGGACAGGATAAAAAAATACGATCATACAAAACTTATAAAGAATAACGACAAGGAAGGTCTTAAGGACGCTGCCGAGCACCTTAACAAGGGTGAGGTGGTTGCTTTCCCGACAGAGACCGTTTACGGATTGGGAGCTAACGCTCTTGATGCGGAAGCAGTCGATAAGATCTTTGAAGCAAAGGGAAGACCTGGCGATAACCCTCTCATCGTTCATATAGATAACAAGGGACAGATCGCAGATCTTGTTTCCGAGATAACACCGATCGCCCAGAAACTTATCGATGCCTTTATGCCGGGACCTATAACGGTCATCATGAAAAAGTCTGATAAGATCCCTTCAAACGTTACCGCAGGACTTGATACTGTCGGTATCAGGATGCCTATAAACAGAGTTGCAAACGAGTTTATCAGTTTGTGTAAATGCCCTGTGGCTGCGCCTTCCGCCAATCTTTCCGGAAGTCCGTCTCCTACGAGAGCATCTCACGTAATGAATGACATGAACGGTTATATCTATGCGATAGTTGACGGCGGCGAGAGCGATTTCGGCCTTGAGTCCACGGTTGTCGATGCTACCGGAGAGACTCCTGTAGTCTTAAGACCGGGTGCCATTACCAAAGCTCAGATCGAGGAAGCCTGCCTTCTCAAAGCCGGTGAGCACACTTCCGTATCAGGAAACGAAGCTCCAAAGGCTCCTGGCATGAAGTACCGCCACTACGCGCCTTCTGCGGATGTTGAGATCATTGATTTCCCTAAGGGCGTCGATATCAAGATCAAAAAAGATGAAGAACTTACCGAGGAACAGCAAAGAGCTTTGTTCGAGATCGCCAAGCCTTACATCATGAGGGCCAAGGAAGCGCTCGCTTCAGACCCTTTCAAGAGGATCGGTATCTTCTGCGGCAAAGAGGTCAAGGACCTTTTCGAGATGCTCAAAGACAACATCCTTTTGTCTCATATCGAGTTTTTCATCTACGGCAAAGCTTCCGATGTCTATTCCGCATCCCACTGCCTTTTCGACGGTCTTCGCACCCTGGATGACCAGAAAGTTGACCTGATCCTTGCGGCAGGTTTTGAGGGTGACGGCATGGAGGAAGCTTACATGAACCGCCTTCGTAAGGCAGCAGGCAAGAAAGGCGAAGGTGTTTCTTCCGAGTCTTTCTCTCGAAAACGTGAGAAGCTCTACGATCACGATAATGTTGCTACTTTATCTGTCCTTTTCGTCTGCAAGAACAACAGGGCATTGAGTGCCGCAGCAGAAAGCATCTTCAGAAAACTCCTTGTAGCCGAAGAGCCTTACTGCTTGTCAGATGACAGAAAAGTCGGAGCAGAAGTTTATTCCGAATCAGCAGGCATCTATGCCATGGACGGCGAAAACGCTGACAGCAAGATGATAAGCGCTCTTAAAGGGATCGGATACGACATCTCATTTCATAAGACCACAAAGGCCGGCGCATCAGTATATGACAGAAACGACATCATCATAGCAATGCGTGACGAACAGGCTGTTGAGATACTCAAAGCATTCCCTGATCTTGAGGGCAGAGTATTTTCCATGGCTTCATATCTTGCGTCAAAAGGTCTTGTTATGAAGGACGACAAGGGAAGAGTCATATCTCTTTCGATCCCTGATCCGGAAGGCGAGAATGAGAGTACCTATGCTCACACAGCCAAGGCTCTTGAAGCATGGATCAAGATAATGTTCCCGTACCTTTTAAAGGACCTCGGAATAATGAGGACCTGATTATCTCGAAACAAATGTTTTATTTTCTTGAGGTATGAGTTACAATAAGGCGAAGAGTATTTTGGATGTATACGAACAATAAGGGTTAATATGCCCCGGGGAAAATTGCGACAAAACTTCTTGACTTAGTTGCAATTGCTGTGCTATCCTAACATTCGCTGTCATTGTGACAGTATCCTTGCTCGTCAGGAAATGACGGGCCGTTAAGTCCAAGAGGAGGTGAATATTATCATGGCAAACAAGTATGAGATGGTAGTTGTTCTCAATCCAAGCGTTGGAGAAGAGGGTTTGAATGCTCTCACCGAAGCAGTTAAGGCTAAGGTTGAAGAAGGCGCTACAATTGAGACTCTCGATGTTCTCGGCACAAAGAAGCTCGCTTACGAGATCGATGACCAGAAAGAGGGTTACTACCTTTGTTTCAATTTCTCAGCAGAGAACACATTCCCTAGAGAGATCGAGCGTAAGCTTAAGATTACTGAGAATGTTATGCGTTTCCTTGTTGTTCGTGTAGGCGAGTAATCGTACGACACGGAGGAATTTTAAATGAACAAAGTAATTTTGATCGGTAGATTGACCAAAGATCCTGAAGTAAGAAATACTTCCAACCAGACTGCATTCTGCAATTTCTCTATTGCAGTAGACAGAAGGTTTAAGGATAACAACGGACAGCGTCAGGCTGATTTCATCAACTGTGTAGCATGGAGACAGACAGCTAGCTTCATTGGTTCTTATTTCCGTAAGGGAAGCAAGATCGCAGTAGTAGGAAGTCTTCAGACACGTACATACGATGATAATCAGGGACAGAAGCGTTATGTTACAGAGGTAGTAGTTGAAGAGGCAGAGTTTGCTGATTCCGCTAACTCCGGTTCCAGAGAATCCGCTCCTGTTGCCCAGGCTCCGGCTCCTTCAAGTGCTCCGGCACCTGAAGCTCCTAAAGCTCCTGTTGCTCCGATTGACGCGAGTATCTACGAAGAAAAGGATGATGGCAATGGAGAATTGCCGTTTGACATTTGATCTAGTAAAGGAGATTAAGACTTATGGCTGATAACAGAGCACCTAAAGCAGGTCGTGAATTCGGCGGAAACATGAGACCAAGACGTTCCAGAAGAAAGACATGTTCTTTCTGCGCTGAGAAGGTAGAAGTTATTGATTACAAGGACGCAGCTAAGCTTCGTAAGTTCGTTTCCGAGCGCGGCAAGATCCTTCCTAAGAGAATGACAGGTACATGTGCTAAGCACCAGAGAGAGCTCACAACTGCTATCAAGCGTGCACGTCACCTTGCACTTCTTCCATTTATCGCAGACTAATTCTGTGTACCGTTTTCGGTTTGGAATTGAGTGAAAAATAGTATATAATTACAGGGCGCCTTTTAAAAAGGCGTCCTTATTTTTTTCTTGGGGGTATGTTGGAATGAAAGTAATCCTTCTCAAAGATGTAAAGGGCCTTGGAAAGGCTAATGATGTAGTAGAGGTTAACGACGGCTACGGAAGAAATTTCCTTCTTAAGCAGAAAGTCGCACGTGAATATTCAGCAGCAAATCTCAATGATGTAAAGATGAAGAAGGGTGCTCAGGCAGAACATGCCAGAAGAGAACTCGAGGCTGCAAAAGAAACAGGCAAAAAGCTCGGCGGACAGAAATTCGTTCTTAAGGCAAAGACAGGTGAGGGCGGAAAGCTCTACGGTGCTATCACGGCAATGGATGTCTCTGCTGTTCTTAAGAAGGCCGGCTATGATATCGACAAGAAGAATCTGACACTTAAGTCACAGATCAAGAACCTCGGAACTTACGAAGTTAAGGTTAAGCTCCACACAGAGGTTTCCTGTGATATCGTACTTGAGGTTGAGGCTGAGTAAAGGGGTCCGTTTAAAGTGGCAGATCGTGAACTTAATGACAATCTGATCGGAAATGATGCTAAGAAGAACGCATTTGATGTCGAGAGCGAGAAGGCTCTCCTGTCGTTGTGTCTTAAAAACACTGATGTATTGGATCATGTCGTAAGCAGCAGATTATTCCCTGAAGACTTTTACGATCCGCGCCACCAGATCTTATTCCTGACTATATCCAAGCTTTATGAGGACAGTCAGACAATAGATCCTTATACGATCATCAAGAAACTTCAAAGTGACGGTATTCTCCAGAAGGCAGGCGGAAACAGCTATGTAATGGGACTTACCGATACATATGCCATCCCGTCCAGCAAAGAAGATTATGTAAGGATCATCAAGGACGCCAGTTCCAGAAGAAAACTTATCAAGACCTTGGACAAGATCGGAGCATTGGCCAAGAACGGCGAGTCCTCAGCTTCCGATATTGCTGATACAGCTATCAATGAGCTGTCACAGCTCCGCGAATCCAGGGAAGATGAAGGTTTTGAATCTCTTAAGGATATCCTTAAGAAAACAATCAATGATATCTATAACGTTTCCACAGGTAAGACGTCACGTCGTGTTATCAAGACAGGTTTTAACAGATTGGATGCTAAGCTCGGCGGTCTTCGCCCGGGAACATTTAACATCCTTGCCGCAAGACCTGGTATGGGTAAGACGGCTCTTGCCATCAACATCGCGGTTAATACTGCTTCGTTGTTCAATACTCCTGTCTGTATCTTCTCTCTCGAGATGAGTAAGACAGAGCTTGGAAACAGAATTATCGCATCGAGGACTGATTTTACGGCAAAAGATCTTCAGTATGCGAACTTTAAAGAAGACAAGATCATGGAACTCTATAGAGGAACCAAGAGCTTGAATGAACTAAGCATCTACGTTAATGACACTTCCGTTGCAAATCCTGCATCGATGATCTCCGACTGTAAGAGATTGAAGGCTGAAGGTAAGCTCGGACTTGTTATCATCGACTATCTGCAGCTCATGAGCCTTCCTGATAAACAGAGATCCAATATGTCCAGACAGGCCGAAGTAACTGAGATCTCGAGAAGCCTTAAGGTCATGGCTAAGGAGCTTGAGGTGCCTATTTTGGCGCTCTCACAGTTGTCCCGTGGTCCTGAGTCGAGAGAAGATCATACACCTATGCTTTCTGATCTTCGTGATTCCGGTGCTATCGAGCAGGATGCCGACAGTGTTTGGTTTATCGACAGAGATAATTACTATGATAAGGACGGTGAGGTTCCTAACGAACAATCCGCGAGGATCATCGTTGCCAAGAACCGTCACGGAAGTACAGGACCTATCTTCCTCAAGTGGATCGGATCCAAGACTCTCTTCATGGAAAAACCTGATAAGAACGAGCCGCAGGAACAGCCTGGAACAAGACCTCCGCAAAGACAGGATCAGCAGTCTGCTTCCGCTTCTTATTCATATCCGGAGGAGCAGTCAGTGCCTGATATGCCGCCGATGCCTCCTGCAGATTATGATCAGGTTCCGCCGCCGGATTATGAGCCGGAGCCGATTATGCCGGGAGACGAAGCTCCTCTTGAGAATGTGGCCAATGATGAGATGTTTAACGATGCGGAAACATCAAGTGACTTCCCGGAGGGTTTGTTCTGATACATGGAATTTGTTGAAAAGGTCCGTAGTTTTTCAGCCGATAACGGGATCTTCGACGGAAGGTCTTTGATAGTCGGTTGCTCGGGCGGAGCTGATTCCGTGGCGCTTTTAAGGGTCCTTCCCATGATAACGTCATCAGATATTCATGTTGTTCATGTAAATCACTGTCTTCGCGAAGATGCGGACAGGGATCAAAAGTTCGTGGAAGACCTCTGTAAAAGCCTCGATATCCCTTGCAAAGTCTATAAGTTTAACGTTGGCGAAGAAGCAAAGATCAGGTCCCGTTCGATCGAGGATACGGGCAGGATCTTACGCTATGAAGCCTTTGAATCATACGCTGCTGAGCTTTTCGGAGAAGAAAAGGATAAAAAGTCAGTGATCTGCCTTGCGCATCACAAGGATGACCTGTCCGAGACTATGCTCATGAACGTATTCAGGGGCAGCGGACTTGAAGGACTCTTGTCTCCGCGTGCCGTAAGTGACAGGGCAGTAAGGCCTTTCCTTTGCGTCTCGAAAAAGGAGATCCTCGAATTTCTGGACAGCCTTGGACAGCCTCACTGCGAGGATGTGACCAACGCCGAGAACTGCTGCACAAGAAATATCTGGCGTAACAAGATACTTCCTGAGATCTCGGGAGTATCCGTAAAAGAACCTTCCGAAGCACTTTTTGAGACTTATAAGCTTTTAAGTGATGACATGGATCTTATTGACGGTCTTGTCTCTGAGAAGTTTAATAGCTGCTTTGACAGAAAGCACCTGGTGCTTGATACCGGTGTTTTTGAGAATTGCCACAGGGCTATATCCACCAGGCTTATCAGGGCTCTTTGGAAGGAGACTTTCGGGGATCTGGTCGATTTTGAGCAGAAGCATGTTCAAAGCGTTCTGGAACTTTGTACCGATAACGGTCCGTCAGGAAGGAGCATCGATCTTCCTTTTTCTCGAAAAGCCTTTGTAGCAGCAGGTTTGCTGGGTTTTTGCAAAGCAGAAGAACTTGAGGACGGGTTAAAAAGAGCCGTTAAGTCATTAGGGCTACTTGTTTTCGAAGATAAAACGAAATTCATGAGACTAAATGATGCGGAAAATACAACAATTTTACCCAAATCCTTTATTAAAATAAATTATGAAATCGTTGAGAATATTGAGACGATAAGGTATAATACTAATTCGTGGTTTTGTCCGTTTTTTACACCGGATCTTCTCGAAGAACTGAGTGTCGGACCGATCGACAGGAACATGACTTTTAAGCGTGCCGGAACAGACCTTAAGACCAAGGTCGATAAGCTCCTCGGATCTTACAAAGTGCCGGGCGCAGTAAAGGATCTGGTACTCGGAGTCGTAAGAGGCGATGAGGCCCTGTGGATACCCGGAGTCGGACATGCCATAGGATTTACGGACAATATCTCCAGGGACAAGTTCCTTGAAGATGCAGCAGATAAGGGAAAAACCAAGTATCTGGTAATACGGTTAACGGAGGTTGAAGCATGAACGGAGTTGACGTCTCAGAAGTAATGATCTCAGCAAACGAGATCAAAGCAATGGTAGAACATACGGCTGCTCTGATCAACAAGGACTATGGTGACGAGGAACTTCTGGTCATCGGTATCCTTACAGGAAGCTTCATCTTTGCAGCTGATCTTATAAGACATCTTACGATGCCGGTAAAGATCGACTTTATGCAGGTATCAAGTTACCAGGGACAGACTTCTACCGGAGTTCTGACGATCAAGAAGGATTGCTCATTCGATATCGAAGGCAAGAATGTTCTTATCGTTGAGGACATCATTGACACAGGTTATACACTCAAGTGTCTCAAGGAACTCCTGCTTAAGAGAAATCCGAAGAGCCTCAAGATCTGTACGGCTTTTGATAAGCCTGAAAGACGTGTTAACGAGATCGAGGCTGATTATAAGGGAATAACGATCCCTGACAAATTTATTGTTGGTTATGGCTTGGATTACGACGGAGAGTTCAGAAATCTTAAGGATATCTGCGTTGTATCCATGAACGGAGGTAATTAATGAGCGACAACAACGGTTCAAACAACAGAAAGATGCCGCCTTTATCGGGACTTCTTTTTTATCTGGTCTTGATAATCGGTCTTTGTGTATTGTTTGTCAGCATTTTCGGAAGAGATACATCCAAGGACAAGGTCGAGTATGTTTATAGTTACATCGAGTCCGAGGAATACGATGTTAAGAACGTAACTCTTCGCGGCACAACAGCCATCATCGAGTACAAGAAGGACGGCAAGGAACTTTCAAAGTCCCTCGATGTTCCTCAGGAAGGTACAGATGAGCTCATTGAATACCTTGAGCATGCAAAGTCAGAAGGTAAGATCGATTCTTACAAATACGAGGAACCGTTCAACTGGGGAATCGTACTTGACACTATAGTTGTAATCGCCGTTGTCGGTTCGGTAGTACTTTTCATCTTCCTTACAAGACAGGGCGGAGACAAAGGAGTATTCAACTTCGGCCAGAACAGAGCTAAGCTCGTTACTGCAAACCAGATGAAGATCAGATTCGGCGATGTTGCAGGTTGTGCTGAAGAAAAAGAAGAGCTCCAGGAGATGGTAGACTTCCTGAAGAATCCTGAAAAATACAAAAAACTCGGAGCAAAGATCCCGAAAGGCGTTATCCTTTCAGGCCCTCCTGGTACAGGTAAGACACTCCTTGCAAAAGCAGTTGCAGGTGAGGCAGGCGTTCCATTCTTCCATATGTCCGGTTCCGACTTCGTAGAGATGTTCGTCGGTGTCGGTGCATCCCGTGTAAGAAGCCTTTTCACAGATGCTAAGAAAGCAGCTCCGAGCGTTATCTTTATCGATGAGATCGATGCTGTTGGTAGAAGAAGAGGTTCAGGTCTTGGCGGCGGACACGACGAGCGTGAGCAGACACTTAACCAGATACTCGTTGAGATGGACGGTTTTGATACAAATACAAACGTTATCGTAATGGCAGCTACAAACAGAGCTGATGTCTTGGATCCGGCACTTCTCCGTCCGGGACGTTTCGACAGAAGAGTTCATGTTTCTGAGCCTGACCTTTACGAGAGAGAAGCTATCCTTAAGATCCATGCAAAGGGCAAGCCGCTCAAGGATGTAGATCTTATGGAAGTTGCAAGAGCAACAGTCGGATTTACCGGTGCTGATCTTTCCAACCTTCTTAACGAAGCTGCTCTTCTCGCAGCAAGAAGAAACAAGAAGGAGATCACTCCTCTTGAGGTATCCGATGCTACATACAGAGTAATGATGGGTCCTGAGAAGAACTCCAAGAAGCCATCTGAGAAGACAAAGAAACTTACTGCTTATCATGAAGCAGGTCACGCTATCGTTCTTCGTGCTATCTCTACTACCGACAAGGTTGACCGTGTAACGATCATTCCGGTAGGACAGGCAGGCGGCTTTACTTCTCATAAGCCTATCGAGGATACTGAGTTCCACACAAAGAGAATGCTTCTCGATGATATCAAGGTATCGCTCGGCAGACGTGCTGCTGAAGAGATCTTCCTTGATGATATAAGCACAGGTGCTTCAAGCGACCTGCAGCACTGTAACCGCATTGCTACATCCATGATCAAGCGTTTCGGTCTTTCCGATAAGTTCAAGAACATGGTATTCGGCGATGACAGCAACGAAGTATTTATCGGCGGTTCCTATGGTCAGGTACAGCCTTACTCAGATGTAACTGCAGCTGAGATCGATGAGGAGATCAAGTCTATCATCGATACTTGCTACGAAGAGACAAAGCAGATCCTTCACGAGAAGAGTGCTATTGTTGAAGGTCTTGCGGCTCGTCTTCTCGAAGTCAGCAAGGTTGACGGTCCTGAGTTCGAAGAGATCTACCTCGCTAACGGTGATCTTACTGCCATCCACCAGAAGGAAGAGGAGATGAAGGCAAAGTATTCAAATCCTTCCGACGATAAGGAAGGCGGAGATACTCCTGCTGCACCGGCAGCACCTGCTCCGGCAACATAATCTGAATTTGAATTTGAGGACTGTTCCGTAAACAATGGAGCAGTCCTTTTATTTTTTCTTTTTTAATTTGGAATATTGTGCAATACTATTTCTATGCGATTTTTTAAGAAGGTGATCTAATGCAAAGAGGTTTGAATAAACTCGAATCCGGTTCAAAAATATATTTCATTGGTATCGGCGGTATTTCCATGAGCGGACTTGCTCTTTTGGCTCAGGGATATGGCTTCAAGGTCGGAGGTTCCGACATGAATCCGTCAGAGAGAACGGAGATGCTTAAAGATAAGGGGATCACTGTTTATGATTCCCAGGTTGAGGAGAACCTTATTGAGTTCAAGCCTGATTACATTGTAAAGACAGCAGCTTGTCTTCCTACAAATAAGGAAGTTAAGTATGCGATGGATAATAACATCACGATGTTTGACAGATCTGAATTCCTCGGAATGATAACCGAAAGTTACGGATCAGTCATCAATATTTCCGGTACACACGGAAAGACTACAACAACAGCTATGACATCCCTTATGCTCCTTGAGAGTAAGAAGGATCCGACAGTTCATCTCGGCGCTGATTTCTATTCGTTCAACGGAACAGTAAGACTTGGAAAGGGAAAAGATCTTCTCGTATCTGAAGCATGTGAGTTCAAAAGATCATTTCTTAATTTCTCGTCCACGACTGCTGCCATCACGAATATCGATCACGACCATGTTGACTGCTATCCTTTGCTTCAGGATGTAATCGATGTTTTCGCTTTGTTCCTTGATAAGCTTTGTGACGGCGGAAATGTAGTAGTTACAGGACACTGCAAGAATACTGCCGAGAGTCTTAAGATCGCTTCCGAGAAATGGAAGAATGAAGGCAGGGAGATGTTTAAGGTCTACACATGCGGAATCAAGGGTGAAGCATGTGCATATACCGGAAAAGAGCCTGATATGGCAGCTGACAATATTTCCTACGACGGCGGACTTCCTCAGTTTGACGTGTGGTTCATGGGAAACAAGATCGGAAGAGCCGAACTTCAGATCCCAGGAAAACACAATATCGATAACAGTCTCATCGCACTTTGCTGTGCTCTTTTAAACGGCGGCGAGCCTTCAGCTTGCCTTAAAGCACTCAACGAATTTAAGGGTGCAGACGGAAGATATACGACAAAGGGAACGTATAGGGGGGCTACAGTCGTCGTAGATTATGCGCACCATCCTGCGGCTGCCAGAGCTACGATCGAAGCTGCGAGCCACATGCCTCACAAGAATATGTGGGTTGTGTTCCAGCCTTTGACTTTCAATCGAACAAAGATGCTCTTCGAAGATTACGTAACATCACTTCTTCCTTGCAAGAAGGTATTGTTCTCAGAGATCTTCAGTGACCGTGAGATCAACACTCATGAGATCTCCAGTCTTGATATCTCAAATGAGATCAACAAAAGAGGCGGTGACTCGGAGTTTTTCGAGAAGAAAGAAGATATAATCGGAAGACTTGATGAGCTGGTCGGACAGGATGACCTGATCTTGATCTTGGGACCTGAAGATATCAGGGAACTCGGCGACGAACTTGTTAAGAAGGAAAGATAATAATGAAATTAAGAGGTGTCACTCTACTCGGGGTCATTCTTATGATCCTCGCACTCATCGCTCAGATCGGACTTTTCGGATATTCCTATACGGGATATGAGAAAGATTCTCCGGTCCTTGTCATGTACGGTAATTCCGACAGCAAATTCACTGCTACCATGTTCCGTATGGCGATGGGACGTGCGGGTTTTCAGACTTTGATCCTTAATAAGGATCTTGTAAAAGCCCAGAGTATCGGCGAGCAGATAAGCCTTCCTAGAGGCTACAGGAGCCAGAGCATCGTTATTCTTGCTCAAGGTGAGGCTGCAACGAGTTCGCTGAAACTCTTTGATACTGATGAGGATACCCTTGGATTTGTTCTTGTAAATCCGAAGTTTGAGACTAATTATTCCATGGAAGGAATGGGTTCTGATTTTCCTGTCCATGATGTGGCTATCTTTACGGATGATAACGCCGAGAAAAGCGATTCCAAGATCATGTATGAACGTCTTTCGGGCGAAGATACCCTGTTCGGTATCACTTCCAAGACAGGCGGAACCTTCTCTTCCGAAGTCTACATGAATCCTTTGGGCAACAGATATCTTTCCGTATCGTCAATCGGAAACGGTGACGGCATGTTCTTTTACATGTCTCCGTCCTTCCAGATCGAACTTGCTGATTACCTTGCTTCCAACTATTCGACAGGCAGGGAACCGGCCAAAGCCATAATCGGCTGGTACATGGTCTTCATCATGTCAGTCGCACTATTTATCTCCGGCCTTTTTATGTTCCTCTCGAAAATACCCGTCGTCCGTTTCAGGATGGTCGCAGAAGACAAAGACAAGATCGATTTCGTCACAAAAGTTATCGTCCTTACAGCTGCAGTCTTAACGACTGTCGGACTTGTGGTATTGACCATTATCGGAGACAAAGAGGATCTGATCTTCAAGATCTTAGGTATCTTCCCGTGTGTGATGCTCGTTCTAATGGCATTGATCAGGACTCCTTATCTTGTTAAGAACTTTAAGGTCAAAAGACCTCATAAGACCATGTCGCTTGCAGCTATCCTCACTTTTGCTATCCTTTCATTTGCTCTTCTCGTGGTAAATAACGCCTGGGGCATGAATGGTATTTTTGATTCTTCGAGCAAGGTCATTATCGCTGTTTCCGTATTCGTTCTGGATTTCGTATCCATCATGATAGTTGCAAGGTGCGACAGTATATCAAGGATCAAGGGCTTTGGCGGATGTTCATACTTCGGAACATACATGATGTTCCTTTTCACGATGATCCCGTCATTTATCATGTTTATGGTATGTGCTCTTCTCGGAAAAAACGATATAGCATTGCTTTCGATAGGCGGAGTCTTCTGTGCCTTCCTGCCGTTCATATCAGCTATGCCGGTTAAGCGTCACGCCAACGTTGTAAGGTTCACGGCGACCGTTCACGCAGGTATATATTTAATACTTTTGATTTTAATGATATAAAATGGCATAATGTCTGTTGGGGGTCTAGTATTATATGAGCGTTACAATCAAAGATGTTGCTAAAAGGGCAGGGGTGTCTATATCCACCGTTTCAAAGTGCATAAACGGCGGTAATGTTTTGGAACCTAAGCGTTCCGAGATTTTCAAAGCAATCGACGAACTTAACTATAAAGTCAATCCTCTTGCAAGAGGAATGAAGACAAAGAAGACAAGGACCATTGGTGTTCTTATTCCAAACCTTAAAGACTATTACGGCGTATCCATTCTTACATCCGTAAGTCAGTTTATGTATGAGAAGAATTATTCGACTATCGTTTGTGACTATCACTTTTTCGAAGATCATTCGAATAATGCAAAGGAAAAGATCGACTTCCTTCTTGATTACCAGGTAGACGGTATCATCATGCAGCCTATCGGTGTTAAGTCCTCTGACTTTACAAGGATCCGTAAGGAAAAGGTACCGTTGGTCTTCGTAGACCTCGAAGATGAAGAGAACTATTGTGATTCTGTTGTTATCGATAACGAGTCGATCACATATGAAGTTATTAAGCACATAATGGATAACGGCCATAAGAATATTGCTCTTATCACCGGTGGAAGCGGCGTAGCTACCACAGATGACAGGGTTGCAGGCTATATCAGAGCTCTTCAGGAAGGCGGAATTCCGTTCAGACCTGAATATGTTTTCAAGGAAAGCGTAAATGAGGAGAGCGGATATGCAGGCATGAAGTCCTTCATGGCTCTCGAGCAGCCGCCTACGGCAGTTTTTGCAGCAGGTCATGACCTCATGTCAGGTAGCCTTTTGTATGTGGCTGATAATAATCTGAAGATTCCTAACGATATCTCATTCGTAGGATTTGAGAACCTTGAGGTAGCTAAGATCTATAATCCTAAGCTCACCATTGGTATCCAGCCTATGGAAAAAATCGCAAGAGTTGCGTCCGATATGCTTTTCGAGAGGATGTCGGGAACATATATGGGTGTTGCTAGAAAGCGCAAAGTCGATACCATGATCGAGTATGGCGCTTCAGTTAAGAAAATTAACTGATTCTAATAAAAAATAGTTTGACACCAAATACCATTGATGATAGTATATTTCGGTGACCGCATGCGCCGGGCTCTTAAATTCGCGCCTTTTTTGGCCGATGCCTTGGGTGAAGCAGCGAGACTGGAAGAACAGGAGGACACTTATGTACGCAGTAATTTTGACAGGCGGTAAGCAGTACAAGGTAGCTGTTGGCGATGAGGTATTCATCGAGAAGCTCGAAGGCGAAGCCGGCGATTCCATTACTTTTGACAACGTACTCGCAGTAGGCGATGATGCTGGTATCACAGCAGGTTCTGCTTGCAAGGCTACAGTAGCTGGTGAGATCGTTAAGCAGGGTAGAGGAAACAAGATCGTTGTTTTCAAGTACAAGGCTAAGAAGGGCTACCGTCGTAAGGCAGGCCACAGACAGCCATACACACGTGTACGTATCACAGCTATCAACGCTTGATAAGTCACGGCTTGAACATTGATATATGATAACAGTCATCATAGACAGAATAGGAGACGATATTAAAGGTCTCTATATATCAGGCCATTCCGGTTATGCGGATCAAGGATCGGATATTATCTGTGCAGCAGCATCAACGCTGTTCTATACGGCAGTAAATGCTCTCGAGGAACTTTGTTCTTTGAAGGATGCAGCTGAGATCTATCAGGACTTTACTACTGATGAGGTCGATGCAAAGATAAGGATTCCGGAAGTTGACGAAGGTTTGAAGGAAAAGGTCAGAACCATAATGGACACAGTCGTTATCGGTTTTAAATCTTTGGAGATGTCGGTTAACGATGATGATGGTCAGTATATCGAATTGATTGAATCAAGAAATTAGAACATCGGAGGTGTAATCACTATGATTAAGATGAATTTACAGCTCTTTGCTCATAAGAAGGGAATGGGTTCGACCAAGAACGGCCGTGACTCTGAATCCAAGAGACTTGGAGCTAAGAAGGGCGACGGACAGCACGTGCTCGCCGGTAACATTCTTGTCAGACAGCGTGGAACAAAGATCCATCCTGGTACAAACGTAGGTATCGGATCTGATGATACTCTCTATGCACGTATCGACGGAAAAGTTAAGTACGAGCGTCTCGGTAAGGATAGAAAGCAGGTTAGCGTATATCCTATCGCTGAGTGATCAATTGATCAACGTTGAATTATTCGGTCTGTCGGGAACTCTCGGCAGACTGTTTTTTTACTAAAGATTTAAAGGTGTCTTATGTTTATCGATCATGCAAAAATCTATGTTAAAGCAGGAGACGGCGGAAACGGCTGTGTATCTTTTCATACGGAAAAATATGTAACCAACGGCGGTCCTGACGGCGGTGACGGCGGAAAAGGCGGAGATGTTGTATTTGTTGCAACATCTAAGATCTCTACGCTCCAAAGCTTCAGATTTAAGCATAAGTTCGTTGCTAAAAACGGCGAAAAGGGCATGAATCGAAAGATGTACGGCAAGGGCGGCGAGGACCTTAAGATCGCTGTTCCTGTCGGAACGATAATCAAGGACATTGATACTGACAGGATCATTGCGGATCTTTCCGAAGACGGTCAGGAAGTTATCGTTGCCAAAGGCGGTAAGGGCGGACTCGGAAATATGCACTATGCAAATGCAGTAAGACAGGCACCTAGATTTGCAAGAGCAGGTATTCCGGGTGAGGAGAAGAATCTTTCCATCGAACTTAAGCTTATAGCTGACGTAGGTCTTGTTGGTTATCCGAACGCAGGTAAGTCAACACTTCTTTCAGTTATGACAAAGGCTAAGCCGAAGATCGCTGATTATCCGTTTACTACTCTTGAGCCTGTTCTCGGAGTTGTTCAGGATTTTGATACCAGCTTTGTAATCGCTGATATTCCTGGCCTTATCGATAATGCACATGAGGGAGCAGGTCTCGGCCACGATTTCTTAAGACATATCGAGAGAACAAGACTTCTCATTCATGTAGTTGACGTATCAAGCGCAGACGGCAGAGATCCGATCGATGACTTCAAGAGCATTAATGAAGAGCTCAGACTCTTTAATGAGCAACTTGCATCCCGTCCGCAGGTTGTTGTTGCAAATAAATCAGACATGGCTTCCGAAGAGGAAGTAGAGATGTTTGTTGACGCAGTTAAAGAAATGGGATACGAAGATGTTTTTGTAACATCCGGTGCTGCCATGATCGGGATCAAGCCTTTGATCGATAAGGTATCTGAACTTGTAAGTAAGCTTCCGGCTACTCCTATCTTCGATTCTATTGAAGAGGAGAAGGTTTACAAATTCGAACCAAAGGAACAGTTTACGATCGAAGTCGACGAAGATGGAGTTTACAATATTTGCGGTCAGTGGGCTAAGGTAACTATGGAGTCCACTAACTTTGACGACCCTGAGTCTTTGTCCTATTTCCAGAGATCGCTTATCAACGCAGGTGTTATTGACGCACTTCGTGAGAAGGGTATTCAGGAAGGCGATACAGTAAGGATCGATGATTTCGAGTTTGATTTTGTTGAATAAGATAGCAATTTTTTTATAATTTTCGGGATAATATGTGTCATTTTCAAACTTAATCCAATTTTGAACCGTCTTGTTTACATTTTGTTAAAATTTAAACATAAATAGTCCACAATGTATCGTTATACTAAAACCATAAAGATTTAAGCGACCTCTTAAAATCTTGGAATGAGTTTGTAATAGACTGTCTAACCCCGGACAGTCTTTTTATTTGCCTTTTTTCGTCTCTATTTCGTATTTTCTGATTGGATACCGTCAATGTCTTTTGATATAATTTTTTCAACATATCAGGAGGACAGCAGGGTGGAAAAAGTGTTAACCAGAGAAGAGAGCATCGAATTGGCTTCTTTTCTCGCTGATAAGTATAGAGAGATCGAGACAAAAGAAGCTGAATATCTGAATACAAAGGCCAAGATGGATAATCTGCCTGAGCCTTCTAAAGTTCCTAAACATTCTGCTTTTAAGTTCTTTTGGCCATACCTTATAATCGCTTCCATAGCAGAGGCTATTGTATATACGATCGGATTTTTATACAGCTTTACTGTCAATACGGATCTGGCGAGCACAATTATCACGTACACATTGGTAATCATTACCTGGCCCGCAATAGTGATCTTTGGTGCTATAAGAGCAAGGATCAGACGAAGAGAATATAACAACGGTGTGGAGTTGAAGATCCACAGTGACCAAAGAATGAGAGTTGAATTCGAGAAAAAACTCGAAAGTTTGGAAAAAGAACTGATAAGTATCGAAGACGAGACTCGAGAGTATGATGATATCGTTCCTGAAACAATGCGCAGTTTTGATTGTATGCAGACAGTTAAGAGAACGTTAGAAAATGGTCTTGCTGAAAACTTCAAAGATGCTGTATCCGGGCTTAAGCCTGTGGGACACAGAAGTTTTTATTGATCCTTATTTGAGAAGATCGTTAAAAGCTCTGAATGCTTCGTGAGCATTCTGTTTCCATGAGTTACAGAGTTTGGTGCAACTTTCCTTATCTTCACATCTTATGGATGTTGAGAATACGGGACCATTGTCGTCATTGATGCTCAGAACCGCATAGAAAACGTCATCAACGGTACGGATATTTGCTTTGATGCTGTTTCTGTCAGATACCTGGTTTTGAAGGTCTTCCTTTGCTTTCATAAGGAAGTTGACAGTGTTCTGGTTAAGAGTTTCTTTGATGTCGTCCAAAACGGCTCTTCCTGCTTCGGTAATGAAGATGATATCCTCGGAAGAATCAGAGGTAACCTGATCGGTGCCGTCGCTCTCAGATACCTTCTCGAGAAGGTTTGCGGCTATAAGTTCGTTATAGCCTTGAGAGAATGTGAAATAATCCATGTAAAGAGATTCCAGGCACTTATCCATGAGCATGTGATAAGTAAGACCAGGGGCATCTGATACGAGATGAAGGATTATTATCTTGGCATTTGCAATATTTTCTGAACTCATAAGTATGATTATAACTTAAAGTTTTCGAAAAGAATCATTATGCTCAAAAAATCGCAGAAAATGTGCTTTTTTTGGTTCACGAAAAGGGCCTGGGGTGATATACTTTCTATTAGTTTTTATAAAAAAGGCTAGTGTGAGGAGAAACAATATGATCAATTTGGACATTTCCAATGTGCTTCCTTTCATCGGAGGCGAAGAAGCTGTCCTTCGTATGGAGCCACAGGTTAAGACGGCTCACGACATGCTTCACAAGAAGAACGGCCCGGGAAACGACTTCCTCGGTTGGCTCGACCTTCCTACTTACTACGATAAGGAAGAGTTTTCCAGAATCAAGAAAGCAGCAGCAAAGATTCGTAAGGATTCCGATGTTCTCATCGTTATCGGTATCGGCGGTTCATACTTGGGCGCAAGAGCTGCAATCGAGCTTCTGAATCATTCTTTCGCTAATATCGCACCTAAGAAGACAAGAAAGAGTCCTATCGTTCTTTTCTGCGGAAATTCAATCAGTGCTACATACTTGGCAGATTTGATGGATGTTATCGAGGGCAAAGACATCTCCGTCAACATCATTTCCAAGTCCGGTACAACAACTGAGCCTGCTATCGCATTCAGAATCTTCAAGGCTTACATGGAGAAGAAGTACGGTAAGGCAGAAGCTAAGGCAAGAATCTATGCAACAACAGATAAGGCAAGAGGAGCTTTGAAGGGCCTGGCAGACAAAGAAGGCTACGAGACATTCGTAGTACCTGATGATGTCGGCGGACGTTTCTCAGTTCTTACAGCTGTAGGTCTTCTTCCTATCGCTGTTTCCGGTATCGACATCAAGGAAGTTATGAAGGGTGCTAAGGACGCTTCCAAGGAATTCAAGAAGATGTCCGTTATGGATAACCCTTGCTACAAGTACGCAGCAGTTCGTAACTGTCTCCTTCGTTCCGGTTATTCTACAGAAGTTATGGTTAACTATGAGCCATCTTTCCACTACATGACAGAGTGGTGGAAGCAGCTCTACGGTGAGTCCGAGGGTAAGGACGGCAGAGGAATCTTCCCTGCAGGAGTTGATAACACAACAGATCTTCACTCTATGGGTCAGTACATCCAGGACGGAAGAAGAATGCTCTTCGAGACAGTCGTACAGATCGACAAGGCTCGTCGTACATTCGAGATCCCTAACGATCCTAAGAACCTCGACGGTCTTAACTTCCTCTCCGGTATGGACATGAACGACGTTAATCTCAAGGCTATGCAGGGAACAGTACTCGCACACGTTGACGGTAAGGTTCCGAACATGATCGTTCACATGCCTGAGCTTACACCATACTGGTTCGGTCAGCTCGTTTATTTCTTCGAAAAAGCATGCGGTATCTCCGGTTACCTCCTTGCTGTAAACCCATTCAACCAGCCTGGTGTTGAAGCATACAAGAAGAACATGTTCGCTCTTCTCGGAAAGCCTGGTTACGAAGATCAGAAGGCTGCTTTGGAAGCTAGACTCAGTAAGTAATCTGAATCAGATAAATAATGAGATCTCCCGTTATTAAATAGCGGGAGATTTTTTATGCATGCTTTGGTTCTTTTATTACATTCAGATCTTCATCGATTATGCCTTTTTCACCGATTCCGACGCTATAAAAATATTGACCGTCACAATCACTGTCTGTCGGGACTTCAAGCCACCCCTCTATAGGACCTTTGAGTACATTTCCGTATGAGTCGTTCTTATAGATGAGATAATGATCATCGTGCTTAGTAGTTATTAGCAGATCATCGTTTTCGAGAATAATAAAATTGAGGTCATCACGGCCAAAGACCAGATCATATTCTTTGTTAAGAAGACTGATGCCTTCCTCTGTTTTCATGAGGTAGAAGTTCGGATTTTCATAGCATTCTTCCAATGTGATCTGCTGATGAACCGACATGAACTTTGACATATTCGTCATCGTCCAGAAGATCAAAATAGAACAGGACGTCTTTGTTGTCTTTGAGATCGCTATACATACAGTATCTTCCCGACATGTCCAGAAGGTCAGCTATCTCGGAAATGTTCCTTGTGTCGGAGAAATCATGATCATCGAAACTATACCATTCTCTTTCTGCTCCATGTGTAAAACGGGAATTACATGAAGTCAGGAACAGGCAAAAAAGTATCGCGGCAATAAGTATCTTTTTCATAGTCGAGTCCCCATTGTATTTATGCTCATCCTAGCCAAGTAATGACGGGCATTCAACGATAGTGGAACAGATTGCATAAGGGACTTAATAAGTTGCAAAAAAAGAATAGTATAAATCTGATGTGCAAAGCGACTATATTAGTTTTTTCAGTCTGATATAATTATTCGAAAAGAAGTTATTAGGAGTGATCTCGATGAATCAGGTCAAGATATCCCGTAAGGATCTTATGTCGGTTGAAAGCCCCGGACGATACGTCGGAGGCGAGTTCGGTTCCGTCATTAAGGAAAATGTGTTGGAGCAGCTTAAAAAGACGGGCACTTGTAAGGAAGTTCGTACAGCTTTCTGCTTTCCTGATGTCTATGAGATCGGCATGAGTAATCTTGCTTTGCAGATCCTCTATAAGTGTCTTAACGACATGGAGGAATGCTGGTGCGAGCGTGTTTTCTCGCCGTGGGTCGATATGGACGCCGTAATGAGAAAAAGCGGTATCGAGCTTTATTCCATGGAGAGCAAATCTCCGCTCAAGGATTTTGACGTGGTAGCTTTTACTTTGGGGTACGAGATGTGCTACACGAACGTTCTTCAGATGCTTGACCTTGGCAAGATCCCGTTCAGGACAAAGGACCGCACCGAGAATGATCCGATCGTTGTTTGCGGCGGACCTTGTGCGTATAACATCGAACCGATGGCGGACTTTTTCGATCTGGCCATGATGGGTGAGGGAGAAGAACTCATCGTTGAGGTTACGAAGGTGATCAAGAAATATAAGGACGAGGGCAAGAAGGACAGGAAAAAACTCCTGGTTGAGCTGTCTCAGCTGGAAGGTGTCTATGTGCCGAGTCTTTACGAGCCTGAATACGAAGACGGACGTTATGTTGGCCTTAAAAAGCTTCACGAGGATGCTCCTGATACTATTCGAAAAAGGATAATCAAGGACCTCGATAACGTTCCTTATCCGACAAATCCTGTCATCCCGAATATTAGAATTATCCACGACAGAGCTTATCTTGAGATCTTCAGAGGTTGTATCAGAGGCTGCAGATTCTGTCAGGCAGGGTTTATCTACCGTCCTGTAAGAGAGAAGTCGGCTGAGACTTTGTGCAGGCAGGGAATCGAGATAGAGCATAACACGGGTTATGACGAACTCGG
>CAMYXL010000018.1 GCA_947303255.1 uncultured Clostridia bacterium | reverse complement strand
GAATTCGCATTCGTATGCAATGTCTTCGATTGTTCTTGTTGAATTAATTAATAATATAACCGACTAAGAACTCAAGATATATATGACCCTACCCACGGTTCACATATGAACCCTGCATTACATTGAACTTATTCACTATAAAAGTATATATAACTGAAAGGAAAAACGTTTACTCTATACTTAAAGATAGCAGTAACTAAAAAGAAGACGGTAAAAGTTTTTATTACTTCTACCGTCTTCAGCTTAATACTTTGGCTTCACTTAAACTTCTGAAAACTATACTACTCATGCCAATGTATTTCCTTTCTCTCAGATCTTTACGTCTATACCGTCAGAGTGCTCATCGATCCATTCAAGGAACTTATCTGTAGATACCAGGAGCCTTCTGCCTACCCTAAGTGTAGGAAATGATCCGGAGTTCATGAGATTATATGCTCCTGCCTTTGATATACCAAGATACTCAGCAACGGCCTTGGCATTCATGACCTTAGGAACACAAACAACCTTATCTTCCTGCATAAGCCTTACCCTCCTTTCCAAGTTTAGAAAATAGAACAATTGTATTATAACGCTTTACTTTCTCGATTGCAAGGCGTATATTGTATGTAATCTACTTTGAAAGGAAACAAATCTATGTCATTAACATTTGGAGATATGACTTTTATAGAATCACTTGAAGATATCGGTACTGATCTTAAAGTCGGTGTGTCTTTCTTCGATGACAGAGAATACTTCTTTGTTGTTGGTAAGGATGCTGACGGACAGTATAACAAGGTATCGTTGTGTTACAGCTGCGATGTCGGATTATCTGTCGGTGATCTTATCGGTGCGGTTGAATCTGTATCTGGAGTTATGTCTTCTAAGGAGATCTATTCTTCCATCGAGGATAAGTATTCCGAGATCAAGAACTGGATCACCGGATTGAAGATGAATCAGAATAAGGTCAAGATGGTAAACTCTATCGTCCTTATGAGTAATGATCTGTTCCACAGCAATGTTGTTGATGTTCCTTTCAATAAGAACCTTCTTGCTCTTCCCTTGTTTGTTGAAGTGATGTCCGGATACATCAAGGATGGTAAAGACTATTCCTTCAAGAAGAGCGATCGTATCCTTTCAGCGTTGAAGAAGTATCAGAAGTCTCTTGCTATCTTTGCAGAAGATGTTATGCTTTACGAGAAGAACACGGATCCTGCAGAGGCACTTACACGAATCGATATTGGCAAGATCCCTTCACTCTCTTTCTCGGGATACACAACTCTTATTAACTTCAATCTCGGAACCGAGAAGAGATTAACGGAAGCATTCATACCGGATACCTTTGATGATCTGATCTCATATCTCTTGAACAGATATGTGCTGAACTATCACTTCTATTGCTGCGCTAACTGCAGAAGATACTTCGCATTCAGCAGTAACAGCATGACTAAGAACTGTTCAAGGGTCATAGAATCGGCTCATTACCTCAAGGATATAGGAAGGACCTGTCATGAGGTAGGAAGGCTTAGAGCGCATACCAGAGGTCTTTACAGTGATGAGACACAGCTTCTGTATCAGAGGAACTATAAGGCTGCTTTTGCAAGAAAGAAGAAAGGTCAGATATCTGAAGAGAACTTTACTAAGTGGGGTGAAGAAGCTCGTCAGATGAGAGACAGATGCATCAACGGGGATATCTCCTACGATGACCTGGAACAGTGGTTCCTGAATAATTACTTGAAAGATTAAAAGAAAGGATAGGGAAAGATGACGTTAGGAGAATACAATGACTGGTTGAAGAATCATTCACTAATCTGATTGTAAGGATCATATCCTCTACAATATACATAAGAACATGACCGGTTGATGTAAATCGTGTTCGCCATCCTAAAAGAAAGGAAATTATGTCTATACGAAAAAGCACAAGAAAAGAAAATGGTAGCGGTTCCATAAGAAAACGCAAGGACGGACGTTGGGAAGGAAGATATTCCATACCATCCAAAGACGGCAGTGGAGCATATATCCGTAAATCCATCTACGGTGATACTCAGGAAGAAGTTCGAAAAGAACTGACAAGGATCATTAACGAGATCGATGAGAACGTTCACATTGAACCCGTTAATATCAAGTTAGGAATCTGGATCGATGATTGGATGAAGTTATATGTTGCTAATACAGTAAAGCAGCTTACATATGATCAGTATGTATGTGAATGTAATCACATAAAGGAAGAACTCGGTGAGATAAAGCTCAGTAATCTTAAGTCTTCTCATATACAGGCTTTCTACAATAAACTGCTCAATGTAAACCGTCTGTCTCCCAAGACAGTGAAGAATATACATGGTGTTCTTCACAAGGCTCTGGATCAGGCTGTGGAACTGGAATATATAAAGACAAATCCGTCTAACAAATGTAAGCTTCCCAAAGCCAACAACAAAGAATTCCACCCAATGGAAACAGATGAAATAAGCCGATTTCTCGAATTGATTGAGAAGGACAGATTTAAGAACCTGTTCTACACTACCCTGTTTGTAGGACTCAGACGAGGAGAAGTATTGGGATTGACATGGGATTGCGTAGACTTCGATAACTGCACTATTACCATTAACAAGCAGCTAAAGAGAGACACTCACTACGCACATTACAAATATATCCTTGACAGTACCAAGAATTCAAAAGCTCGTACTATTAGAGTTGCTACTCCGGTTATGGTAGTACTGGCAGATCAGAAGAAATGGCAGCAGAAGGCCTCAGAATGCGCTGGAGGCGCTTGGAGCAATGAAATGAACTTGGTCTTTACCAATGAGCTCGGACGCAATCTGACGCATGATATCGTGTATAAATCTTATAAGAAGATAGTTACTGAACTTGGAAGACCCGATTTGAGATTACATGATCTTCGTCATACATATGCTACGATATCAATAGAGGCCGGAGATGACATCAAGACTGTACAGGGAAATCTCGGTCATGCTACAGCGAGTTTTACACTTGATCGTTATGGTCACGTATCTGAAAAAATGAAACTCAATTCAGCTCAAAACATTGAGAATTTCATCAACAAGGTAAGTTGATCACATAAGATTTGGGGTCAAATTTGGGGTCAAACACCGTCTCAGGACAAACTAAAACCCCTGAAACGTAGTAGTTTCAAGGGTTTCAGAATTTCAGATTTGGCGGAGCCGGTGGGATTCGAACCCACGTGCCCTCGCGGACAAACGGTTTTCAAGACCGCCTCGTTATGACCACTTCGATACAGCTCCTTAAATTGTGCCTTGTTATTATAATAAAATGTACGAGAATGTCAATACAGCAGCTCGAAGTTGCCTTGTACCAAGGGTTTTCGAGCAGGAGCAATATGATGATCAAGACTTGTTAAGGTTTTCTTCGAAGAAATTGATGGCCTTGACCATGTTACTTTCGCCGAGGATGTTATTGTGTCCGAGGTTCTCGGCGAAGACGAATTCGAAGTTAGGATCGTTGGCGAATTTCTCGTAGTAGAGGTCGTATCCGTAATCCTTTGGAACGGTGTCGTCCTTGCCGCCGTGGAAGATAAGAACCTTGGCATTAGCCTTTTCAAAGCCCTCGAGACCGGTCTGGGAGGCGTAATTACCAAACTTGACTCGTTCCATGAGATTCATGTAAGGCAGGAATGCGTAGATGACAGGACCTACCATCTCCTTGCCCTGAGCTTCCAGAAGATCTGATGACTTCGAAAAGCCTGCAAAGCTTACGACGCACTCTACTTCAGGATGTTCGTTCAGGACGCTGGCGATACAGTATCCGCCCCAGCTGTGGCCCATGAGACCGATCGGAAGATCTTTGAACTCATCCTGCTGTTCCACAAAAGAAATTACGTGATCAAGGTCGATGACGCCCTGCGGAAGGCCCTCTACGGAGTCGCCTTCGCTCTCGTCATTTCCTGTCGCATCATACGCGAAAACGTAATAGTCATGCTGTGCCAGGGAATAAAGAAAATCCATGTAGGAGTTATGTCCGCCGCCGCCGATTCCGTGTGAGAAGATGACGACGCCCTTGATGTCTTCCTTGTCCTCAAAGTAGTAGTTGTAACCTACCAGGGTCTGGCCGTCATTTGACTTGATCTCGTATCTGTCTCTTTGAAGGCCCGAAAAGTATTCGAGCTTTCTGATCTGGTCCGGATTAGATGTGTATCTCAATCCGAAAACGGACTGGTAAAGACCGTAGCTTATTCCCAATGGAGCGATAACAAGTACGACAATAAGTATGATCGGGATGACGATCAACAGGACTTTTTTCTTCTTGCTCATATATATTCCCTTTTCCCTTCCCTATTTGGCCCTCTGAGGCTCTCACCACATGAAGTATATCACATGTCGTTTTTTATGTTCTGACGCAAATAAGAGGCATTTAAACGCGTATTTTGATGCGTTGTTATTTGGACTTGATTATCTTTACGTTTATCTTCTGTTCCACAAGATAATCTTTAAGTGTTTTTCCGTTCTCGTTCGGTACACCGATGAAAGCCATCTTTGACGTATCCTTCGGAATGACGTAGCTTCCTTTTTCGCGAATAAGAATGAAATCGACTTCCGGCCATGCGAATGATATCTTCTGCTTTCCGATGTCCTCGTATTCAAATTCCTCTTCGCTGATCTTGTAGACCACATTGCGTTCTGAAGTCATGTACTCTTTACGCTTGCTCTTCAGCATCTTCAAAAGCTTTACGTTCTTCATGAGCAGAATGATCAACATACCGAACAAGATCAACAAAGCCGCACCGAGAATGAAGAAAGTAACAGGTGCACTCTTGGTTACTATACAGTATCCGAAAAATCCCAACACACCCAGAACAGCAACGATCCAAACAGTTACGAATGTAATCCATATTGTAAGTCTCGAAAACCAGTTGTCGATCGGCTTTTTGGGATCTGCTTTTATCTTGGCAACAGATACTCCCGTGTTAAGAAATTCTTCAATGTAATCCTTACTTATCTTTTTTGATTCAGTAGTCATAGTATCCCTCCCTATCCTGCCGTATATTATAGCATTAAAAAATGGGGATGTTCGTGGAACACCCCCATCAGATATTTTTACTGTTCGATAAGACCAATGAGACGGTCGAGATCCTCGTAGTTCTTGTAATCGATTACAAGTTTTCCCTTACCTGTCGTAACGTCCGAAAGCTTGATCTTAACCTTCGATCCGAGAACCTTCTTAAGTCTTGTCTCTGTCTCTTTTGTGGAGAGCTTGAGACCTTCGTTCATCGGTACCTTTTTAGGTGTGGATGTCTTGTCTTCCGTAAGTCTTCTAATGTAGTCTTCTGTCTGCCTTACGTTAAGATCCTTAGTCATGATAACGTCGGCGATCTTACGCTGTTCTTCGCCTGATTTAAGACCGAGCAAAACCTTTGCGTGACCTACGCTTAATTCACCGTTTGCAACGTAGTCCTGAAGAGCCTCATCGATGTTGATAAGTCTGATCATATTGGCGATGGTAGCTCTAGGTTTACCGAGCTTTTTCGCGAGCTGCTCCTGAGACATCTTATGAGCCTTAAGGAGGTTATGCATAGCGTAAGCTTCTTCAATCGGATTTAAGTCTTCACGCTGAATGTTTTCGATAAGAGCCTGCTCCATTGTCTGAAGGTCAGTAAGTTCTCTTACGATAGCAGGGATTACCTTAAGTCCTGCAAGCCTTGACGCACGCCATCTTCTCTCACCTGCTACGATCCTGTAGCCTGTTCCCTTCTTCTGAACGATGATCGGCTGGATGACGCCGTTTTCCTTGATGGAAGCTGCCAATTCATTGAGCATTTCCTCGTTGAAAACTTTACGCGGCTGACCCTCGTTTGGTGATATATCGTTTATCTTAAGTTCTACGACTGAATCCTTTGTGCTCTCAGGAATTCCTTCTGCTGATAAGAGAGCTCCTAAGCCTTTACCAAGTCCCTTGTTTGCTGCCATGTTATACTCCTTTCATATAGATGACCGTCTATATATTATTTCGTCCTGTTGATAACTTCTTTTGTTAAAGCTTCGTATGCTTTTGCACCCTTTGACTTCTCATCATACTCACATATCGGAAGCCCGTGGCTAGGCGCTTCGGCAAGTCTTACGTTACGCGGGATAAAGGTCTTGAATACCTTCTCTCCGAAGTACTTATCCACTTCATCTTTTACTTGTCTGGTGAGCTGTGTACGTCTGTCAAACATGGTAAGTACAACACCAAGAATACCAATCTTCGGATTGAGTTTCTTCTTAACGATATTGATGGTATCGATGAGCTGTGTAAGTCCTTCGAGAGCATAATATTCGCCCTGAATAGGAACGATAACACCATTAGCTGCAGTAAGCGCATTTATAGTAAGAAGTCCCAATGAAGGAGGACAATCGATGATAATGTAATCGTAGTTCTCTTCCACTTCCGCTATGGCATTCTTCAGGATCTGTTCTCTGGACATAGCAGATACCAATTCAACCTCTGCACCGGCAAGATTGATATTGGTCGGACAGATATCTACATTCTTAGCTGCAGATTCACATGCTACCTCAGACATCGGTACTTCATTTACCAATACATCGTAGATCGTATTCTCGATATTTCCCTTATCTATTCCGAGACCGCTTGTAGCATTTCCCTGAGGATCCAAGTCGATCATGAGCACTTTCTTACGTTTCTTACCCAGAAAGGCACACAAATTGACGGCAGTAGTCGTTTTACCGACTCCACCCTTCTGATTAACGATAGAAATGATGTGAGTCATATATTGTCCCCTTTATTATTTAAATCATAATAATACTATATCATTCTAATTCACATATTATATTTCATTATCTTTACAGATATGAATTGTTCCACGTGGAACATTTTGGTCCAATTGTCATCTTTTCATTCAATTGTTCCACGTGGAACAATAAGAAAAACCCCCCGTACATTGTACGAGGGTCCTTCTTCATTATAAACGTATCCTGAATATCAGTTATCGATATTAGCGTGCTTAGCGTTCTCCTGGATAAACATCTTACGTGGCTCAACCTGATCACCCATGAGAAGTGTAAATGTCTCGTCTGCAGCCTGTGCATCTTCAAGAGTAACTCTCTTAAGCTTTCTGGTTGAAGGATTCATTGTTGTATCCCAGAGCTGTTCAGAACTCATCTCACCGAGACCCTTATAACGCTGAATAGATGGATTTGTCCATCCTGTCTGCTCTTTAATAGCCTCGATCTCAGAATCTTCGTAAGCGTAGTAAGCTTCCTCACCCTTATATACTTTGTAGAGTGGCGGACAAGCGATATAAACATATCCGTTATCTACGAGCGGACGGAGATATCTGAAGAAGAATGTCAAAAGAAGCGTTCTGATATGTGATCCGTCGACATCGGCATCGGCCATGATGATAACTTTGTGATAACGGAGTTTGCTCTCATCAAAATCATCACCGATACCTGCACCGAGAGCCATAACTACCGGCTGAAGCTTCTCATTACTGAATACCTTATCGATACGAGCCTTTTCAACGTTGAGCATCTTACCCCAAAGTGGGAGAATAGCCTGATATTTACGCTCTCTGCCCTGCTTTGCGGATCCGCCAGCGGAGTCACCCTCAACGATAAAGATCTCACAGAACTCAGCCTCAGAAGACTGACAGTCAGCGAGCTTACCAGGAAGTGAGTTACCCTCAAGTACGTTCTTTCTTCTTGTCATCTCACGAGCTTTCTTAGCAGCATCACGTGCTCTGGAAGCTGAGAGACATTTATCCATGATTATCTTGGAGATATCCGGATTTTCTTCAAGGAAGATCATAAACTTATCAGCTACGGCATTCTCAACGAGAGATCTGATCTCTGCATTACCGAGCTTGGATTTTGTCTGACCTTCGAACTGTGGCTCAGGAAGCTTAACAGAGATAATAGCCGAAAGACCTTCTCTGGTATCTTCTGGCTGAAGTTTAGCATCATTATCCTTAAGGAATTTGTACTTTCTTGCGTAGTTATTAACTACACGAGTCATTGCGGCTCTAAAGCCCGTAAGGTGCGTACCGCCTTCAACTGTAGCGATGTTATTAGCATAGCTGTATACGTTTTCCTGATAGGAATCGTTGTACTGCAAAGCGATCTCTACGAAGCAATCTCCAGAACGAGTAGCCATATAGATCGGCGGATTATGAAGTGCTTCCTTATGTCTGTTCAGATACTCAACGAAGGAAATGATACCACCGTCATAGTGCAAATGAACATTATTTGGAGTTTCTCCTCTGTCATCGCACAATTCAATGGTAACTTCTCTGTTGAGGAAAGCCATCTCACGATAACGAGAGATCATTGATGAAAAATCGAATGTAATATCATCAAAGATCTGATTATCCGGGTAGAAGTTTGTAGTCGTTCCTGTGTCAGAAGCATCGCATTTTCCTACGATATGAAGCGGAACTGTAGTCTTTCCGCGCTCAAATTCGATCTCATAGATATTTCCGTCACGGCGAACCTGAACCTTCATATGCTCAGAAAGAGCGTTAACAACGGAAGCACCAACGCCATGGAGACCACCTGAAACACTATATGCTCCGCCGCCGAATTTACCGCCGGCATGAAGTACTGTGTGAACAACTTCAACAGTAGGGATGTGCATCTTAGGGTGTTCTCCTACAGGAATACCTGAACCGTTATCTTTTACTGTAACGGATCCGTCTTTTTCGACTGTCAAAAAGATCGTGTCACAACGGCCTGCAAGAGCCTCGTCAACTGAATTGGCAACGATCTCATAAACGCAGTGGTGGAGACCTCTAGGTGTTGTGTCACCGATATACATACCAGGACGCTTACGAACAGCTTCAAGTCCCTCGAGGACCTGGATGTCACTCTCGTCATAGTCGCTGGAGTTGGATGTGTCAAACTCGTCCTGACCTGCGGAAGCTGCAGCGATGTCATCCATCTCTTCCTTGTAGTCCTCGGTGAGGGCTCTCGGGTTCTCCGCCAGGTTACGAAGTTCATCGTCATCTCCGCCTTCTACAGGCTGAAAATACTGGTCTACTTCGCCGCTAATAGGCTGGTTTTCATTTTTTTCGTCCATTTTTCGTCATTCCTCTCAAAAACTATTAAAACCACTGATAACAGGGCATTTGTAACAATGTTAATTCAGGTATTTTCAGTAAGATCCACAGATGTAAGTCTTTTTAAAAGGACAGATACAGACATTGAGGAAACATATGTTTTATCGGTCGTAAGGACCAGAGATTTTGGCAGATCTCCCTCAATATATTGAAGTCTGTTTCCGTCTTCCTCAGCCCTGATGAAGTTGTTCATATCCTCATCGGACGGAAGACTTGTCTCGAGATTGATTATTGCCGTTATATCCGAATCGATAACGGAAACATCTCCTCCCAAGTGAACATACATGATATTACCTCCGCGCACACTTTCCGTGCATACCACACTATTATATCATAATATGCTTATTATAATATTAAATTTTTATTCGGGTGTTACAGTGCCGTTTTCCACGTGGAAATAGCGGGGCAGGGAAGCGCCGTCAACGAGCGTTCCGAGCTCTTTTTCGATATATTCACGTTCGGTACAGGTAATGAATATCTGGGCGTTTACCATGCCGGAAATAAGGCTTACACGGCGTTTGGCGTCCAATTCAGAGAATACATCGTCCAGAAGAAGGATAGGGGAGGACCTGCAGAAATCACGTATTATATCAAGTTCTGAGAGCTTAAGAGATAATGCAGCGGATCTTTGCTGTCCCTGGGATGAATATATCTTCATGGACATATCGTTCAATGTGATCTCCAGATCATCCTTGTGGATTCCTATGCCCGTAATTCCCTTCTCAGAGTCGTTCTGACGCATTCCTTTGAACTTACTGTAGAGGTGTTCACTCAGTATGCCCTTAATTCGCGCGTAAATGCCCCTCTCAGCGCTTCCATTGATAAACGCATCAAGTAATGCATTTTCTTCGAGAAACGCATTTATGAGCTCTATAGAGCCTTGTATCGTTGAATAGCTGATCTTGAGGTTCTCTTTTTCCTCGGAAATATCCAGATGATGCCTGGATGAGAACTTATTCAGTAGCAGGGAATACCTGTAGCGGTAAAGTATGATCTCAGCAGAGATATCAGCCAGAGGATAATCCCAGAAATCCATTGTCTCATCATTTGCCGGACCGCCTCTGAAGGACTTTAAACTGGCATTTTTCTGTCCGATGAGACGATTGTATTTGTTCAATAGATCAAAATACGTAGGTGATGTCTTGCTTATGATGAGATTTAAGAATTTTCTACGTACCGAAGGAGCTCCTTTTATGAGATTTAAGTCTTCAGGAGCGAAGATAACAGTGTTACAAATGCCTAGATATGAAGCTATCTTGGAAATCTGCATGGAATCCTGTTTTAGGATCCTTTTTGGAGCAGAAGTACTGTTTTCTTCAGATTTTTCGGTAAGATAAGTGATCAAAAGATCGGTCTTATAGTTATCTTTAGGGTCCAATAAGTCAATTTTGATCTCATATTCGTTTTCCTTGAAAGTTATGAGATCCCTGTCCTTAGGGGTCCTGTGTGAAGAAAGACACGAACAGACATTTATTGCCTCGATGATATTGGTCTTACCCTGAGCGTTAAAACCGTAAATAATATTAACAGAAGGCCCGACGTCCAGGTCAAGCCTTCTGTAATTTCTGAAGTTTTTAAGATGTATGGATCTTATTATCATCTTCTGATAGGAAGGATCAAATATACGAAGTCGTCGCCTTCCACAGGAGTGATGATACAAGGACCGTTACCGCCGTTGAACTCGATCTTGATGTTCTCCTCATCGATGTTCTTAAGAGCATCAATGATATAACGTGCGTTAAAGTCGATATCGATCTTCTCACCTGTGAGATTGGACTCAACATCTTCTCTCAAAGTACCGCAATCAGTATTTGCTGCAACTGTAAGAACTGTTCCGCTCTCGTTCATGTAAAGCTGAACAGGGCATCTTCTCTCGTCGTTAAGGATGATAAGGGAAGCACGCTCAACAGCATCGAGCAAAGCCTTCTTACTTATTGTCATAACTGACTTAGGATTCTTCTGGATGATTGAATTATAAGCAACGAAAGGACCCTTGATAAGTCTTGATACGATCCTTACATGACCGATATCAAAGAGGAGGTGATTCTCGGAAGAATAGATGATAACTTCCTCATCCTCTGTCTTATCATCAAAAATCTTAGCTGCTTCGTTAAGAGCCTTACCCGGAATGATGTAATTCATCGTAGGGAACTCTTCGCCTGCATATGTCTTACGGAGAGCCATTCTGAAACCGTCGATAGCAACCATTGTGATATCTCTGCCGTTGCTCTCGATATAGCATCCTGTAAGGGATTGTCTCGTATCGTCCTTGGATACTGCGAAGATAGTCTTGCTGATCATCTTCTTGAGCATTGCCTGTGGAAGGATGATCTTGTTGTTATTGCCGATAACAGGGATCTTAGGATAGCTCTCAGCTGACTTACCTCTGATATTAAATACGGTAGATCCGCTCTCGATGGAAAGCTGGAAATTATCATCAGTCTTGATGGTAACCATATCCTCAGGAAGCTTTCTTACGATCTCACCGAAAATCTTTGAATTAACTACAACTGATCCGTCTGCGGAAACATCGGAATCAACATCTGCTTCAATACCTGTCTCCAGGTCATAACCTGTGAGCTTAACGGAAGATCCTTCAGCCTGAATGAGAATACCGTCAAGGATCGGAACTGTGGTATTCGTCTTAACAGCCTTTTGAACTATTGAAATAGCTGAATCAAGACTGTTCTTGCTGCAATTAAACTTCATCTTAACTTTATCCGCCTTTCATATAATAACTTTACCGTAATATTATACTTTATTAAGGCTCGAAAATGAATTGTTTTTTGTATCAATATAAATTTTCTATTAGTATTTCTATTATGGGTGATGATAATGTTGATAACACGTATAAGCCTAGAGACAAGGTCATTATGTCCTCTCGAAAACGTGTGGAAAAATCAGATTATCCTTGTTGATAAAACCGGGCTTTTTAACAGTGTTAAATATCCACATGTTATCAACTTACATATCACAAGTTATTATCAACTTTTCAACACTCAGAGTTGATAACCTTCAACACCAAGACTCTTCTTGATCTCCTCGATATCTCTCAAAAGATCGTCATCATTGCTGACCTTATTAAGTGAATTGATAACCGTAGCATGATCTCTTCCGCCAAAGAACTGGCCGATCTTATTAAGCTGCATATCCAAAAGTTCTCTTAACATGTACATAGCAACGCTTCTTGCAGTTAATACATCCTTGCTTCTTACCTTAGACTTCATCTTATCAACACCGATTCCGTAGTACTGTGAAACAATGGACATGATAAGCTCAGGAGTAGCCTGCTGAGCCTTTTTAGGAGAGATGAAGTTATGAAGCATCGACTCAACTTGTGACAGCTGAACCACTTCATTAGACAGAGCAAAGAAAGATGCAAGGATATTGCATGCTCCGTTGATCTGACGGATATTGCTCGTGGCGTTTTCGCAGATATAATTAAGGACTTCATCAGATACCTGGATGGAATCTTTTTCGAGCTTTGATATAAGGATTGCCTTACGTGTCTCAAAATCCGGTGGCTGAACGTCCATTGTGTATCCGTTCTGGAAACGTGATGTGAGACGCTCATCAAGTGATACCAGGTTGTTTGGTGCTTTATCTGACGTGATTACGATCTGCTTACCGGAATTGATGAGGCTCTCAAAAGTGTTGAAGAACTCTTCCTGAACACCCTCTTTACCGATAAGGAACTGGATATCGTCGATCATCAGTACATCAACGTTTCTGTAGAGGTTTCTGAATGAATCGTAATCCTTGCTCTTGATCGTGGAAATATATTCGTTGGTAAAATTCTCACAAGTAGTGTAGATAACTCTCTTGTTAGGATAGTTCTGAACGATCCTGTTACCGATGGCCTGCATGAGGTGAGTCTTTCCGAGACCTGAGTTACCCCAGAGGTACAAAGGATTGTACTGGGTCTGACCCGGCTTATCGGCAACTCTGACGCTGGCAGCCTGTGCAAATCGGTTACAGTTACCTACGACGAAGTTCTCAAATGTATAGAGATTACTTAAGTTTGTCTGTGAAGAAACGTTGGTTATCTTGGTCTTTTCCTGGACCTTACGCTCGGCGATAGTTGAAGTCGTAAGAGCTTTCTCGTCGCCCTCGATTACGAAGCTTACTTTGTAAGGCTTGTCGGTAACGGTCTTTATTGCACCTTCGATATAATTGGTCATGGTCTTTTCCTTGGCGATGCTCATTGAATAATCATCGCGGCAGGATAAAACGATGAAGCCGTCATCTTCTTTGACTGTCTTTATCTTTTTGAGGATGCTGTCCAATACTACCTTGTTGATACGGGAATCTAATTCCAATATAGAAAGCGCATTATCCCAGATTGACATAACCCATCCTCCAAAAAAAGTGAAAAGTAAACATATAATATCACAGAAATGCATTATAATAATGTTACAAATTCCAATTTTATCGGATTTTTTCGGAGATAAGGATGAACGGGGACTATAAAGGTACAAAACTCTTCGGAGTTGACGAAAACGGCCGTAAATACGACAGGGAAGCAAGAAGAAAAAAGAACAAGATCATCAGTAATGTTCTTCTTGTAGTGGCTTTGCTGTTCGCAATCGTCGCTGCCATCTTCCTTCTCATTGACCCGATAAAGAACCGCATGCGCAAAAAGGAAGTTCAGGCTCAGGTCGAAAAGGTCGAGGAGATCATCATCAAACCTGACGTCACCGAATATACGATCGTTGTTCCTAAGGATGCAAACAAGGTAAACGGCGAAGATTACGATATCTACGCTGAAGGCGCTGATGCTGAGGCTATCAAGGCCGAGATCGAGGCTGCACTCGAAGAGATGCCTGATGACGTTACTTTGACGGTTCTCGGCATGATCGACATCGATTCCATCGACTGCCATTTCGTTGTTTTCGATAACGATACCGTAATCGACCTTCGTTACGGGATCGGTCATCACCAGTCATCCGTGCTCCCGGGTGAAGACGGAAACTGCTGTCTTCTCGGACACCACATGCGTGTTGAGGGAATGTTCTTCAATAAGCTCATAGACGTTAAGATCGGAGATACAGTTAAGATCACGATGCTTGACGGCAAAGAATATATCTATATAGTTGATAAGACGATAGTCGTCGATCCTTCTGAGTTGGAGGATTATGTAGACGGTGACGACGGTACGGGCAAGCAGATCACTCTGGTTAGCTGTACATACACCGGGGAAGGAACCAAGAGGATCCTCGTAATAGGTCATATCCTGGAGGGCGAGGATTAACATAAGATGAGATTCGGAATTTCTAAGCTCGCGGCAAAGACCGTGAAACTGGGTTTAAGGCTGATGGGAAGAGGAGCAACTACTCTTCCGGGCAAGACAGCTCTCAAGTTCGATCCTGATGCCATCAAAAAGGCGGCAGAAGGCAAGTTTATAATCACGGTCACCGGTACCAACGGCAAGACCACAACATCCCACATGATCTCCGAGATGATCGCTTCATATGGCGACTACGAAGTTATCAACAACATCTCCGGCGCGAATCTGGCGTCCGGCATCGCGACAACTCTTATCTGCGAGAAGCCGAAGACCGACAAGAAGACCATCTACGTCCTCGAGACTGACGAAGCCGCTTTCGCAAAGATCGCGGGTTCTCTTAAGCCGAAGATTTCCGTTGTTACCAACCTTTTCAGAGATCAGCTCGACCGTTACGGCGAACTGACCCACACCAGGGATCTTATCGCTTCCGGTATCGACAAGACTTCCGCCAAGCTCATCTTAAACAGCGACGATTCCCTCGTTGCAGCCCTCGGCAAGGGCAGGGAAGACCGAAGCCTTTTCTTCGGCATGAGCAAGGAATCCATGACTTATAACAATAAGACTTATCCTTCTCGAAAAGGCGTGATCAAGGCCTCAAGCGACGCAGTCTACTGCCCTGAGTGCAAAGTCAGATACGAATACAACTCCAGAAGCTTCAGCCATCTGGGCGATTTTTACTGTCCGTCCTGCGGCTTTAAAAGTCCGTCCACAACTTATGAAGTTATCTATGACTTAAAGAACAGTCCTTCCGATGAAGGGTATGTTTTCGAGATAAAAAAGGGTGAAGAGAAAGAAGAACTGTCTCTTAAGATCCCGGGTATGCACAATCTCTACAACACCTGCGCCGCAGTGTCTGCGGTAACCGAGATGTTAAAGCTCGAGGGCAGGGAAGAGCCGTTCAAGAAGGCCTGCAAAGCTTCTTCCGAGGTAAAGGCTGCTTTCGGAAGAATGGAGAAGATCGACCTTCCGGGCGGCAAGAAACTCTGCATACTCCTTGTCAAAAATCCGGCTGGACTCGACAGATCACTGTCCTTCGTATCGGAGGCACACGACGCGAAGTCGCTGATGTTCCTTCTTAACAGCAACATCGCTGACGGCAAGGACGTGTCATGGATCTGGGACGTTGATTTTGAGAGCAAGGTGGAGATGCTTCCGAAGAAAATATACGTCTCCGGCGAGAGGTACGGCGACATGCTCCTTCGCGTGAACTACAGCGGCAAGGATCAAAAAGACATTGAATGTGCGCCGATGGCTGATGCCGTGAAGCTTCTCAAAAAAGCAGTCGAAGAGTGCGAAGAAGGCGGCTGCGTATACGTTCTCCCGAACTATACCGCTATGCTGGATCTTCGCGGCAGGCTCGTAAGCGAGCTCGGAATCAAGGATTTCTGGAAGTGAGGACGGATATGAGTGAGATTAAGTTAACGATCGGACATTTTTATCCTGACCTTCTGAACCTCTACGGCGACAGGGGAAACGTCCTCGCGCTCTATACCAGGGCGGTCCGCCGCGGCATTGACGTCACCATAAAGGAGATCTCCATAGGTGACGAGCTGGATCCTTCAAAGATCGACATCGCTTTCCTCGGAGGAGGTCAGGACAATGAACAGAATATCCTCAAGGACGACCTCGTCCACGTCAAGGGACCGACCATAAAGAACATGATCGAAGACGGAAAAGTCTTCCTTTGTATCTGCGGCGGTTATCAGATGCTGGGAAAATACTACCTGGAGCATGACGGCAACAAGCTGGAGTGCCTGGGCGCCATAGATATCTACACAGAAGGCAAGAAAGAGCGCTTCATTCAGGACACGATCTACGAGATCGAGCTTCCATCCGGAAAGAACGTAAAGGTCGCAGGTTTTGAGAACCACAGCGGAAGGACCCACCTGGGTCCATCGGTAAAGCCGTTCATGAAAGTCATCAAAGGTGCCGGAAATAACGGTGAGGACGGCTTCGAGGGAGCAAGATACAAGAATTGTTTCTGCACATATTCCCACGGAAGCTTCCTTCCGAAAAACGCTGCCGTAACTGATCTTCTCCTTGAGACAGCCCTCAAGAACAAGTACGGGGAAGATTATGTCCTTCCTGAACTGTCAAGCGAGATCGAGGATCTGGCTCTTAACAAGGCTTTGGAATACTTAAACGGCTAAGCGGGCAAAAATCGGCAATTATTGTGACACTTTATTAAATTGAAATCCTTTTATATATGTATTATAATTCGAACGTTTGGTTTGAAACACATAATATAAACATCAATTGGAGGTTTTTATGGTTAAAGCTATCGTTGGAGCTAACTGGGGTGACGAAGGTAAGGGTAAGATCACAGACCTTTTGGCTTCTGAATCAGACATTGTTATCCGTTTTCAGGGCGGTGCCAATGCAGGACATACGATCATCAATGAGTTCGGTAAATTCGCACTTCACTTGATGCCATCAGGTGTATGCCATAAGAACATCGTAAACATAATCGGTAACGGCGTTGCATTCAACATTCCTAAGTTCATCGAGGAATTGAACTCCCTCAAGGAGCGCGGAATCGAGCCACAGATCAAGGTTTCTGACAGAGCACAGATCGTAATGCCGTACCACATCCTTTTCGATCAGTATGAGGAAGAAAGGCTCGGTGGCAAGGCTTTCGGTTCTACAAAGTCCGGTATCGCTCCTTTCTACTCTGACAAATATGCTAAGATCGGTTTCCAGGTAGGCGAGCTCTTCAACAAGGAAGCTTTGAAGGAAAAGATCGAGAGAGTTCTCGAGATCAAGAATGCTCTCATCGTTCACCTTTACAAGAAAGATCCGATCGATGCAAACCAGCTTTTCGAGGAAGTATCCAAGTGGGCTGATGTTGTTGCTCCTTATGTCTGCAACACACAGAGCTACTTGCACGATGCTATCAAGTCCGGAAAGAAGATCCTTCTTGAAGGTCAACTCGGTTCCATGAAGGATCCGGACCTCGGAATCTATCCTATGGTTACATCTTCATCCACTCTCGCAGGTTACGGTGCAGTAGGCGCAGGTATCCCGCCATATGAGATCAAGGATGTTGTCACAGTAGTTAAGGCTTACTCTTCTGCAGTTGGTGCAGGTGCTTTCGTAAGCGAGATCTTCGGCGACGAGGCTGACGAGCTTCGTAAGCGCGGCGGTGACGCAGGTGAGTACGGTGCAACAACAGGACGTCCACGTCGTATGGGTTGGTTCGACTGCGTAGCTTCACGTTACGGCTGCCAGGTTCAGGGTGCAACAGAGGTTGCTTTCACAGCTATCGACTGTCTCGGATACCTCGATGAGATCCCGGTTTGCACAGGCTATATCGTAGACGGTGTTGAGACAAAGGATTTCCCGAATCCTACAAAGCTTGATTCCGCTAAGCCGGTTCTTACTAAGCTTCCTGGTTGGAAGTGCGACATCAGAGGAATCACAGAGTTTGATAAGCTTCCTAAGGAAGCACAGGACTATGTCCTCTTCGTTGAGAAGGAACTCGGAGTTCACATCTCCATCGTCTCCACAGGACCTAAGAGAAACGAGATCATTTACAGATAAATACTTTTTTCAACAAGCCGAAAAGGCTGTCAAAAACAGAACACAAACCCCCAGAAGTTTTTCGACTCCGGGGGTTATTTGTTTCCTTGGTAAAACTCACGAAGACAATGAGCAATAAAAGGATGCGTCAGGCGAGATCTCCATTTTATATTCTTTCCATAATTTTCATAACGAGGTTGTATTAAAATACAGATAGTGACAAAATATATTTATAAATTGAAGGTAAATGTATCTTACCCGAAAGTTATTAAATCAGGGAGTTTACAGCTGTGATAAGGATTCCGATAATCTTCGAGGCAATTAGGCAGGATGATTATGCCTCAATCAGATATCACATCATCCCGAAATGATCTAAGGATGTGGTACCCGTTTGGGTTGGGTAGCCACGTCTTTTGTTGTATAGAAACAAAATGTAAATTAAAAAGAATTTGGAGGTATTATTGATGAAGATTCAAAGAGGGAAAGTGTTGCTAAGTGCAGTTATCATACTTTCCATGTTACTGAGTGTGGTTTTGTTCCCACCATTCGCGAAAACCGTAAATGCAGGAGTAGTCGCCAGTGGCTCTTGCGGTGACAAAGTCTCATATGAGCTCGACAATACGGGTAAACTCACGATCAGCGGAAAAGGTCCTATGTATGATTATGAATCTTACGGATCTAATCTATCCCCTTTTTATGGTGATGACGATATCAAGTCAATTGTTATCAAATCCGATGTAACAAGCATTGGAGAGTATTCATTTGAGAACTGTGTAAATCTTACATCCGTAACGATTCCTTCAAGTGTTACACTCATTGGTAGAGATGCGTTTTATAATAATTCTTCTTTGCAATCTGTTACTATTCCTAACGGAGTGAAAGCTATTGAACTTTATACGTTTTATGGTTGTAGTGAACTAACATCTGTTACTATCCCAAACAGCGTAACAAGTATCGGTTATTGTGCATTTGGCTGTTGTGGTCTTACTTCCGTAACTATTCCTTCCAGTGTGACAAGTCTTCACCCTCAGGCTTTTGCTAGTGGACTTGTTTCCATTAATGTAGACAGTAATAATCCGAATTACTGCAGTGAAAACGGCATAGTATTTAATAAGGATAAAACCGAATTAATAACCTTTCCACGTGGGAAAACCGATACATCATATACTATTCCTTCTACTGTGACAAGTATTGGAGAATCGGCGTTTAATAGTTGTTATAATCTAACGTCTGTTACTATCCCTGACGGTGTGACAACTATTGGAACATATGCGTTTAGTTATTGCAATAATTTGAAAAAGGTTGTTATCCCTGAAAGTGTGAATGAGATAGGCTATGCTGCTTTTAATGAGTGTCCTGTGACGATCTATTGTGTAGCCGGTAGTTATGCACGGACCTATGCGGAAACAAATGGTATACCGTTCAAGGGTGCTAATGTTGTGAAATTCGGTACATGCGGTAATAATGTCTCGTATGAACTAGATGATGCGGGTATACTCACGATCAGTGGAACTGGGGCTATGAAAAATTATACTTCCACGTCTTCTCCTTTTTATAATGATAGCAGCATAAAGGAGGTTATTATCGAATCCGGTGTGACATCTATCGGTTATTTTAGTTTTTATAAGTGTGATAATCTAACATCTGTTACTATTCCTGATGGTGTGACAACAATATCAAGATCTGCATTTGGATATTGTACCAAACTCGAATCCGTTACTATTCCGGATAGTGTGACAGGCATTGGTGAGTTTGCATTTACTGAGTGTACAAGTCTTTCTTCTGCTAATATCTCTAAAAATATGACAACTATACCTAATAGGGCTTTTTATAAATGTGAAAGCCTTACTTCGATTACTATTCCGGATGGGGTAACCGATATAGGTACCAGTGCATTTGAGAGTTGTACTAACCTTTCTTTTGTAAATATTCCGGACAGTGTACAGACCATAGCAAATGATTCTTTTAAAGATGATTCTAAGTTAACGATCTATGGTAAAGCCGGAAGCAGTGCTGAGGTATTTGCAAATAAACACAAAATCCCGTTCGTTGGTGTTGAAGGTAATATTGTGAGGCTTGGTCAATGCGGTGACAGTGTCGCATATGTGCTCGACGATAATGGTAAACTCACGATCAGTGGAGAAGGTCCTATGTATGATTATGAATCTTACGGATCTAATCTATCCCCTTTTTATGGTGATGACGATATCAAGTCAATTGTTATCAAATCCGATGTAACAAGCATTGGAGAGTATTCATTTGAGAACTGTGTAAATCTTACATCCGTAACGATTCCTTCAAGTGTTACACTCATTGGTAGAGATGCGTTTTATAATAATTCTTCTTTGCAATCTGTTACTATTCCTAACGGAGTGAAAGCTATTGAACTTTATACGTTTTATGGTTGTAGTGAACTAACATCTGTTACTATCCCAAACAGCGTAACAAGTATCGGTTATTGTGCATTTGGCTGTTGTGGTCTTACTTCCGTAACTATTCCTTCCAGTGTGACAAGTCTTCACCCTCAGGCTTTTGCTAGTGGACTTGTTTCCATTAATGTAGACAGTAATAATCCGAATTACTGCAGTGAAAACGGCATAGTATTTAATAAGGATAAAACCGAATTAATAACCTTTCCACGTGGGAAAACCGATACATCATATACTATTCCTTCTACTGTGACAAGTATTGGAGAATCGGCGTTTAATAGTTGTTATAATCTAACGTCTGTTACTATCCCTGACGGTGTGACAACTATTGGAACATATGCGTTTAGTTATTGCAATAATTTGAAAAAGGTTGTTATCCCTGAAAGTGTGAATGAGATAGGCTATGCTGCTTTTAATGAGTGTCCTGTGACGATCTATTGTGTAGCCGGTAGTTATGCACAGACCTATGCGGAAACAAAGGGTATATCGTATAAGTGTTGGGTAACAGTCCAATATGAAACAAATGGCGGAACTGCTGTTGCTTCTCAGCAACTGTGGGTCGGAGAATTTGCAACTAAACCTGCAGACCCGACAAAAACAGGATACACATTCGGTGGATGGTACAAAGACTCAGCCTGCACACAAGCTTATAATTTCAATTCAGCTGTAACGGAATATATAACTCTCTACGCTAAGTGGACAGCAGATCCTACCAAGGCACCTACCACATCGCCTACTGCAGCACCTACCAAGACCCCTACTACAGCACCTACTACTGTTCCAACTTCTGCCCCTTCTGATGAAGGCGGATTTGAAGCCTTTGTTGAGAGACTTTATACAGTAGCTCTTGGACGTGCATCCGAACCAGAAGGAAAAGCATTCTGGTGTGAGCATGTAGGTAACGGTGACCTTAATGGTGCTCAGTGCGCTAATGAGTTCCTCTTGAGTAAAGAGTTTAACGACAGAAAACTTACTGATGAGCAGTTCCTTGAAGTTCTCTACAAGACATTCTTCGACAGAGAAGCAAAAGATGATAAAGACGGTTTCAATTTCTGGATGAACTGCCTCAAGACTCAGGGACGTGATTCCGTAGTTGATTGCTTCATCAACTCTGAAGAGTGGTGCAATGTTTGTGCATCATTCGGCGTTAAATCCGGTGCTACAAGAGCAAAGGCTACTGTTGCATCAAAGAATGCAACAGCGTTTGCAACAAGACTTTATACTGAGTGTCTCGGAAGAGATCCTGAAGAAGGCGGACTTAAGTTCTGGAGTTTGGGATTGACCAACCTTGAACTTTCAGGTTCGAAGGCTGCAAGAGAATTCTTCTTCTCCAAGGAGATCGAAGACATGAATCTTACAAACGAACAGCTCATTACCAAGATGTATAAGACGTTTATGGGACGCGACCCTGACACAGACGGAATGAATTACTGGCTCGGTGAGATGAAGGGCGGCATGACAAAAGAGCAGGTTTTCGATGAGTTCGTTAAGTCAAAAGAATTCACGGAAATATGTAAGAGTTATGCCATAGAGCGATGATCTCTGAGCAAGACGATTATTTTCGAAAAAAGTAAAAAGAACCTCCAAAGTCGAACAAACTTTGGAGGTTTACTTTTGTTTTCTAAATTGTTATGCCGAAAAAAAGGGCTGCCTCAACAAGTGAGACAGCCCCGTGTCGATGTATAGCTTATTCCAAGATAAATAATCTTGTGTCATCGATGTAGGAAGTTTTACCGTTCTTCATGTGAGATACATGGAAAATAAAGATATCACTAGGAAGAGACATGGAACGAAGGTTGCTGTTTGAACTGATAAAAAAGTAGAGCGTGAAATCAAGACCTGTGATCTTTCTGAGATCAAGATTACTGACATTTGTGGCAGTGATCTCCAATACTGAGAGTCTGGATGCCTTACAGAATTCGATACTGGTTACCGGACATGATGAGATCATTGCGCTCTTGAGGAACAGTGTTCTTGTAAGATCTACTTTTCCTGTGAGGTTATCATTACACCTCAATTCGATGGTCTCAAGATAGAAAGTACAGGAAAGATCCAAAGTCTCGATTGAACTGTGGGAAATTTCAAGGTATTCAAGATTACTTCCCGCTTTGAAAGATTTGACCTTTGAGCAGCAAAAGATAGATACATTTTTGATATTGGTGCACTTGGAGAGATCAACATCCACAACTTCTCCAGCAACAGCTGAGAAATCTGTGCAGTATTTAAGTCTTTCAATACCGGAGACATCTTTGATCTTGTTTTCCGAAGTACAGCAAATAGATGTGATGTTCTTAAGTTCACTGTCATCAAGACTGCCGTTAGCGTTCTTATCGTACTGCTTAAGATAAGTCCTGAAATTTGCATCCTTGAAAGTCTGGTTGATGTTGACGCCTGAATCTGCAAATACTGCTGATCCCATGCATGTCACTACAACTGCAGAAAGCAAGAGTGATACCGTGTTCTTTAATAGTTTCATATAGTTTCCTCCCCGGCTTTGCGGCCGCCCTTTGTTTTTTTGGAAGACAGCAAAATAAGGAAAGAGGAAAGGAACCTTTTCTCTTTTCATCATATCTTCCGCTCGACAGTTTAGCATAAGTTTTCTGATTACACAAATGAAAAACATGAACGTAAGATGACAATAAAAAAGACGTTCTTCCGAACGCCTTTCCTGTTATTCACATAATTCCTTTTTCTACTAAGAGTTTCTTGGTTTCCTTCCTGTCCAAATACCTTCCTATAAGTCTTCCTGCTATCGACCAGATGATCCCGGCTACCAACACAATTGCCAATACACTGAATATTGACCAATCCTTAAAATACGAAGTGATGATAAAGTATTGAAACGATGAACCCAGGATTCCGCCGATGATCTGGCCTATATTTGTTCTTTTATTATCCATATCAGTTTTCCCATTATCTTTTTATCTGATTACATTCCCATAAATACTCTTCCAACAAGGAACATTATGCATACGACAAATGAGCAGTCAGCTACCATGAGGCAGGATGTGAAGATATCGCTTGTTGTCTCTTTGTTCTTACCAAGGCTCATGAAGAACAGAAGACCGAGTGTGAAAGCTGCTACGATCGCGAAGCCTCTGCATACGCCGAAGATTGCCCAGAAGATGCTCAATACCAAGAAAGCGAATGTGAGTCCCTTGAAGATAGGGAAAAACTTGCTCATTGTGTTCTTCTTTTCTGTTGATGTTGTGTTTGTCATTTTTATACCCTCCTAAGGTTTTGTTGTTTTTGTTTTATGGTTACATCTTACGTGGGGAGGGTTAATGTATCGTCAATTGAGATTAAAGAAAAGTTTAAGTGTTGTTGAACCGTTGTTTAAGCACTTTAAGGAATGGTAAACGGAAAAATCCAACCTAAGGTTGGAAAAACATCGGAGGCAACTGAAAATCCAACCTTTTTCAAGACAAAAAGAAAACCGGCTTTGAAGCCGGCTTACTTTTGTTTTCTCATTTCATGTCTTTTTTCACTAATGACTTAACTAACTGTCTGCTGCTCAACACGGTGGTTGTGGCTGATGATGAGCGAAAGTACCGTGCCGAACAGGAAAGCGACGACTATTCCGTATACTGGATTTGGGAATTCGAATGTCTGGTGCTTCCAGAATGTCTTAATGAAGTAAAGTGTTATCGGATATACGATCTCCAGGACTGCAGAAAATGCGATGAGGAGTGGGATAAATAACTTTACCGGATTTGTCTCGACTTTGAGGCTTCCAAAGTATCTGTTGATTGTGTTTATTACTTTCTTTGCTGTCTTTTTCATTTCTTTACCCTCCCGAGGTGTTTTTGTTTTATGGTTACATCTTACGTGGGGAAGGTTAATGTATCGTCAATTGAGATTAAAGAATAGTTTAAGTGTTGTTGAACCATAGTTTAAGGACATTAAGGAAAGACAAAAAGAAAACCGGCTTTGAAGCCGGCTTACTTTTGTTTTCTCATTTCCTATTGTTTTCTCAATTCATATATCTTTAATTAACCGAAGATCACTCTTGCGAACTCACCGAGGTTCTGTCCGAACTGGAAGAAAACCAAACATCCGAGTGAAAGGAGTCCTACGAAGGCGAGTGCGTTTACCATCTTCTTTCCTGTGATTACGAGTTCTTTCTTTGCTGTCTTTTTCATTTCTTTACCCTCCCGAGGTGTTTTTGTTTTATGGTTACATCTTACGTGGGGAGGGTTAATGCATCGTCAAAAAAGTTTAAAGATAAGATTAAGTATTGGTGTGTTATAGTTAAAGCATATTTTTAAGGAGGGCGCAGTCATGAGAACAGTAAGACTAGGTAAGACAGGGATCGAAGTCCCGCAGAATGCTTTTGGCGCTCTCCCGATCCAGAGAGTCAGCACCGAGGAAGCGGTTAGCCTTTTAAGAAACGCCTACGAGGGCGGCATGAGATTTTTCGACACCGCCAGGGCATATTCCGACAGTGAAGAGAAGGTCGGTAAGGCCTTTGAAGGCATGCGTGATAAAGTCTTTATCGCATCGAAAACCATGGCTTCCGACAAGGCAAAGTTTGTAGAAGACTTAGACACCACTCTTAAGAATCTAAAAACTGACTATATAGATATATATCAGCTCCACTGTGCACCGAGATGTTATGACGAAAACGACGAGTTGTATCTTGCTTTGGTCGACGCGAAAAAGCAGGGCAAGGTCAGACATATCGGCATTACCGCACATAAGATCGGCGTTGCTGAGGAGATCGTAAAAAGCGGTCTTTACGAGACCTTGCAGTTTCCGTTTTCTTACCTTGCCAGCGACCGCGACATGGAACTTGCGAGAAGCTGCAAAGAGCATGACATGGGCTTCATCGCCATGAAGGGATTATCAGGCGGACTTCTTAATAACTCCAAGGCATGCATGGCTTTCATGAGTCAGTTTGATGCGCTTCCTATCTGGGGTATCCAAAGACAGTCCGAGCTTGATGAATGGCTGAACTTTTTCGATAATGAAGTGACGATGACGGATGAACTTAAGGCCGTTATTGATAAGGACAGAAAAGAACTTCTGGGAGAGTTTTGCCGAGGCTGCGGTTATTGTATGCCGTGCACTGTGGATATCACGATCAACCAGTGTGCGAGAATGAGCCAGATGATAAGAAGAGCGCCTTCGCAGAACTGGCTGACGGACCACTGGCAGCAGGAGATGCTCAAGATCGACTTGTGTATCGAGTGCGGTATCTGTAAGACCAGGTGTCCTTATGAACTTGACATACCGACTCTTCTTAAGAAGAATCTTAAAGACTATAAAGAGATTTTGGCGGGTAAGGAGATCTGACGCGTGAAGCAGGAAAGAGAATACAGATCAGTTGTTTTGACCGAGAGGGGAAAAAGAAGAAGAGAATCAAGACACCCTTGGGTCTACGATAACGAGATAGAGAGCACATCGGAAGGAATAACCGACGGCGAGCTGGTGGATGTCATGACGTCTGCCGGTAAGTTCATGGGTACCGGTTTTTATAACGGCAATTCCAAGATAAGAGTAAGACTTATTTCCAATAACGCCAACGACAAGTTTGATGATGCTTTCTGGGCCAGAAGGATCAAGTATGCCATCGATTACAGATACACCGTAATGAAGGAAGGCGACACGAACTGCTGCAGACTGATCTTTGGTGAGGCAGACGAGATGCCTGGACTTACGGTCGACAGATTTGACGACATCTTAGTAGCTCAGGTCCTCTCATTGGGCATAGATAAGATCAAGGGAAGGATCTTCGAACTTCTCGTAAAAGACCTGGAAGAAAGAGGCGAGAAGATAATCGGAGTCTACGAGAGAAACGACGTGGCGATCCGTAAGCTCGAAGGTCTTGAAGAGTATAAAGGTTACTACAGATTAGAGGGCAGGGAAGTGCCTGAAAAGACCGTGGCAACCATCGTTGAGAACGGCATCAAGTATGATGTAGATGTCGAAAACGGCCAGAAGACCGGATTCTTCCTCGACCAGAAATATAACCGCGATGCGATCTCCAGGATTGCCAAGGGTAAGACGGTCCTCGACTGCTTTACACACACGGGTTCTTTTGCACTCAATGCCGCAAGAGGCGGCGCGAAGCACGTTCACGCTGTTGACGTGTCGGAGCTGGCGGTCGAAATGGCAAAAAGAAATGCCGACATCAACGGACTTACGAGTATAATGAGTTTTGAAGCTGCCGACGTGTTCGACCTTCTTCCTAACCTAAGAAGCGGCGAGTATGATTTCATCATCCTTGATCCGCCTGCGTTTACGAAGTCGAGACAGACTTTTGAGAACGCCAAGAGAGGTTATAAGGAGATCAACTACCGCGCGATGAAAGCCCTTCCCAGAGGTGGCTACCTTGCCACATGTTCGTGCTCTCACTTCATGGACGAAGCAAGCTTTATCAAGATGCTGGAGTCGGCGGCAAAAGACGCGGGCGTAAGGATCAAGCAGATCGAGAAGAGACAGCAGTCTCCTGACCATCCGATCCTTATGAACGTAACTGAGACAGACTACTTGAAATTCTTTATCTTACAGATATTCTGACGGAGGCTATATGCAGGAAACAAAGATAAGATTCATCAAACTTGACCCGAAGGCACAGATGCCTACATACGGCAGCGAGTTCGCAGCAGGAGCAGACCTTTATGCCGTGCTCGAAAAAGATATCACCATCAACCCTAATGAGACAGTCATGATCGGCACCGGCATCGCATGTGAGATCCCGGTTGGATTCGCAGGACTCATCTACGCGAGATCAGGACTTGCTTGCAAAAAGGGCCTGGCACCTGCCAACAAAGTCGGCGTGGTTGACAGTGACTATAGAGGAGAGATCAAAGTCGCTCTTCATAATCACGGCACGGAGCCTCAGACCATCGGCTGTGGCGAGAGGATCGCACAGCTTGTCATCACTCCTTTCTTGAGAGGCGTTTTCGAAGAGGCAGAGAGCCTTGAAGAGACAGTTCGCGGCGAAGGAGGATTCGGTTCTTCCGGAAGATTCTGATGAGAAAAGACGCAATTAGAAAGACTGCTCTGGCGGGAATTATGATCGCCGTAGCGGTCGTTGGAAGTTTATTCTCTTTCCCGGTTTTGGGAAGCAGATGCGCACCTGTGCAGCATTTGGTAAATATCGTTTGTGCCGTGTTCCTGGGACCATGGTACGGACTGGCGGTAGCTTTTATCGCGAGCCTTATACGAGTACTTCTGTCACTTGGAACACCGCTGGCGTTTCCGGGAAGCATGTTCGGCGCACTTCTTAGCGGACTTCTCTATTCGAAGTTCAAGAAGATCCCGCTGGCCGTCATCGGAGAAGTATTCGGAACGGCAGTCCTCGGAGGCCTCTGCGCATATCCGATCGCCATACTCGTAATGGGCAAGGACGCGGGCGAAGTCGCATTCTACGCATATGTGGTGCCGTTCCTGATCTCGACGGCGGGAGGCGCGGTCATCGCATCGGTAATACTCCTGGCTTTGCACAAGACGGGAATCATAAGAAAGTTCAGAGGTGAATAAGATGTTCGGAGAGTATCTGACAAACACCAGAAAACAAAAGCCAATGATACACTCGATCACGAATTACGTGACCGCCAACGACTGTGCCAACATGCTCTTCGCATGCGGCGCATCTCCTTGCATGACTGATGACGTGGACGAGGTCGCTGACATCGTCGGCCTGAGTTCCGGCCTTACGGTAAACCTCGGCACCCTCAACGACAAGAGGTTCGAGGCCATGATCCTCGCGGCAACCGCAGCAGGAAGGTCCGACAAGCCGATCGTTTTCGATCCGGTGGGAGCAGGCGGCTCTTACGTAAGGACCTCCAGGGCCGAGCAGTTCCTGTCGCTATCAAAGCCGACCGTCATCCGCGGCAACCTTTCCGAGATCAAAGTCCTCTCGGAGGTCAAGGTCAACAACAAGAAAGTCTTCGGCGGCCTGACCCGCGGCGTCGACTCGCCCCTCAATGATTTCAAGGCCTCGATAGATTGCTCCATCGGCCTCTCGAAAAAGACCGGCTCCATAGTTGTCGTCTCCGGTTCAGTTGACGTCATCACCGACGGCAATTCCATCCGCTTCGTAAATAACGGCGACCAGCTCCTTACATCGATCACGGGCTCCGGATGCATGATGTCATCCGTCATAACCGCTTTCGTTTCCGCAAACCCGGATAACGCTCTGGACGCTGCAACTGCGGCAGTCTGTGCCATGGGCATCTGCGGTCAGATCGCCAAGGAGAGGATGACTGAAAAAGACGGCAACGCCAGCTTCAGAAACTACCTCATCGACGCGATGTTCAATCTCGACGCAGAGACCATCGACCGCATGGAAGACGTGAAGATCCAGGAGGTCAAAAATGAGGATAACTGATGACGAGCTTTTGCTCTACGCCGTAACCGACAGCAGATGGACAGGTGACAAGACTCTCCTTCAGCAGATCGAAGAAGCCCTAAAAGGCGGCGTTACTTTGGTACAGCTTCGCGAAAAAGACCTAAGCGAAGAAGAGTTCCTGGAAGAAGCCAAAAAGGCAGTCGACCTCTGTCATTCCTACGGCGTAAAACTCATAATAAACGACAGCATCGACGTCGCCCTCAAAAGCGGCGCTGACGGCGTTCACGTCGGCCAGTCTGACATGCCTGCAAAGGAAGTCCGTAAGATTTCTGGCGACAAGCTCATAATCGGAACTTCCGCTAAGACTGTCGCTGATGCCAAAAGAGCACAGGACGAGGGCGCTGATTATCTGGGCGTCGGCGCATGTTTTGGAACATCAACAAAAGGCGATGCCAAAAAAATCGACCTGAATATCCTTAACGAACTTTCAAGCGCAGTCGATATCCCGATCGTCGGAATCGGCGGAATCACCAAAGAGAACATGGGTGAGCTCAAGGGAAGAGGCATCAAGGGTGTCGCTTTGGTATCCGCTATCTTTGCGGCGGAGGACATCACCAAGGAGTGCGGCGAACTTAAAAATCTCGTTAAAGAACTGGTGTAATTAGTGAAGTCACACACGAAAATCATTTGATGTGCGCGTTTTTTCGAGAAAAATAGCTATAAAAAATCACTTCCAATATTGACACGAAGGTCTAAAATAGAGCAGGTGTCTAAAATATTATAATATTGGAGAAAACAATGGCTGCACAGATTTTAGCGGTGATAATATTCGTTTTGATGTTTGTCCTCATCGTTACGGAGAGGATCCCGAGACATTTTGTAACACTTGGCTGCGGAGCGCTCATGCTCATCGTGGTCTTCGGTATCTGCATGAGATCCTCAGAAGCAGTTATGAAGACTCTTAACCTTAAGACTTTCCTTGACTCCAATTTCTGGATACTTACGACCGGCGAGGAATCTTCCACCGGTATCAACTGGGCAACGATCATCTTCATCTTCGGAATGATGATAATGGTCGAAGGCATGGCCAAAGCAGGTTTCTTCAGATGGCTCTGCCTCGGTATCGCTAAGGCCGTTAAGTATAAGGTCCAGTCGATCTTCCTTACATTCATGATCATGTCATTTATCCTTGCAATGTTCATCGACAGTATCACGGTCATTCTTTTCCTTGCTGCTGTTACGGTCGAGCTTGCACAGCTTTTGAAATTCTCACCTGTTCCAATGATCATCGCAGAGATCTTCTGCGCTAACCTCGGAGGCTCCGCTACAATGTGCGGTGACCCGCCGAACATCATCATCGGAACATCTTTGAACTATTCTTTCGGACAGTTTGTAACAAACACAGGTCTTATCGCAGTCATCTCAATGGTGTTCGTAGTTTTGTACTTCTACATCGTTTTCAGAAAGCACCTTAAGAGCGACCTCAAAGGCGAGAAGATCAAGTATCCGGAGCCAAAGGAAGCTATCACTTCCAAGAGAAGCTTCGCAGTTAGCTGCGTCATCTTCGGTATCGCAGTTGTACTTCTCGTAACACACGCACAGACAGGACTTACGGTTGCTACTATCGGTATCCTTGTTGCTGTTCTTACACTTATCACAACACCTAGACATGCCGTAGAGCTCTTGAAAAAAGTCGACTACGAGACACTCCTGTTCTTCATCGGACTTTTCGTCGTTGTTGGCGGACTTGAGCAGACAGGCATCCTCGAACTCATCGCAGGCTTCATCGCCAAGATCTGCGGCGACAAGATCCTCGTTATGATCGCAATCGTTCTCTGGATCTCAGCTATCGCGAGTGCATTCGTTGACAACATCCCGTTCGCTGCAACAATGATCCCTGTTATCAAGACATTGTCTTCAACAATGGGCGTTGATCTCTCGATCCTTGCATGGACTCTTGCCGTCGGAACAGACATCGGAGGAAGTGCTACTCCAATCGGTGCTTCAGCAAACGTTGTCGGTATCTCGGCTGCAGCTAAGAGCGGTCACCTCATCGGATGGGGCAAGTACTGTAAGTACGCTGCACCTGCAACAATTATTGTAATTGGAATCTCAATGGCTATAATTTATGTTAGATACTTCTGATATTCCCTTCGCGGATAAACGAGAGGAGAAGACATATGGACAAACAGATCATCATATCCATCAGCCGTGAGTACGGTTCCGGTGGACACGCAATTGCAGAAGACCTTTCCAAGCGTTTTAATATCCCTCTTTACGACAGCAATCTCCTTGAGATCATTGCTACCGAGAAGAATGTAGATAAGGAAAGTCTCAAGCAATATGACGAAGTTCCGAGAGTAAGACTTTTCACCAGAAAGGTAAAGGGACAGACAAACTCCCTGGAAGAGAACGTAGCAAACATGCAGTTCGAGTTCCTCAAGAAAAAAGCCGATGCAGGTGAATCTTATATCGTAGTAGGACGTTGTTCCGAACATATCCTCAAGGATTATCCTTGCATGGTCTCCATCTTTATCCTCGGAAGCAAAGAAGCAAAGATCAAGCGTATCATGAATCTTTTCCACCTGAGCGAAGACGATGCCATCGACAAGATCGAGCGCGAGAACTTCAGAAGAAAGATGTACCACAACTATTACTGCAAAGGTAAGTGGGGAGATTCCAGAAACTACGACTTCTCCATCAACGACAGCATCCTCGGTCTCGAGGCAACAGCCGACATCATTGAGGATTATGTTAAAAAGAGGATGGAATTGATGTAACAAATAACCGAGTGCCTCAAAAGTGATTTTGAGGCATTCTTTTTGCCCAAAAAACATCACCCATGTTCCTTAAGTTCCTGTATTCCAAAAAATCCAACCTTAAGTTTTGTTCCCAAAATCCCAAAATGATAAACCCAACCCTAGGTTGGAAAAAACAGAAGGGTAAACAAGGGTGTGAATCAAAAATCCAACCCTATGTCTCTTTATTACCTTCTGGGATCCTTTCATGCCTTCAAAACAGAAGGTAATCATAACCTAAGGTTGGAAAAATATTTTCCGGGTTTTCTGAATGTGACTTTAGGTTGGAAAAATGAAAAAGGGCGCAGCGAAACCCTAAATCAGCACAAACTATAAGGGCTGTCTCAAACTTGTCATTTGAAACAGCCCGTTAGTTGCTTTTTATTTCGTATCAGATGTAGTGTGGCTCGACGCCCTCAGGACGGAGGATCTCAAAGTCGACCATCTCGACTTCTTCCTCAACCCAGTCAGGTTCCTTGGCGGTGCAGTACTCGCAGTCGCAAGGGATAACTGAGAAATAGTTTCCGCCACAGTATGCGTAGTTGGTGAATGCTCTGGAATAACCTGTGAATCCGATCGCATTATAGTAGACCATGTGGCAATCTACTTCACCGGCCTCGACCATTCTGTAAGCTACTACGATAGCCCACTCGGAATCGAGGGATCTTGCGAGATTACATTCGCCTGTCTCTCTGTCTACGACAGTGAACTGGCCCGGCCTCTTGAGAGTGGAGATAACATTCTTTGTCGGCCAGGACTTGCAGTTTACTCTGTTAAGAACAGTGCATGCTACAAGAACTTTGTCCGTGATGTTCTCATCGCTGTCAGCTCCTTCGCCTTCAACGACTCTTGCAAAGAATTTAAAATCATCTGTGGAAAGACCACAAGCATATGCCTTGACTTCTGTAGGAAGGAAATAGCGCTCTGCATCAGTAGCATACTTCCACATAGTCTCGTAGCGAGCCTCGCGTTCTGCCTTGGTCTCATACTTCATTGCGGCATTTACTGGTTCGGCTGTCAGGAATGATATGATGCCGAGAATTACGACCGCTGATAAAATCTTACTTCTTAAAATAACGATAAACCCCCAACGTCTTTTTAAAAAAGTAAACATATAATACAACGGTTTTGACCCAAAAATCAAATTATTTTTTAAACATGTCATATATAGGTGATATTTTGCTTCAAACCACTAGATATAGGGCACCGCGTTGCTTCAGCTTAGTCGGAGGAGAGGGAACAAAGTTCGATCAGAACGATTAGGATTACCTTTACGCGAAGGTTGATAAGGGCGTGAATGACCCCGGATATTTTACTTTAAAGGAATAATTTATTTATTGGTCCGAATCTGATAGAATGTACGGAGTTGTTTTAGTAACGGAGGATTTTTAAATGGCAAAGATAATTCTCACCGGAGACCGTCCGACAGGAAGACTTCACCTGGGACACTACGTAGGTTCACTCAGAAGAAGAGTCGAACTTCAGAATTCCGGCGAATTTGACAAGATATTCATTATGATCGCAGATGCTCAGGCACTTACCGATAACTTCGATAACCCGGGCAAGATCAGAGACAATATTATCGAGGTTGCTCTCGACTACCTTTCAGCAGGACTTGATCCTGAGAAGGTTAACATCTTCATTCAGTCTGAGGTAACTGAGCTTACTGAGCTTACGTTCTACTATATGAACCTCGTTACACTTTCCAGACTCGAGAGAAATCCTACCGTTAAGACGGAGATCCAGCTCCGTAACTTCGAGACCAGCATTCCTGTGGGATTTTTAAACTATCCTATCAGCCAGGCATCCGATATTACAGCTTTCAAGGCTACAACTGTTCCGGTTGGTGAAGATCAGCTTCCTATGATCGAGCAGGCACGTGAGATCGTTCGTAAGTTCAATTCAACATACGGCGAAGTCCTCGTTGAACCTGATGCTCTTCTTCCTAACAATTCCGTATGCTCCAGACTTCCTGGTACAGACGGCAAGGCTAAGATGAGTAAGTCCCTTGGAAACTGCATCTATCTTTCTGATACTTCTGAGGAGGTATCGAAAAAGGTTATGAGCATGTTCACAGATCCTAACCACCTTAAGGTCAGCGATCCGGGTTCACTCGAAGGCAACACGGTATTTACATATCTCGACGCTTTCTGCAAAGACGAGCACTTCGAGAAGTACTGCCCTGATTACAAGAACCTTCAGGAGATGAAGGACCACTACCAGAGAGGCGGTCTCGGTGACGTTAAGGTTAAGAGACTTCTCATCAACGTTCTCGAAGATGAGCTTGCTCCTATAAGAGCAAGAAGAGCTGAGTACGAGAAGGACATCAAGGGCGTATATGATATCCTGAAGAAGGGAACTGAAGCAGCTCAGAAGGAAGCAGCTCAGACACTTTCCGAGGTTAAGGCGGCGATGAAGATCAACTACTTCGATGATCCGTCACTCCTCGAAGCATGGGAAAAGAAATTCAACAAGTAATCAACTGAAACGGGAAGTTCAAAAATGAATTTCCCGTTTTATTAAGTGGAGTAGAGATGGACGGAAATACATTTTACTTTTGGTTCGAGCCGCGCTTCATGGAGTGGCTCCAAAGGACCCTGGGAGAGTTCGGCGGGATCCTAGCCAAGATCTTCACCATATTCGGTGAAGAAGTAATCCTCATAGCGGTTTTGGGATTTATCTACTGGTGCTGGGACAAGGAGTTCGGCAAGATCATCGGAGTCAATATCGTGACTGCCCTTTGCTTCAGCACGCTCCTTAAAAACGTATTTCTCAGAAGACGACCATACATGGATCACGAGTCCATCAAATGCCTTAAGCCGATAAGTTCGGATGCAGATCAGACCGACATCGCGGCTCAGGGCTATTCGTTCCCGAGCACGCACTCGACGAACAGCGCCTGCGTCTACACTTCGCTGCCGTTTTCGTTCAAGCATAAGATCTTCAAGATACTGGCCGTTGCGCTTCCTTTGGTCGTAGGGTTTTCGAGAATGATGCTCGGAATGCATTACCCGACAGACGTCCTCACGGGCTGGGTCCTCGGTGGCCTTACGGGTATCGGACTTACTATCGTCCAGAAGAAGATCAGGCGCCACTGGATCTTGTACCTCGTCATTTTCCTGATCACGGCTTCGGGCGTTTTCTACTGCAGGACCGAGGACTATTTCACGAGCCTCGGCGTCATGGCGGGCCTTTTCGCGGCGATACCGTTCGAGAAAGCCGTCGTCGACTTCAAGAATACAAGAAACCCGCTCTTCTGCATAATGCGAATCGCGGGCGGCTTTGCTGTTTATCTGACGTTGAACCTTCTTCTGAAACTCCCGTTCTCGGACGAGTTCCTGCACTCGGGCTCGATGCTCTCGTATCTTGTAAGGACCATTCGCTACGCGGTCATTACGTTCCTTGCAATCGGTGTGTATCCGTTGCTTTTTGGTCCTATCGAAAACAAACTTAGAGCACTTTGGCAAGGAAGGACTTCAGGCGCTCGTTCGTAGGATTCGTGAAGATCATCGACCTTGTCATAAAATAGAAATAATGATAACTTATTTTATATTTGATGATGGGGATGGAATGCATGAATTTTAGAGCATGTAGAATAATAAACTTTATTCTTGCAACTTTATTAATTATTAGTTTAGTTCCACTAAATGTATTTGCTGATGCGGTAAATCCTAAGTGCTATTCAACAGAAGAAGGAAAATCTTTTGAAATTGATAGTTTTGTAACTTCTTCATGGGATAACCACGCCAATATTGAACTTGTAATCAAGAATACAGGTGATAAGAAGATAGACAATTGGCATTTAACATTTAATACTTCTTACGCAATAGAGAATATATGGAATGCTTCCATTGTAGAGACCAATAATATAGGAACATACACCATAAGAAACAATTATTATAATCAAGATATAGAGGTTAATTCCGAGGTGACAATAGGAATGACTCTTAATCTCGATAATGAAACATATACAGAATTATCGAATTGGTATCTTCTTAATACTAAATCAAGGGAAATTAAAGAAGATGAGTATTTGATCACTTATCAGGAATATTCGAAATGGGACAAAGGGTTTAATGGAGTCCTAATGTTATCCGCTATAGATTTTATTGAAGACTGGTCCCTAAGCTTTGATTCTGAATATGAGATAAATAACATTTCAAATGCAGTTTTGGAAACAAAAGATGGTTCGTATGAAATCTCAAATGATTGCAATTCACAAAACTTAAGTTCCAATATTCTTATCATAAGTATCCAAGGAGTTCCAACTGAAAAAGAGTTTGAAATAAGCAATTTGGAAATGAGATCAATAGGCTTAGCATATAATCTTACCGAAGATATAGATAATAACGGAATTCCTGACTATATGGATTTAGTCTATTCGAAGGAAGGAGTCAATCCTGTTATTCCTTCGCCATCAGCGGAGCCAACAATAACACCTGTTCTAACAATCACGGATGAACCAACAACAGATCCAACAAGTATACCTACTGTAATTGTGAAACCAACTGTAACGGAAGAAATTGAAATGGATGATTTTACAGATTCGGACGATGATGGCTTAACTGATTATGAGGAATTATTTTATGGTACTAATAAGAACGAACCAGATTCGGATTTTGATGGAATAAAGGATTCGGTTGAAGTTCAGATAGGATTTAATCCCAATTATCCTGATTCCAACAATAATGGAATTTCTGATGGTAACGAAGATTTCGACGAAGATGGATTAACGAATTATGAAGAAGAGGAATACGGAACATGTGTTTTTGCTCCTGATAGTGATTATGATGATATCAAAGACTATGAAGAATTATTCATATACGGAACTGATCCTAGAAAAGAGGATTCCAACGATGATGGAATCTTTGATGGAGATGCACTTAAACTTGGATTAAATCCGGTAGCCTTGGATTCTGACGGAGATGGTGTTCTTGACAAAGATGAGAAATCTTATCAGGAAATTGACCTTCAAATATCTGAAGATGCTGAGCTTAAAGGGGTAAAATCAGTTGAAGTAAAAGGAGAATTCACAAATCTTATAACCTCAACAACAACCATAGAAGATGTTTATGGCAAGGATGTCTATTCATCACAAATAGAAGCGATAGTAGGTGGACTTGTGAGCATAGAGACAAGTTCGGAGTTTGATACAGCTACGGTAGTCTTCCACTATGATGAGAACGAAATAGGTGTTGATGAGGAGGACCTTTGCATTCTCTGGTACGATGAAGCGAATGGCGAATACGTAATGCTTGATGAAGACCAGATATTAGACAAAGAAAATAATACGGTAAGTTACGTAACCACACATTTTTCTGAATATATGTTGATAAGCAAGACTAAGTGGATACAAGCTTGGGAAGAATCTATTCAGACAATTAAGACAAATAGAATTAAGTATCAAACTGGAAACGATGGCTCGGTTAAATTTCTTGTTGCCATGAACTATGCTGACATAGATACAGAAGAATTTAGAAGCCAGTCTTATGATGCTTTTGATGTTGTTATGGATTCTATGGGAGAACAGGACATAATACTGTTGACCTACTATAACACATATTCATATAGCTACAGGGAGGCAAACAAATCAGAATATATTGAAATTGCCAAGAATAATACGTATAAAACGGATCTGTATGCATACAAAGAAGGAGCCGGATGGGGACAGGATCATACAAACCTTCTTAACATTGTTTCGGAAACAAAAAGGATTTTTGCTAAACCCGATGAGAAAGTTGTTTTAATAATGATTACGGATGCTTATGTCATTGATTTTGAAGAGGCAAAAGCGGAGTATGAAGAATATTTTAACAAACAACCACAATGTGACGGTATTATTGTAATATCGCTTGGGAACTTGGAATATTTGTATCCTGATGATTTTGTATGTTATAAAATCGATAGTGGTATTTGTTCAGATAAGTCAGCTCTTCAAGAGACATTTCCCGATATCCTATCCAACATATTATCTGATCTAGATGTTTCACAAGTGAATAATGTTGATACAGATGGAGACACCCTGTCAGATTTTGAGGAAATAACAGGACATCTACTGTCTAACGGAACGATAGTCTATACTGATCCCAATACTAAGTATTCCGATAAAGATACATTGTCTGATGATGAAGAACTTGGAATTAGAAAAAGCCTAAAACTGAATTCTATGTTTAGTCGAAGTGATATTATGAGTTTAATTAGCGCAAGTGCTGACGGGATAGAATATTATGATGCTTTGAGTTCACCTGTTGAAGAGGATATTGACAAAGATGATTTCTTTGATGAACTTGATGCAACTCCGTGGGAAAAGAATCCGGAAATAGTATATTTATTTTCCACTTCTGCTTGGTTTGATAATAGCAAAATGAGGGTTCAGTTTTATAAAGAGGCAGGAATTAATACAAAATTTGTCTATGTATATAATATAGAATCCTTTTTGACTTCATGGAATAATATTGGAATAAAGAATGATTATATATATGAACAACTCGAGAAAAGAGAAAAATACGATTATATAGTTAAGGCTGTAGTAATAAGTGCACACGGAGGTCCCAAAAGCATTTATTTAGGAGAGGGAGAATACTTATACGGCGTTAGTAGTTCAACACCAAGAGACAGCATAACAATAACAAGCAACAAGCTTTCGAACAAAAAAATCGAATCATTATATATATATGCTTGCAACTGTGGTAGAGGAGATGATAATTTAGCCACTGATTTCTTGAAATTTAAGCAGGGCATTAAACAGGTTATAGCGCCAGATGCGTTTCTTTGGTACTTTGATTCTAAAGATGGTGTAGGTTTTTTGTTTACATCTGCTACTGTATATATTGATAATAAAATGCATGATGATTTAAAGAACAGATTTGAAGAAGAAGAAAATGAAATAGTAAAGCAAACAAAAGACTACAATTCTATGTTTGGCATTTGTGGATTTAAGTTGTTTGATCAAGAAGGAAATCAGACAGATATATATACTGATGAAAATGAAGATGTTTTTTGCGTAAACGTATACACTACTAATGAAAAATATAAATCAAATGACTATTCAGGGTATTTTCTGTTTCCGCAAAAGGAACTCTCGGGCATATACCATGATCCCATTCTAAACAAAGAGGTGTGACAATGAGAAGAAATATTCTGGCTATGGTTGTGCTATTTTGTATCCTTTTCTGTTCTTGTAGTAGAACAATATCTTTTGATGAGATTTTTGACGAATGTGTAAATGCAACGGGCTATGAGGTTTACATATGGGAAAAAGGTGATTCAGAAAAAGATGGCTGTGTGTACTATTTTCCTAACGAAAAGGATTATGCACAGGATTCGAAAACACACGTAGAAAGACATATGAGTGTGGATGATTATATTCGACTTGAAGAATATGATTTCAAGTGGAATGCCAAAAAGGGTTTCAAGCCCCGAACGGATTTTGTATTTGCTGACAGTCTTATGTTACAGACAACAGATAGAATTCAAGAACTGAATATCGAAGACGGTTACATATTGGAATATGGAACAGTGTTGTTTGATGATAACTATGAGGGATATCTTTACGCAAGATATCTAGTTGGAAAGAATATTCTTAGCTTTGTAATATTCTTTTCGGACGGAACTGACGAACTAAAAGAATATGAAATATACCGTAAGATTTGTAATGATTGCGGGCTGTTCACAAGCGAAAAAATAGATGAATGTGTTAATCACTTGTATAGTAATCAATGAATAAACAAATGCCATATGCTTTTATAGAAGAGCATATGGCAAAAATATTATGTAGCTTAAAACAAACTTAGAGCACTTTGGCAAGGAAGGACTTCAGGCGCCCGTTCGTAGGATTCGTGAAGATCTCGTCAGGCGTTCCTTCCTCGATGATCCTTCCTTCGTCCATGAAGATAACGCGGGATCCTACTTCTCTTGCAAATCCCATCTCGTGGGTTACGACTACCATTGTCATGCCGTCGTTGGCGAGATCTTTCATAACATCCAGAACTTCGCCGACCATCTCAGGGTCCAATGCTGATGTAGGCTCATCGAAAAGGAGTACGTCAGGCGACATGCAGAGAGCTCTTACGATGGCGATACGCTGCTTCTGTCCGCCGGAAAGCTGTGACGGGAATGCGTTGCCGCGGTCTCCGAGAGCAACTTTATCGAGCAACTGCTGAGCTTTGTTTCTGGCGTCCTCTTTGCTCATCTTCAAAAGCTTAACCGGAGCGAGAGTCATGTTGTCGATGATGGACAGATGAGGGAAGAGATTGAAGTGCTGGAATACCATTCCCATCTTCATGCGGAGCTTGTTGATGTCTGTCTTCGGCGACGTGATGTCTACACCCTCAAAAGTTATCGATCCTGCAGTCGGTCTCTCGAGAAGATTGAGTGATCGGAGGAACGTGGATTTACCGGAACCCGAAGGTCCGATGATGACTACGACCTCACCTTTTTTGATGTCGGTGGTGATGCCGTCCAATGCCTTGATGGCTCCCATGTTGTAATGCTTACATAAGTCCTTTACGGAGATCAATACTTCATTATCGCTCACTGTTTCTCAGCCTCCTTTCGAGAATGGATACAAGTTTGCTGAAGAATACGACGATCAAAAGATATATCGCAGCAACAGCGAGGAGAGGCATGAATGCCGAATATGTACGGCTTCTTATAACGTCACCGCCTCTGGTGAGATCCTGGATACCAACGTAACCTGATATGGACGTCTCTTTGATGAGAACGATAAATTCGTTAGCGAGCGCAGGGAGGACATTCTTGAACGCCTGCGGAATGATGATGTATGTCATCGTCTGAACGTAGTTGAAACCGAGGGAACGGCCTGCTTCGAACTGGCCGTTGTCGATGCTCATGATACCGGATCTGATGATCTCGGCAACGTATGCTCCCGAGTTGAATCCGAATGCCAGAACGGCGATCATGATCTGGTTGGTGGACGATGCGAAGATGATGTAGTAGGTGATCATGAGCTGAACTACTACCGGAGTTCCTCTGATGATGGTGAGATACACTTTGACGATGGCATTTAAGACCTTAAGAAGGACTTTGCCGAATCCGGGTCTCATGTCGTTTATGGTCTTGTCATGGGAAGATCTGATGATGGCAGCGACAACGCCCAATGCGATACCGAGAAGTACAGCAAAGAACGTGATCTCGAGAGTCGCGCCCAGACCCTTGACGAGGTACATGTATCTCTTGTCATCTATAAAGTTGAGAGTAAAATCATCCTTCAGTTGTTGTAACCAGGATGGAAGTGCAAGAACAACATATGGTACTTTGCATCCGATATACATAGAAGAACCCCCATTACTTCTTTTTATAACAGGCTTTCATTGTAAAAAAAATAAAGGCGGAAATAAAGTACTTTCCGCCTTTTTTAATTTATTTGTTAATTAAGTATCAGCCTTCGGAAGGGATGTACTTCTCGATGATAGCTGGGATCGTTCCGTCATCTGTAAGTTCCTGCAAAGCCTTGTCGACTTCGTCACGGAGCTCAGTGTTGTTCTTGTTGAAGCAGATAGCATAGTCCTCAACGGAGTAAGGTGTCTCGAGGATCTTAAGTCCTGAGTTAGCTGCTACAAAGTTCTTAGCAGGCTCATTATCGATAACGACAGCATCGATCTTGTCAGAGCTCAATGCGATAACTGCATCGTTACCCTTTGAGAAACGAACGACCTTGTCAGCGTTATCTTCACCTAAGTCATCGGAGATGTAGATATCACCTGTTGTACCTGTCTGAACACCGATGCTGTACTCGCCGCTTAAGAGAGTGTCGATATCCGTGACAGGAGAACCTTCCTTAACGATGATTGCCTGGATACCTGTAGCATATGTCTTTGAGAAGTTAACGCTCTGCTTACGCTCGTCGGTAACTGTCATACCTGCCATACCCATATCGTACTTGCCGCTCTGAACACCTGCGATAATGGAAGCGAACTCAACGTCCTGGATCTCCAGCTCCAGACCGAGCTTCTTGGCGATTGCTTCTGCGATCTCGGCATCGATACCTACGATCTTGTTGCCCTCATAGTACTCGTATGGCTGGAAGTAAGCGTTTGTAGCCATAATGAGTTTGCCCTTTTGAACAGTCATGCTCTTTTTGGATGAGCAGCTTGCGAATGCCAGGCCCATTGTAAGGATAAGACCTGTTGCGATAATCTTGGATAGAATCTTTTTCATAACATGCCTCCAATACAAATTTGTAAGATTTTTCCCACAAAATAATTCTATCACACGAATGCAAGTGACGGCTTTTTCGCTTTTTTTCGAAAATGGAATTACAAATATTTAAATCGCACCTGTAGCCCTATTTTGGCAGTGGGGACAAGGTAACATATTATTGAGGTAAGTTTTGTTTACTTTTTTCGAAAAGGAGAACGGTTATGAAAAGTAAGAAGATCTTTGTAACAATTTTGGCTTTGGTACTTGCTATGTCAATGTTCGCAGGTTGCGACAGCGGTTCAAGATCCAAGTCCGGCAAGAAGTCATCCAAGAGCGAATCCGAAGAGGAAGAAGATGAGGATGACGAAGAAGACGATAAGGAAGAAAAGAACGGCAAGGAAGACAAGAAGGATAAAAAGGATAAGGATACAGACGACATAATGGATCCTGAAGAAAACAGTATTATGGACAAAGAAGAAAAGTTTGAAGGCTTTACAGATCCGAACATCAAGGCAATGGCTGAGGAATACGAAGCCATGGGATATGTAGTAGAGCCGGTTACGGCATCAGAATTCGGTGCACAAGATTATAACTACGTTGAAGGTTTCCGCATGTACTCGGAGGAAGATCCTGATACATTCTTCGGTTGGGCTAAGTTCGATTCATCCGAAGACGGAATCGACTTCGTAAACGAAGTATGGATCGCTAATTGCGAAGGCTATATCGCTCACACATATTACGAGAACTATCTCACATTCTTCATTGACGGATTGTACGGCGGTTCAGTAAGCTATGGCGGACTCATGGAATATGTTCCATATGAGGGCGACGGCCGCGAGAACACAGCTTCTCCTGAAGATTTCGATGATGCAGAAGTAGCTGCTCTTTGCAAAGAGTACCAGGACAAGGGCTTCAAGGTTCAGTCTGAGAGCTATTACGATAACGCATTCATGGCATACGGTGTTGATGAGAACCGTGCTCACATCCAGGTCCTCTGCCGTAAGTTTGATGATAAGGATTCAGCAGTCGCTTACCTTGACGAGTACTACTCCTCCACATCAATGACGGAGATCACAATGACAGACAATGCTGACGGTTCCGTTTCCGTTCAGATCGACGATACAACAGGAAGCCTTGTAACATTCCCGATGGTGGGAACGATCTCTGAAAGCGGCTTGGTCGTTCTGACATATCCGGAATAAGATCGAAAACCAATATGAATAATTGATCATCAGTTCCCTCTTTGCAGGTTTTGCATAGAGGGAATTTTATTGAGTAAGAATCAGTCATTTGGTAATCTTACCAAAACACGACAACAAAATAGGACGTTTGTAAGATTGACCCTTCTAAGAATGCTGTGTTAGATTTCAAGTAATACGTGGTTATGTATTTGGGGAGTGTACTTTGATGAATAGAAAACGGATATTTGTTTTTGTCTTTTTTGTTTTTCTGTTTTTGTGTTCTTGCGTTAGATTTCCTAATCAATATAGGGAAGAAGAGAAATACGACAGAAAAACACAAAGTTATGATGAAGGATATGAGGAAATAGAACATAAAATAACGGATGAATATGGTGATTATATTCATTTGAGTTTAAGTGAGGATGGGTGCTCTTTTATTTTAGGGTTAAAGAGTGCATATTTCGAGAATGAAAATGCCTGTAAAAAGGTTCCTGTGTACAAAATCGCTGATGATGTGAGAGTAATGGTTAATTCATATTTGAAAGAGAACCCCAATAGTATACTGTCACAAAACCTTCAGAAACAGATTGGAATGATATTAATGATTATGCCTCAACAAGATCACGATATAGCATTGTTCCAAATTGACAGTATAAAAGCATATGATACAAATTTAGATGTAGGGTATATTGCCTATGAAACAATTGATTTAGGCAATGTTCCAGACTATTTTTTCGATAATAACTTTCCTGATTCCATGTATGAATATTTAGCTGAAAATGGCGAAGATATTATTCATATTGATATACCATATAAGGAAATAGGACAAAGTGAGAAAGAGCAGGTTGAGTGGGAAACTCATATTAAATCTATGTTTCCTAAAATAGCAGAATCACTAAGTTAATAACATAATTGATCATCAGTTTCCTCTTTGCAGGTTTGCAGAGAGGGAATTTTGATGGAAAGAAACTCAAGTTCCAGTTAAAGTACTAAGATTCTTTCCTTAATGCAATTACAATCAGTTGTTGCCTGAAGGAACTTTGATATTATTGAAGTAAAGATTAAGAATAGGGAGGATTAAACATGAGGAAAATTCTGGCTATAATCTTAATCTGCACAATGTCTTTTTGTGTATTTGGATGTTATAAATCCGAGCCAAAGGAAGATAACATGAAAGAGTATGAAGACATTATTTCTTTAATGTCTGATAAGTACGGGGATTATATTAGTGTGAGCATATATGAATATGATAATCAGATAGCTATTTCATTGTTTATAAGAGAAGAGTATCTCTTAAATGAAGATATGCGAAATGATATGCCAGCATACGAAATAATAGAAGGTTCAAGACTGATGATAAATGAATATTTGGATGCAAACCCAGATTGTCGTTTAGCCAAACAACTTGATGATAAAATTGGTTTTTTGAGGATGGAAACAGTTAAAGAGTATTTTGGAGCGTCTCAAGCCATAATCATATTTGAAGTTACAGATTATAGAACAATCTCAAACAACTTTATAGAGTACGATGTAATTGACATAGAATGGCTTGATGAAATGTGCTCAATCACTAGAGAAGAAGATGATTACAACGACTATATAGAAAGCATGTACGATTATATTTCTCAGACTGGAGATGATATTACAAGAATTGCAATTCTTGAAAAGAAAGGTTTGGAAGAAAGTGAGCAAGAGAAGTGGAGAGAAGAAGTTAAATCCAAATTTCCGCTAGTAGATGCAACAACTGAATAGAATTTGTCATGTAGAAATGAAGATTACGGAAAAGAAATAACTGGGGCGCCAGAAAAGAATGATGTTATGACATCGCACTATGTTACTATAACAGGAGTAATACTTGATAGAGAATCAGATAATGAGTGGTTACGTATTCAGAGATGGGGAGAGCAATATTATATTTTGTATGAAGATTTTTGTAACTATAATGATCTTATTGATTGGGCTGAAGGAACAATAGTAGTTATAAAGTAGGTGATTGAATGAGAAAAACAGTTATAGTTGTTTTAGTT
>CAMYXL010000017.1 GCA_947303255.1 uncultured Clostridia bacterium | reverse complement strand
AATAGAGATACATGCAAAGATGATGTTCTTATAGCTGCCAATAAAGAAGAAAACAGCCAAAACAAGGAAAATAACAATAAGAGGAATTGTGATGATCCTTCTTGTCTTTATCTGTTTACCGTTAGCAGCAAAACAATGCACGCCTTCTTTAGGCAGCTTTGCAACTTTCTCTTCATCAATTGTATTAGTTTCCATAATTACCTCCACCAATGCTAATCCGTTTCACAAAAGGATTTTATCATACATCGTCAATTATTATCATTAATTTTTTAAAATTACTGTTCTTTGCTGAGCATTGCAATACGCTCTTCAACGCCCTTATACATCTCGATGTACTTAGCCTGCTTCTCTTTCTCGGCATTGATAACCTTCTCCGGAGCCTTGCTTACGAAAGCCTCATTTGAGAGCTTACCGTTAACACGGTCGATCTCCTTCTGGAGATTATCCTTCTCCTTGGAAAGACGCTCGAGCTCCTTATCGATATCGATAAGGTCTCCGAGAGGGATATAAACCTCTCCGCCAGCGAATACGCAAGCAACAGCTGTTGCAGGGATTCCGGACTTATCACTCTGTGTCTCAAGGCTGCTTACTGAAGCAAGACGCTCAAGGAATGCCTTACCGTTTACGAACATATCAGCAATCGAAGCATTCTCAGTAACTACGATAATGTGAGCCTTTCTTGATGGAGCAACACCCATCTCGGATCTGATATTTCTTATGGATCTGATAGCATCCATAAGTGTATTCATCATCTTCTCTTCAGAATCAAACTTATAATTCTCGAAAACATTCGGCCAGTCAGAGATCATGATGGAATCAGTCTTACCGTCGATAACGAGGTTTCTGTATACTTCCTCAGTAATGAACGGCATGAAAGGATGCAGAAGTTGCATGCTGATGCCGAGTACCTTATTGAGGAGATACTGAGCCTCAAGTCTTGTAGGACATTCCTTATCGAAAAGACGGCTCTTAGCTATCTCGATATACCAGTCGCAGTAGTTCTCCCAGATGAAGTCAACGATCTTAGCCAAAGCTACGCCGTAATCGTAGTTCTCGATATTTGAAGAAGCCTCGGAAATGAGATTGTTGAGCTTATTCAAGATCCACTTGTCTTCCAAAGTGAACTTAGACTCGTCAACCTTGCTGAATTCGAGATCGTCTTCACAGTTCATGAGAACGAACTTCATGGCATTCCAGATCTTGTTGGAGAAGTTACGGCCCATGTCGATCTTATCCTGCTGGAATCTCTGGTCATTACCAGGTGCGTTACCTGTAACGAGAGCGAATCTCAATGAGTCAGCACCGGACTGAGCAATGACCTCCAACGGATCGATACCGTTACCCAGAGACTTACTCATCTTTCTTCCCTGTGAATCTCTTACGAGACCATGGATAAGTACTGTATCAAACGGTGCCTCATTCATGTGTGCACAACCTGCAACCATCATTCTGGAAACCCAGAAAGTAATGATGTCATAACCTGTAACGAGAGTATTTGTAGGATAGAAATACTTAAGATCCTCCGTATCCTTAGGCCAGCCGAGTGTGGAGAATGGCCACAAAGCAGATGAGAACCAGGTATCGAGAGTATCAGGATCCTGACGCATCGGCTTGCCGCACTTAGGACATACAGCTGACTTCTCCTTTGTAACTACGATCTCATCGCAGTCATCACAGTAGAATGCAGGGATCTGATGGCCCCACCAGAGCTGACGGGAGATACACCAGTCACGGATATCCTCCATCCAATTGAAGTAGTTCTTATCAAATCTCTCAGGAACGAACTTTGTCTTGCCTGTCTTAACTGCTTCGATAGCAGGCTTAGCGAGCTCTTCCATCTTAACGAACCACTGGAGAGATACTCTAGGCTCGATTGTAGTACCGCAACGGTAGCAAGTACCAACGTTGTGGTTATGTGGCTCAACCTTAATGAGGTATCCGCCCTCTTCGAGATCCTTAACGATAGCCTTACGAGCTTCAAATCTGTCCATGCCGGCATACTTAGGATAATCTTCAGTGATCTTGGCATCATCAGTCATTACGTTGATGACCTCAAGATTATGACGAAGACCTACTTCGAAGTCGTTAGGGTCGTGTGCAGGAGTGATCTTAACAACACCTGTACCGAAATCGATATCAACATAGTTATCTGCAACAACAGGGATCTTACGTCCAACCAAAGGAAGGATGAGGTTCTTTCCGACAAGATCCTTATAACGCTCGTCCTTAGGGTTAACAGCAACAGCAGTATCACCAAGGAGAGTCTCAGGTCTTGTTGTAGCGAGCTCAACGTAACCTGTTCCGTCTTCGAACGGATATCTTAAGTGCCAGAAAGCACCTGCCTGATCCTCATAATCAACCTCAGCGTTGGAGATAGATGTAAGGCAGTGTGGACACCAGTTGATGATCCTCTCGCCTCTGTAGATCAAACCTTCATTGTAATACTTAACGAAAACATCCTTAACAGCCTCAGAACAGCCTTCATCCATTGTGAAGCGCTCTCTGGACCAGTCACAGGAAGAACCGAGCTTCTTGAGCTGCTCAACGATCTTACCGCCGTACTGCTTCTTCCAATCCCAAGCTCTCTCAAGGAACTTCTCTCTTCCGAGATCTTCCTTTGTAAGGCCTTCTTCACGCATCGTAGCAACGATCCTTGCCTCTGTAGCAATGGAAGCGTGGTCTGTTCCAGGAACCCACAAAGCCTCAAAGCCCTTCATTCTCTTATATCTGATGAGAATATCCTGCAAAGTATTGTCGAGAGCGTGACCCATATGGAGCTGTCCCGTGATATTCGGAGGTGGCATCACCACGCAAAAAGGCTTCTTATCAGGATTTACCTTTGCGCCAAAATATCCTTTGTTCATCCATTCCGAATAAAGCCTTGGCTCTGCCTCGTTCGGATCAAAAGACTTGCTAATGCCATCTGTTCTCATAGAGATGCTCCTTTATAATAAAATATAGCACTATATTATCTTATTATTAGCGCGAAAAATCAAGGAGCAGTGCAACATTCAGATATATTCGACTCCCATGCTGAGGAGTTTCTTTCTCATCTTCTGTAATTTGTTATCCGGGAATCTGCAGCCGATGCTGTCAGTTTTCATATAAACCTTCATTCCGGCCTTGACGGCGCCTTTTGCGGTAGCACCTACGCAGCCGCATTCATCGACTCCGCATAGTACGACCTCCGAATAGCCTTCCCTTTGCATGAACTCTCGAAAAGGCTTGGATGTATATGTATTCGGAAAATACTTCTCGAAAACGTGGTCTGTTACCACACTAAGGCCGTCATAAAGATCAGCCCCGGGCGTTCCCTTTATCGTAAATCCGATAAGCTTTCTGTTTGTGACTATGTTTTGGTAGACCTGCCTTATGTATATGACGTCATAGCCGTTTTTGTGGTAACGGTCTATGGAATCATTAACGGAAGCTATCAATTCCTTGGTGTTGTACGAAAACATTGGTTTTCGGTTATCACACAGAAAATCCTTCTGAAGGTCTACTACTATAAGTGCTTTTTTGCCCATATGTCTATCTCCTGTTATTGAACGCGTTCAACAATAGGAGTATAGCACTGGTTTTCGAAAATTACAATCAGTCTGTGAAAAGAGCCTTGATGCAGACATTATTAGTCTTTTGCTCAAGTTCGAGGGTCTCGGCCGTTGAGTCTTCTGACAGATCGAGCCACTCGCCGTTATAAAGAACAAAGGACTGCCCTGCTTCAGAATCAACAAGATAGTTGACGCCTGATTTGATCTCTCCCGCGCTCTCGCCTTCTGCAGGGGCATTTCCGTGATATGTGATGACAACGGAAAACTCTTCGACATCGATCGGCTCATCGAGTTCGACTACATAATAACCGTCAAAATCAAAGGTTGCCGTCTTAGTAGCCAGCACTTCATTAAAGTCGGCATCGCGTATCTCGATAGTGATGTCATGATCATCATCGTTCATGCCGAAGTACTCGTAGTAGTCCTTGCCCATACCCACGTAAGTACCTACAGCTGACAGTTTTCCGCCTTCATGAAATACGTTCGCGACTGTAGTCTCACTTCCTGTGGAAAAACCATAGGTTAACGAATTGTCGTAACTTAAGACTTTGGAATAAGAATCAGACAGCAGGATGTAACCGTTTGCGGTAAAAGTCGATTCATATGACATCCAGCCATAACCGCCGTCACCCCAGGTTGTTCCTGAGGATTCTTTATAAAGCCATGCACCGTCGGTAGAAGGCATGCGATGTCCGTACTGACCAAAGTATTCCTTAGGAAAACTATCGTCCCAGCCAACTATCAAAGCTTCATGAGTAAGATAATTATCTTCGATCTGAGGACCATTATTCTCGTTATAACTAGTATCATCATTTATCAGAGCCATATCCTTATAATTGATGATGCCTGAACCGTATTTAACGTAAACAGGAAGGGCACCTTTGTTACGCAGCATCTCCTGCATCTGCTCTATCGAAGCACAGTTTGATCTGAAATACACATCATTTTCATCTACAAAAACTTCATTAAGGGACGGGTTCTCGATAACGGTATATCCGTTATATCCGTTACTCATAACCCAGACGATATAATGATCGCTTCCACCTGCTATATTCTTTGCCTGGCCTCCCTCAGCAACCATTATGCCTTCTTCCTTGGGACCGTATGTCAATTCCTTTATCTCACTTACTGTAAGATCCAGATCATTTCCGTAAGCGATCTGATTAGTTATCCTCATTACATCCAAAGAAGAATAAGCCCAACAATCCGGAGAATAACCTTGATCTTGTACGTCCGTACCTTTTCCGCTGTCAAGCTGAGAATAATATCCGTCGCCGCCCGGAACATAATCCGTAGTTTCCGACGGTATCGTCACCGTTATCGTGGTGCTCTCTTCTGAGGCTACGGAAGTATCAGTTACTTCCGCCTTATCGCAGCATGTCACTGCCATAACAAATGTCATGCATGCACATGGTAAAACTATTCTTCGAGAAATTGTCATTTTTATGTCCCCCAACCAAATAATGCATTCCTATGTATTGAATATATCGGTAGTTCGAAAAATCCGTAACCCGACTTTTTCGAGTTTTTTACCCGTCTTTTTCGAAAAGAAAAATGCTCGAAAACACTGTTATAGCAGGCTTTCTGAAGTTTGTCGGTTGTTTTTCTAGACTTTATCCCGAAAACAAAAAAGCCGGGGATCAACCCCGGCATTAAAGTTCGTATGGATTATTTTTTCTTACCTTCCTCGATCATCGAGAGTGCACCGTAGAGGATAGAATCATCACCCAAGGCAGCCTTTCTGAACTGAACCGTGGAACGGATGGAAGGCATACAGTACTTATCTACTTCAGCAAGGATCTTCTCCATGAAAAGATCTCCGACTGCTTCGATAACACCGCCGCCGTAGATAACGATCTCAGGGCTGAAAGTATTAACAAGGTTACCTGAAGCGATTGCCAGATAGTGGCAGGCACGGTCAACTGCTTCCATTGCGACCTTATCGCCGTTAGAAAGAGCGTTCCTGAGTGCCTTACTCTTAAATACTGTATCCTTTACGCTGTCAGCCATCTCAGTCGTTCTGCCGCGCATGATCTGCTGTCTTATATAATCGCTCATACCCTGCTTACTGGAGAATGCCTCGAGACATCCGCGCTGACCGCAGTTACAACGAGGACCTTCCTCATTGAGGATCATGTGACCGAACTCTGCACCCTTGAACATGTGACCTGTATAGAGCTCACCGTTAAGGATAAGTCCGCCGCCCATTCCCGTACCAACGAAAAGACCGACGATGTTTTTGAAGTTCTTGCCGACACCGTATTTATACTCGCCCAAAACACCTACATTAACGTCATTTCCGATGAAGAAAGGAACACCGAAGTGTTCTTCGATAGGTGTTCTGATATCATAGTCACGCCAAGGAAGATTTGGTGAGAAAAGAACTATGCCGTTCTGCTGGTCGATAACGCCAGGAGCGCCTGCGGCAATAGCCTTAACGTCCTTAAGGCTGATCTCTGATTTCTTGAGGAGCTCGTCAACAACGGAGATGATGACTTCCTCAATGTTTTGAGAGGTATCACCGCCTGACTTGGTCTTCTTTTTGAGACGGAATACGATTTCCTTCTTGTTGTTGAAGATACAACCCAGGATCTTTGTTCCGCCGATGTCCAAACAGATCGAATACTTTTCAGCCTTAGCCATAAAACCACCCCTTATCAGGCGCCAATCTCGCCATTTGCGTATTTGTTATTGCTGTCCTCTGTCTTAGTCTTTTTCTTCTTATAGATTATCGTAGGTTCCTTACCTTCATTGATACAATCCTCATCGATAACGACCTTGGATACATCCTTCTGGGAAGGAATATCGAACATTACCTGACGCATAGCGCCCTCAACGATGGTACGAAGTCCGCGGGCACCGGTATTCTGCTCGAGAGCCTTCTTGGCGATTGCTCTTACAGCCTCATCAGTGAACTCGAGATCTACACCGTCCATCTTAAGGAGCTTCCTGTACTGCTTGAAAAGGGAATTCTTAAGTTCCTTCAAGATAGCTACAAGAGCGACCTCGTCAAGCTTATCCAATGCAACGATAACAGGAAGACGTCCGAGGAACTCCGGAATGAGACCGAACTTCATAAGATCCTGAGGAACAACTTCCTTGAAGTGCTCACCTGAGAATTCGTCCTTCTTGGAAGCTACTTCTACACCGAAACCAAACTGCTTAACAGCTGTTCTGTCTGTAATGATCTTCTCGAGTCCGTCAAAAGCACCGCCGCAGATGAAGAGGATATTTGTCGTATCGATCTGGATACACTCTTCGTTCGGATGCTTACGTCCGCCCTTAGGAGGAACAGAAGCTACTGTGCTTTCAAGAATCTTGAGAAGAGCCTGCTGAACGCCCTCACCGCTTACGTCACGAGTGATAGATACGTTCTCAGCCTTCTTGGAGATCTTATCGATCTCATCGATATAGATGATACCCATCTGAGCACGGTCGATATCATAATCTGCAGCCATGATGAGCTTCAAAAGGATATTCTCAACGTCCTCACCGACATAACCTGCCTCAGTAAGTGATGTTGCATCAGCAACTGCAAACGGTACATCAAGGACCCTTGCAAGTGTCTGTGCCAGATATGTCTTACCGCAGCCAGTAGGTCCGAGTAAGAGGATGTTGCTCTTAGCGATCTCAACATCATCAGCAGGATCCGGCTCAGCGAAAACACGCTTATAGTGGTTATATACCGCAACTGAAAGTGAGATCTTAGCGTCGTCCTGACCGTAAACATACTCGTCGAGCTTATCCTTGATCTCTCTAGGAGTGATGAGCTTACTAGGTCTTGCCTGTCTGAGCTTAGACCTCTTTCTCATCTTCTCTTCTTCGGCATTGATGCCGTAAGCTGTCTTAACACAATCTATGCAGATATAGCAGTTAACACCTGAGAACAGTCTCGGAACATCGTATTCAGACTTTCCGCAGAAGGAACATGTAAGTATCTCCGGTGTATCACCGTCAAAAGTATTTGCCATAAATGTCTCCATTCCTTTTTATTCAGTATTATATTTTATCACTTACTATTAATAATACAAAGCGGTCCGAACCTGTCTTTAAACAAGTTCGGACCGTCAGTATCGCGAGAACTTAAGATATTACTCTTCAGTTTTTTCTTCTGCCTTTTCTTCGGAAGCCTCAGCGTCCTTCTTTGTAGACTTCTTTGTTGTCTTCTTAGGAGCCTTCTCAGCCTTCTCCTCTGTAGCCTCAGAATCCTTCTTTGTGGACTTCTTAGCTGCTGTCTTCTTAGGAGTTGCCTTCTTCTCTTCCTTAGCATCCTCAGCCTTTGGCTCAGTCTTAACAGCCTTCTCAGCAAGAGCCTCTACTGTCTTTCTTGTGATGATGGACTCCTTGAGGTACTCGCTGTTCTTGCCGATAGCATTCTCAACATCTTCCTTCTTCATGTTGTATGCCTTAGCGATTGTCTCGAGCTCATTGTTGTAATCATCATCTGTAGCCTCGACCTTCATCTCCTTGGAGATAGCCTCGAGAACGAGATTGCTCTTAACACGAACCTTAGCCATTGGCTTCATGGACTCCTTGAACTCATCCATTGTCTGGCCAACATACTTGAGGTACATATCAAGCTCGATGCCCTGCTGCTGCATTGAAGAAGCCTGCTGCTGGATCATCTGCTCAACTTCTGTATCTACCATGCAATCCGGAACCTCAACCTCAGCGTTGTCGGAAACTACTCTTACTACTTCGTTCTCGAAAACGTTCTTAGCTTCCTTCTGAGCTCTCTCGATCTGCTTAGCCTTGATGTCAGCCTTAAGCTCATCAAGTGTATCGAACTCGGAAACGTCCTTAGCGAACTCGTCGTCAAGTTCAGGAAGCTTCTCTGCCTTGATTGCGTGGATCTTTACGTTGAATGTAGCTGCAGCGCCCTTGAGCTCTTCAGAATGATACTCATCCGGGAACTTAACTTCGATGGAGAACTCCTCGTCGATCTTGTGACCGATGATCTGCTCTTCGAAACCAGGGATGAAGCTGCCGGAACCGATCTTGAGGTTGTAGTTCTCACCCTTACCGCCTTCGAAAGCAACGCCGTCCTTGAATCCCTCGTAGTCGATTACCGCTGTATCGCCGTTCTCAACTGCACGGTCTGTAACTTCCTCCTGGGAAGCATTTCTCTTCTGCATAGCCTCGAGCTCGTTGTTAACTGTCTCATCATTGATCTCACGCTCGGAGTAAGGAACCTCAACGCCCTCGTACTTGCCAAGCTTAACGTCCGGCTTAACAGTAACTGTGAGCTCGTACTTCATTCCATTCTCGTTGATCTCCTTGATGTCGATGCTTGGACGGGAAACTACCTGGAGATCGTGCTCCTTGATAGCCTCAACGTAAGCTGCGCTTGCGATAGAATCGATTGCGTCATCATAAAGAACACCCTCACCGTAGTACTGAAGGACCAACTGATAAGGAACCTTTCCCTTTCTGAAACCAGGAACCTGGAATCTCTTCTTGTTCTTCTCGTAAGACTTCTTGAGGCCTGCCTCAAACTCTTCTCTTGTGGCCTCGAGGGAAATAACTACCTCGCTGTTTTCCTTCTTCTCGATTGTAGATGCCATGATGACGTCCTCCATATATAAAATAATTAAATAACTAAAACCATTAGCCGAAAAATTGTAGCACAGTACATTAAATAAAGCAAACTGGATTTTTCGAAAAAATAAAGGAATGTCTCAAAAAAAGAAACATTCCTTTTAATGGCGCGCCTGGCAGAGATCGAATCCACAACCTTCTGATCCGTAGTCAGACACTCTATCCAGTTGAGCTACAGGCGCGTGTGAACGCAACTAATAATATAACAAGCCCGATAGTATGTCAACATCATTTTTTACTGGTACCCGTCCCTTTTTGTTGTATAATATTTTTCGAAAAAAATACTCGGAGAGAACTATGGCTGATTACGACGTAAATTCCCAACTGATCCCTTTTGACGGGCTTTTCAACTCAAGAGACCTAGGAAAGATGCCATTGAAAGACGGCAAAGTGTTCCCTGAGAAGTTCGTGATCAGATGCGACTCCCCTTCAAATCTCACCGCAGAACAGTGCGAAAAGATCAAGGCTTACGGCGTAACCAGAGTCATCGACTTAAGATCTTCACTTGAGGTTGAGCATGACGGTAACCCGTTCAAGGATATGCAGGGCGTGGATTTTTATAACATCCCTCTTTTCATCGGCGATCCGAACCAGGTAGATAACCCGACGATCAGCTTCCTTAGAACCCACAAGCTGGGCGATTTTTACGTATGGGTCCTCGAGGAACTCGGCGACAAGATCTGCGAAGTCTTAAGAAGGATCTCCGAGAACAAAGACGGTATCACCCTCTATCATTGTGCCCACGGCAAGGACAGAACCGGCATTATATCTGCATTTTTGTACCTTCTCGCAGGAGCTTCCAGAGAGAACATTATCAAGAACTACAGATGTTCATACACATTCATGAAGCCTATCCTCGATCCTTTGATCGCCAACATCGAGCCGGGTCTTAAGCATATCCTCGGAAGTGATCAGGAGAATATGGAGATACTTCTTGACTATATCGATTCCAAATATGACGGCAACATTGAGAATTACCTTCTCGAACAGGGTATGACTTCCGACGAGATAAAAGAACTCAGATCACGAATGATCTGAGTCCCCGTTGTTTTAGATATCTGATTCCTTGATGGTAATGTCGGTTATTATTCCGTCCTTGACCTTATATTCCAGATCACATTTACCGGAATTACTCTTATAGCTCAGTACGTACTGTCCGTACTCGATCATCGGGAATCTCTTAAGGATAGATTCTTCTGCATCACCGAGTTTGATATCACATACCGAATAACTTACCTGGCTGTTCTGAACCAGTGTTATTGATGTAAGTTCACCGATCCAGTCACTGCTTCCGCCTGTAAAATATGCATCAAAGACAAGGTATATTCCCTTATACTGAAGACCTATCTTCTTCTCGACAGTCTCAACGCCATCGTCATCTTCCTTAACTGAGATCTTATCTGTAAGCACAGTCATCTTGATAGGTTTACCGAACAATCTCTGGATAGCAGACGAGTCATAATCAAGACCGCATCTGATGAGCTGACCTTGCGATACATTAACGGTAATGACGTTATTATCGATCATCTGCGGAATATCATCTATGATCTCTATTTCTGATTTTATGCTCCTGAAAGCCATTACGTGTCTTGGGTAAAGAGTCTTACCGTCTGTAGAATAAACTTCAGGGATCTCATAATCGATCATGAAAGCATTGATCGAACGAAGTATAAACTGATCAGGGTTACTTCTTACTTTCAAACTGTAGAAATCAACAGTATAACGGGCTTTGGCCTCGATGATCTCATCAGAATATGTATTCGCATAACCCCTCTTGTTCTTAAGAAGCAGGCTGATACCTTCAGTCTTTTTGGAAACGTCAGTCGAGTCATCTGTCAGCATCGTGAAATAATGCTGCATGTAACTATAGACTTCAATGGTATTCATTATCCAAGCTGAAGACAGATAAGCATCTCCGTTTGCATCAAAAGAGATATAGAAATAAGAATCCGAATCCTCTTCCTTTTCTCTTACGAGCCTTACGGCCCTTACATCACCAAACGGCTGGAAAGTATCCTCGAAAGTAGCTGACGGAGTAACCTGGCAAAGCTTATTGTATATCTTATCCAGATGCGCTTTGTTAGCCTCCGAATCAAGGAATTCATACTCAACCACATTACTGTTTCCTACTTCTATCTGCCTAATGATAGAGATATAGTACGAGAAATATGAGAATGAGATATCCGTACGCTGGCTTTCAGGGATCGATTCATAGATATCGTTGATCTTCGAATCATCATTGATCGCATTGACAATAAGCCTCATAAGCTCAGGGGCAGAAAGGATAGAAGCTCTCGGATCGATCCTGTTCTGGATCTTATCGAAAAAGCTGCAGCCCGCAATACCCAGGAGCAATACTATCGTAAGCATTGCTGCTACTGATGCTTTTGCAAGTTTTCCGATTCCGTACTTTCTCATTTTCCCCAATAGTTACTTTCTTTGCTTAGCTGCTTCAAATATTACTATACCCGCTGCGACCGCGGCATTCAAACTGTTAACATGTCCGACCATAGGTATCGACACGAGAAAATCACAGCATTTCTTAACTGAATCCCTCATACCGTCACCTTCACTGCCGATAACAACGACCATGGCACCTTTATAATCTGCCTTATCGTACTCTACCGTTCCGTCCATATCTGTACCGAGAACCCAGAAACCGTCATCTTTGAGCGATCTCAGTGTCTGAGAAAGATTAACGACCCTGAATACAGGAACATATTCTATAGCGCCTGCAGAAGCTTTGGCAACCACAGAATCAAGACCAATGGATCTGTGCTTAGGGATAATTACTCCGTCAACACCTGCTGCATCAGAAATACGAAGAACTGATCCGAGATTATAAGCATCTTTAAGTTCATCAAGAGCAACAAACAACGGCTGTCTGCCCTCTTCCCTTACCTTAGTTATGACCTCATCGATGTCGGCATATTCATGACTTGCAACAGAAGCTATTACACCCTGATGATTATGAGTCTGGCTCATACGGTCCATAACCTGGCGGTTTGCACGGACAACAGTGATCTTTTTCTCTTTGGCCATCATCATTATCTTCTGAAGATGCGCTTCAAGAGCCTTACCGTCAGACGGTTCGAGGATCCAGATCTTATTGAACTCACGGCCTGATCTTAAAGCCTCCATAACGGAGTTCTTTCCCTCAAGCCTGTCGGGAGACGGCTCATTATTCACCGGCTCTCTAACCTCGCGCTCTGCTTTATCCTCGTTAAATGCATTACCCTTATAAGGTCTTGCTTTTCTCTCAGGTCTGTTGTTTCTCTTGTCGTTTCTCAAAGTTTATCCCTCGTCTTTATTATCAAGATAATCGAAAACCTTGTTTATGATGTAATCCATTCTCGCTTCCTGATTATCCAGGAACAGATAACCGATAAGCGTCTCAAATCCGGTAGCGTACATATAGTCAGCAGGACTTGCGTTCTTAGCCATACTGCCGGGATTGGAGTTCTTGCCTCTTCTGAAGAAGTTCTCTTCAGTCTCGGTAAGCTCATCCATCAGATGTCTTATTGCTTCAGCCTGAGCCTCTGCACAGACATACTTGATGGTGTTCTTATGCATCGCTCCGGATTTATTGGAGCAATGCTCTGCTACCCAGCATCTGGCATAAAGATCATAGACACCGTCGCCTATATATGCCAAAACCGAAGGCGACACTTCGCGAAGGTCACCTGCAAAATAAGGTATTATCATAATTTCTCCACCTGAGGACCGTTAGCTGTGTCCTTAACGGAATAACCGAGTGCGGTGATCTGATCTCTCAAGGAATCTGCAAGTGCAAAGTCCTTTGCTTTCTTAGCTTCAGTTCTCTTATTGACGAGATCCATAACTTCAGAAGGAATGTCATTCTTCTCCTCAGTTACGATTCCGAGAACATCAGTAAGTTCAAGGAGCTTATCAAGAGCTGCCTTAAGAGCAGCGTCAGAGCAGTTACCTGCACCTACGGCTGTATTTGCCTCTTTAACGAGATTGAAGATTGCCGTTATTGCATCTGCAGTATTTAGATCATCATCCATTCTCTCGATGAACTCGTCTCCAGCCTTCTTAACAGCTTCGAGCAAAGCCTCATCTCCTGAACCGTCACCGCTGTTCTTGCCGATAACGAATTTCAGGTTCTTTATGCTGGTCGTGATCCTTGCAAGACCGTTTTGTGCAGATCTGAGAAGTTCATCCGAGAAATTGATCGGCATTCTGTAGTGACCTGAAAGGATAAAGAATCGTACGACCTCATACGGGAACTGAGCTACGATATCCCTGATGGTAAAGAAATTACCGAGGGACTTACTCATCTTCTCGCCGTCTACATTAACAAATGCATTATGTACCCAGTAGTTAACGAATGTGCATCCGTTAGCTGCTTCACTCTGAGCGATCTCATTCTCGTGGTGCGGGAAGATAAGGTCCTGTCCGCCGCCGTGGATATCTATAGTATCGCCGAGATACTTCTTGATCATAGCGGAGCACTCAATGTGCCATCCAGGTCTTCCTTCACCCCATGGTGATGGCCAGAATGGTTCGCCTTCCTTCTTGAACTTCCAGATAGCGAAATCACCCGGATTCTTCTTACCTTCGTAGGAAGCCTTACGCTCGCCGCCTCCAGCTACGAGATCTTCGAGCTTGTAGTGAGAGAGCTTACCGTAGTCTTCAAACTTGGTTACGTCATAGTAAACGCCGTCGCCTTCGATGATATAGGCGTAGCCCTTATCCATCAAAGTCTGAACGAGAGCGATGATCGCATCCATGGACTCAGTAGCACGTGGCTGGATAGTCGGTCTTTTGCAGTTAAGACCGTCAGCATCAACGTAATACTCTTTGATATAACGCTCAGCGATATCCTTGACCGTTACGCCCTCTTCATTGGCGCGCTTGATCATCTTGTCATCGATATCTGTAAAGTTCTGGCAGAATGTTACCTTGTAACCTCTGTACTCGAGATATCTTCTGAGCGTGTCATAAGTAACGAAAGGTCTGGCGTTTCCGAGATGGAAATAGTTATAGACCGTAGGTCCGCAGGCATACATCTTTACCTGGCCTTCCGTCATTGGCTTAAATTCTTCTTTGGTTCTTGTAAGCGTATTAAAAAGTTTCATCATAAATTCTCCGATTCGTTAATCATTTAAAAATCTTTCCATCAAAATATAATCTTCGTCCCCTTGGGACAGAGCTCGTTTTCGGTAGATCTTGAATGAGTTAACTTACGGGATATCAACAGGGAATGCGACATAATAACACCGACCACACTCTTTGTGGCCGGATCAAGTCGCTCTATTATGTTTTCACTACTTGCCAGTTCCATACATACTCCCAAATTTTCAAACAAAAAAAGCCTAGAATGAACGAACCCTTTTTGACACCTAGCTATAGCCAGGGCGGTATCCTGCAACCAGTTTCAATCGTCCGGTTATACCGGCTTGACCTACATTGACTGACCCGGATTCCATTTAATGTCGTGAAGGTTCAACAAAGAGCCCACCCATCCCAGGTATCTATATTATAAATTAAATATTTCTCAATGCAAATGGTTCAGTGTTTCTTTTCAAAAAGTTCAAAAAAACTTATGGTTCAGTACCCAAAGCAACTTTACCGCTTATCTTAACGACGATATTCTCCGTCGATTTGCGGGAATAGTCATTATTCAGGTTCATATTCTGCCAGTCATCCCTGTGAAGACTGAAGTTAATAGTAAGCTTATCACCCTTTGCAAGGCTTCCGTCACTAACCTTTACCGTAAGCACCGTATCACAGTCAGTTCCGCTCGAAGAGCCCGTTGTACCGCTTATTTTCGAGGTCATCTCAGTATATTGACCTGATGCAGATGTAACGGAAGCATGATAACAGTCAAAGGTCAGGGCCTGCCCGTCGTCATTTGTCAGGTAATAACAGACTTCGATTCCCGACAGGTCAATATTACCGTCGCCGTTATTGGTGATCTCGAGGTTTCCTGCGATCTGATTGCTGCTGTTATCCGTATATGTCATGGTAAGTGAGAGTCCGTCAGCAGATACATTCTGCGAAGGAGCAGCTGTCGGAGCCACGGTAGCAGGATCAGTCTGTGATGTGTTATCAGTCGGCTGAGGAGCCGTGGTAACGGACGTTCCTCCCTCGCCCGGTTCCGTACCGAATACGAGCTTACCGCCTTCATAAAGTGCGCCGCCGTTATTGTAGGACCAGTCATTACTCTTGTCCCAAGAACCGTTAGGACTTGTCATCCTGACCTGTATCTCGGATTTATAATGATCCTGTCCGCCCGGATAAAGCTCTCCGTCATCGAAAACAACAGACAGATAATAGATGTGCTTTGCCTCATCATAGACCTTAAGGCCGTCTGCTCTTCCGCACTTCATGTAGTTAGCGGAAACCTGGACGCCTGAAGCATCTCCGCCTGCACTATAGACCTCGCTGAGGTCGATATAATAACGAAATTCAAGATCCGTGGACTTTCTTGCAGGCCAAGCAGTCTCGTTATAGATAATCGCTTTGATCTCTGTAAAATCGGAACCGTCGACGTTAATGCCCGTATCACACGAGTACTCATCCTGAACCTCTTCGAAAGCACCGAAGTCCACCAATGTCTCGCCCTTGTATTCGGAATACATAGCAGCCAGAAGTCCCGTAAATCCTGCATTATAGTCACATGCAACTTCGTTCGCGCAATAGTCTGATACTGTATCGTAGTAGTTATCGTTGGCATCAGGGCCTCCGACCAAAGCACCATATAGAGTATGCCTTGAGATAGAAGGTTCGTTCATATTGTCACAGTAAGAACCCTGAGAAGTCCTGTGATGAGGGTGTAACGGATAGGCATTGCCGTATCCGATCTGATATGAAAATCCCGTAGAACCGAGAGCATAATCAGCCTGAGATACTGCAAAGTTCCAGTAGATATCCTTCTTATCAGCAGAACAGCAGTCATATCTGCTATACAAAGCTGCCACAAAAGCAGTAGTAGTCGCATATCTGAGCGAACCCCAGGAATCAAGCCACGCAAGGCCCTTCGGTGTATAAGTGATCCTTTGTCCGTCAGAAGTACCGCATGACCAGAAATCCAGATGATACTCTGTCTCGATCTTATATTTTTCTTCTCCTGTGATCCTGGCGAGCATTACCGCATCCGCAATATGCACGTCATCCCAGCACAAAGACCAGTTAAAGTCATGTCCTGCCTTATCAAAATACTCTTTGGAAGACTCAAGATACGAACCCTCGCCTGTTGCGATATAAAGCCAGATTCCCGCCCATGAAAGCTCATCGTAAAACCCGCTCCAGGAATCATAGAAACCTGCTGCAGCAGTATATCCGCTGTCGCTTAATGTCTTAGCGGAAAAAGCATAAAGGCTCTTGGCATGACTAAGGCAAAGATCTGAGTATTCTTTATCTTCACTCTCGAAAATAACCGAAGCAATAGCCAATGCGGCAGCTGCTTCACCTGTTACTGCAGAACCCGGAGAATCAACAGTAACCTTATACGACGGCCTGTTCATGCTCATTACTTCGCATGGTCCCCACCATGAGTGATCTGCTCCGCCGTCGCCTACCTGATAATAGAAAACTTCATCTTCAGTATGGCACTTGATGAGATAATCAGTTATCCATTTGATATCGCCGAGAGCATATTTAAGTTCCCCGCTCTCAACATAAGCATCCTTATCCTCGTAGACTGACCATCCGAGCATGGACGCTGTATACGCCATCGGCAGATTAAACTTGACGTGATCGCCCGCATCATAAAGACCGCCTGTAAGATCGACTCCGTTGTCCTTACCGTCATCCATTCCGGAATCGCCACGCCAGTTGCATCTCATATCATCAGGAAGGTCACCGCTTCTTTGAAGCTCATAAAACAGCAGGGATTTCTGGAGAGCCTCACCGTAGTTATATTCGCTGCTGCCCTTTGTACCCGTATATCCTTTTCCTGCCGGAACAAGATCAGGAAGTGTGCCGTTATCACTGTTTTCAGTTTCCGAAACTATATTTGAAGAATTATCCGTAATATCACTAGAAGAAGTCTCTTCTGCCTTATCCTTTGATGTTTTCACGCATGCCGAAAACAGGAAAGAAGAAACAAGAACTATTGAAATGATCTTTTTTTTCATAAATTTACACCTCAGACGTGATTTTATCACATAAAGCACTAACGTCTGTCCCGTCATTCATGATAAAATCAGACTATGAAAAAAGTATTTGCTTGTATATTGTCTTTCATAATCGCTTTCACCGCTTTACTGTCCTTACAGAGAGGACAAGATGTAAACGCGGCTATAACAGGCGTTTTCGAAGCATCAGGAACATGTGTCGAGTATTATTACAGCGATTCCCTTTTTGCACAGGATTCAAGCAGTTATTCAACTCCTCTCGCAGATATTTCTCTTATCGCATCCGTTGCTACGGAAAGCAGAGAGACAGCTAAAAGTTTCTACGGAGAACTCGGTTTTTCCAACATAGAATTCAATGACGGATATGATAATACTACTGATTCCGACAAGATCGGCGTTATGGTCGCAAGCAAAAAGATCAACATTAACGGAACCGAGAAAGACCTCGTGGTAATGGGTGTCAGAGGCATTAATTACGGTATTGAATGGGCCGATAACTTCAATGTCGGTAAGACTGGAAACCATCAGGGATTCGACAACAATTCCAAACGCGCCTTCGAATTTATAAAGAATTACATTAATAACCACTCCATAGATAAAGAGAACGTCAAGATATGGATTCAGGGTTACAGCCGTGCAGGTGCAATCTCCTACATGTCCGCCAGATCCATAGTTGAAGAAAAACTCGTTAAGAGCCAGAATGACTTGTACGTCTACACTTTCAATGCTCCGAGCGGAGTTGTTGATGAATGGGAATGTACATGCATCTTTAATCTCGTAAACTGCATGGACGTAGTTAACAGGACCGCACCTTCAAAGTGGGGTTTTAAAAAGTACGGTAAGATCGTATATCTTGGTGATCCTGCAAAGGTCATGTCGCTTAAGAATCCTAATATTAATTCAACAGAACCTCTGTATTATGAGGATTTCACAGTCAGAAACCTCGACCTGCAGTCTGCCTTGGGTCAGGGCGGAATATTCGGAGGAGAAGCTGATCAACAATATAACGTCATCAAGTTCTACTCGAATTTCTATGATTTCATGAGTAATGATTCTCTCTCTGACAGCGTTAACACTTCCAGAGAGAAACACGGTCTTGAGCCAATTCCTGCAATTTCTGACAGAGAAACATACGTAGACTATTATCAGGAAGCATTCATGTATTTCTTCGAATTGACATATAGCGGCGCGATCGATGCTGAAAGTTCCGCAATGGGTGCATTCAGCACTATACTGGGAGCTGATACGATGTCAACTTTCCTTGCCGAGTGTTTTGAAGAAGACCAGATGTATCCGGATACAATAGCTTCCATTAAATCATCGATAGTGATCGATTCCAGTTCTTCTTTCCAGTTGGACGAGACTAAACTTCTGCCTCTTCTTCGCCTTATAGGTAAAGCCTTCAGAACTGATTCCGGAGCTTCATCCATGATCGGTCTTGCTTTCGCAAAATGCGAAATGATGGCAACACTTTTCGGAAATGTGGCATATATCGCAAGTGCCCATTTCCCTGATGTAGTTCTCGCATGGATCAGGTATGATGACAGCGATCCGTATTACGAGACAAATGTCGAGTTTAAAAGTGAGCTTAAGGGAGATCTTCCGACAATTAACGGTGAATCCGTTATGAAGAAGAATTTCCTCTCAGTCGTTAATTGCGAATATGACGAAGAAAAATGGATCTTCAACGGTTGGTATGACGAGAATGGCACTCTTCTTTCAAGTGATCCGTACTACTCCTTCACAGTCACAAAGGATGTATGCGTATATGCTGATTTCGAGGAGGCACCGGAGCCGACTGTCATTGAAAACGAAGAAATAGCTGAGACAAAAGAAACCGAGATAACAGAAAAGATAAAGAGCGATAAAAAGAAGTCATCCTCATCGAATGACTTCGTAATTCCTGTTATCATCGGAATAGCGGGATTCTGCTCTCTTGTAGCAGGTATAGCCGCAGTAGTAGTCGTAATGAACCTCAAAAAGAACAAGAAAAAAGATCAGAGTTGATTTAATGCACCGATAGCAACATCAAATGAATCGGTCACGAATGTTCTGAAGTATTTTTCTGCTTTTCTCATCCAAAGTTCGTTATTATTCTCCCCGTCACTATATGGGCTGACGATAAAGATCAACTTGCTGCAACCTGCCGCATTAAGTTCAGGAAGCAAAACATCAAATGCCCACTCAAGATCTTCGGCTGAGTCAATAAAGCTGTTTGTGAGGTCCAGGATAAAGGAGCTGCCCTTGTTGAAGGTCAGCAGTCTTTGCGAATACTCGAAGGCTTTCTTATACTCTTCTCCGTGAACTTCATTTCTCCATGCCTGATAGACAACGTTATACGAAGGAAAATATTCTACTTTGGCATATTCAGATTCAAATTTATCACTCTGAAGTAACATATATCTCTCCGATTTCTTAAAAAATCCAAATATATTCTAGTTATCTTTTTTCTCAGTTGCAAGTAAACATCAGATCACTTCTTAGGACCTTGTCCCTTCTGGGGACCGTTAAACCCGACAAGTCTGGCTATGATCGGTGCCAGAATGATCGAGAGAACATAGCTTATGACAAGTGTCGGCAAAATGAGTTTAGCCCAATTACCGAGCCACATGATGACAAACGGAGGAAGCTTACTTAACGTTTCTTCAGGAAGTTTAAGTCTCGCGGTAAGTACGCCGACAAAACTTAAGACCATACTGATAATAAGTGTATTACCGATAGAATTCGGAATGGCATTCAAAAGGATAAACTTGAAACTCGGAGGCGTTGCTTTCGCCTTACGTGCAAGAGATGCGCCAAGTTTTCCAAGAGGAAGAAAGATCGCGATGATCATTCCGAGAACGACAGACAAAAGAATATTTGATGCGTATATCATTCCCACGGAATGCGCTTTTGTAGCATCCGGATTCGTGTGAATAACCAGGGCAGCTGAAACAGCACCCATAGCGGTTGAAACAAAGACCGACATTATTATTCCGACCAGACGCTCTTTATTCATAATGCTTTACCCCTAAAACATTTTTTTCATTATACATTAATTGTATTAATAATGTATAATCGCTCTGTAAACGTTTATCCTTTTCGAAAAGGTACTTAATACGCAGGTATCTTATATGAATCTGACGAAGGCCTTTAAGGAGCGGTGTTTACGAAGTAACTATATCCTCGGATGAGGAATAATAACTAAGGAGGTTTTGCAATGGCAAAACAAAATCAAAAGACCAAGACCATCGCGGTCTTAGGCATTCTCACGGGACTTATAGTCCTTATGGCATTTACGCCTATCGGTTATCTTAAGGTTGGCGTAGTTTCAATCTCATTTCTCATGATACCGGTTGCATTGGGTGCTCTTGCCAAAGGCCCTGTTGCAGGTGCAATACTCGGAACGGTATTCGGTATCACAAGCTTCGCACAGTGTTTCGGATTAGATCCGTTCGGAACTTTCCTTGCTGAAAAGAACGTTGTATTCACTTTCATCATGTGCGTAGTCTGCAGAGCACTTGCCGGTTTCCTGGCTGGATTAGTGTTCAAGTGCATCTCGAAATTCACGAAGAATGCTCCTGTCAGATCTTCAATAACAGGTCTCTCAGCAGCTCTTTTCAACACTGTACTTTTCGTCGGAGCTCTTATCGGTCTTTTCGGAAAAGCAACAGTAGGCGAAGTTGCGGAAATTGATACATCACTTAACGTTATCGTATTTTTCGCTACCTTCGTAGGAATCAATGCGATATTTGAAGCTATCGCTGCTTTCATCCTTACAGGTGCGATCGGAACTGCTCTTTTCAAAGCTAAACTCATAGAAGAATAATCGGAGGTTACTTTCATGGTACTTGCAATCGATATCGGAAACACTCACATCGTTTTGGGTTGTTTTAAGGAACGCGAACTGTTATTTACCGAACTTTTATCCACGGTAAAATCCTACTCTGATCTCGAATATGCATCTCTTCTCAAATCAGCTTTGGATTTCAATGATCAAAGCATTGAAAAGATCGAAGGTGCCATCATCTCGTCTGTTGTTCCCCAGTTAACGGGAACGATAAAGAAAGCTGTTACAAGATTAACTTCCATCGAACCGATAATTGTCGGACCGGGTGTCAAATCAGGTCTTAAGATAAAGATCGATAATCCCGCACAACTAGGAAGCGATCTGGTCGTTTCTGCAGTTGCAGGAATAAAAGAATACGGTGTTCCTCAGATCAATATCTATATGGGAACAGCTACAGCATTCTCACTTATCGACAAGGACAAGAACTTTATCGGAACATCGATCGGTGCAGGAATGGGTATCGAAGCGGAAGCGCTTAGCAGCAAGACTTCACAGCTTCCTAACATTGCTTTCGAGACACCGAAAAAGGTTATCGGTACAAACACAATAGACAGCATGAAGAGCGGTCTTATCTTTCAGAATGCCGCGTTGATCGACGGCATGATCGACAGGATCGAAGAAGAATACGGTGAGAAGTGCGTCTTAACTGCTACGGGAAGATACGCTTCGATCGTCGCTCCTTTGTGCAAGCATAAGATAATCATCGATGAAGATATGATCCTTAAAGGTCTTATCGAAGTTTATTATAAGAATCAGTAATATCTATTGATTCAGGGCAAAAACTAAGAGGGTGTCTCTAAAGCAAGAAAAAGCTTGAGACACCCTTCTTTTTTTCGAAAATTATCTTGATACTAAACATTGACTGTTTATTGACAATATTTTGCCTAAAAAATTGTTTCACAATATCAGATTAATTTGGCATAATCAGATTACAAACCCAATTAAGAGGATCTAAGGAAGTCCTCAAAAAAAGAAAGGAAGAAAGAAATGAAGAGAAAACTTATCAAAGCACTTTCAATGGTGCTGGTTTCAGTTGCGCTTTTTGCAACGACCACAGGTTTTAAGACAGTCGGAGCAACAAAGCCGGGAGCAAATCTGCCTGTCGTCAATCAAAGTTATTCCAACGGACATAATGACTACTCAATATGCGGAACACACTGTACGTATATTTACGGAGAGTGGAGCGACAAGTATAAAGTTAGTTCTTACTGTAATAACTTCGCATGGTATACAACTTATGAGAGATCACGCTACGTATATAAGGTCTGCACTGATTGTCAGAAGGTTATATCTGTTTCAAAAGAGTGTCAGAGAAGAACATATGTATATGGAATCCCTCTGAATGATTGGTATAACGTTTAAGGAATACTGACAACATAGTTAACAAAAGACCTGCCGACAGATGTTAGTCGACAGGTCTTTTTTAGTATTCTTGATGTTATTCTTTACTGAACTGCGACAGGAAGTTCCAAGCTGTCTCAACTGAGTGATGTCTGCACTCATGCTGTTGACCGCTGACGCTTCCGAAAGCAGTCCTTATCACACCGTCTTCACTCTCGTAGTAGTTAACCGTAAGATAACTGTCTCTGGTCTCATCGTAGTATTTTTCTACCTTGTCACCTGCGATTCCATAGAACTTGTCTTTCCAGTTATCCTTATCGGCAAAATCAACTGAAGTGAATCTCTCCTTAAGCTTATTAACTTCTGCAGCATACTTAAGTCTGTCAAGACATCCCTCGCCCTGATTAGGAAGTTCAGGAAGCGGTGATTCCTCTCCGCCTGAATAGAAGATCGGAACAGCCTTATCCATATTAAGACCCGGGTCTCCGAGTGAGAGTCCGAACCAGTTCTCCTTCATCGGGAAAAGAGCACTGCATGGAGCAAATCCTGCAAAGGTCTCAGGATATTCCTGATAGAGGTTCCAAGTCTTTCCGCTGCCCATAGAGAAGCCTGAAGCATATATCCTCTTCTCATCAATGTTATATCTGGTCTTGAGATGATCCAAAAGCTGCATGATCTCAGCAGCAGGAACATCGAGATGGTTCTCAACTGATACAAAGAGGAAATCATGATCGTGACATACTTCCCACCAGCCGGCAACGAATGTCAGATACATGGAGCAGTCTCCGCCACCGTGGAATCCGAGAACGAGCGGAACAGGTCCCTTGTCCATGATGCAGTTGTTGTAATAAGCGAAGTAACCGACCTTATGCTCTGTTGTTCCCTTGTACTTAAGGAAATTATCAGGTGATGTCTTAACAACAGTGATGCCCGGCTCTTCTGTCATATTGATCTCTTCGAAGATCGGCTCATATTCGATCTTACCGCACCACATCTTGAAACGTCTTACGAATGACATAAAGTCAGCCTTATAGTCAGCCTTATCCTTGATGAGAAGATGCTCGCATCCATCGAAAGCCTTATTGATCTCTTCAGAATTTCCTACGCTCAAGATAGCGATATCCTTACGCTCAACATTCGGAACCACGCTTAAGTTCTCCATGGAGCACATAGCAGGTGTGATCTCGCCAGGTCCCCATAAGAACTCGCCATCGATCTTTTTAAGAAGCTTTGTAGCAACATAGTCAGCAGATTTTCCGTAACTGTAGATATCTGCTCTGAACTTCGCACCTCTTATGAAAAAGCCTTCGAACTTCTTAGTAAAGAAGTTGAAGAATGATACGATTCCGTCCTCGTACTCAGGATGATTCTTTACTTCAGCGATGAGGTCAACATAAACACTCTCGTCAGCCTTTTCCCATCCGCCCTCACATGTCGGATATATGAAAAGAACTGATGAATCATAGTTAACAGCGAGCTCTTCAAGGCCTGTCTCCTTCGCAAAAGCAACAGCCTCATCAATAGTCTTTTTTTCTTCCTCGAAAACGAGAAGCAACGGAGCTCTGAATCCGTAGTTGATGATCTGACCGTCAATATCGTTTTTCGGAACATATGCTTTGAGATAGAAGTTCTCAAATGTATGTTCAAAATACTTACTGCCGTCAGGCAAAGTATTGACGATCGGTCTTTCCATTAAACTCATTTCTTGTTCCCCCTATAAAAATGAATAGCACGAATATTTTATAACAAAAAGGTCCGTTGTGACAGATTTTAGCTAATCGTCATCAACGGAACTCATTTACTTTAATTCTTTCGAGAGAAAATCCACAGCCAGATCCGGCCACATCAGGATATCATCAAACTTGGGGATCTCCATTCCCTCAAAACTCATAGGCGGAGCATCGAACTGTGCGATGAGTTCTTGTCTTCTCTCCTCAGATACATCGACAGTCGTTCCCTTACGGACATTCTCGATCGCCAGGTTGACCTGCTCCATCGTAAAGTCACCGCCTGCCTTTCCGGTGAAGAAATCACTATTAGGAAGTGACAATCCGTGATGGCCTTCAGGGAAAATATACTGAGCAAACTTAACGCCGTTAGTTTTAAGGGCTTTTGCCAAAAGATAACTGTTCTCGACAGGAACCAGATCATCAGTTGCTGTCTGCCAGATAAAGCACGGAGGAGTATCGGAAGATACATTCTTCTCAACGGAGAAGTACTCCAATTCTTCATCGGATGCATCGTTACCAAGAAGCGCGACTACTGACCAATGGTGAGTAAATTTACCTGTCGTGATCACAGGATAACCGAAGATCGCAGCATCAGGTCTGCATGAGATATCAGGATACTTCTTGTCTTCGATCTCAGCAAAATGCGTGATCAGTGATCCGACTACATGACCTCCTGCGGAAAAACCTGCAACGATAAGTTTGCAGTCATTCGCAAACTTATCTTTTATAACTCTTACGGCTCTTGCAGCATCCATCATCGGCTGCTTCTTAAGCGGAACGGACATTGTAATATCCGTTGTGTATGTCAAAACAAAAGTGTTATATCCGAGATCATAGAATTTCTTAGCGACAAGTTCACCTTCATGAGGAGTTACTACACAATAACCGCCGCCCGGTATAACGAGCATACAGTCTCTCTTCTCCTCGTCTTCATGAACATACGTCCTTATATTCGGTCTAAAGCCATATGAAGCCCTGTAACCGTATTCGCCTTCATCCCAGATATCAACTCTCATCAAATGCTCCCCTTTGCTTTTTCTTCTTCGATCAATGCCTTGATCCTCTCTGTTGCCATCTGTCTTGTCAGAGCCTCATCGATCCTGTTGGCATCAAGGATCTTGGAGTAACCGCAGAATCGGCATGTAGCACCGAGAAGTCTCGTATCGAGTTCGAGCTCGCCGCCGCACTTCGGACAGACAAGTTCGATCTCCTTTGCTTCTTTCTGTACTGTCTTCGCGAAAACGTATCCCGTTCTATTCGTGACATAATCTTTATACATCTGAATTGCATCTGCCTCACGTGCAGTGATACCGTCGCCTGTCTCGGCAACCTTCTCGATCTCGAGAGCATATGAGATCAAAGATGAAGATTCGAGTTTGTCGAAATATGTGCAAAGTTCAACGAAAGAAATATTCGGATTACAAACCTTACCCATAAGAAGACGCTCTTCTTGTTTTACGTCCTTCATACTGTTGAACGTATCCCTGATCTTATGAAGTTCGTTATATTCGTCCTGAGTAACAGTGCCGTCGATTCCGGCGATGTAATAGCAAAGAGCAAGTTCTGCAATAACTGCATTAACCTTACGTGCACGCTCTTCTTCGAGACGCTTAGCTTCTGCCTCTGCCTTCTGCTTGTCATATTCGCTTATCTTATTTAGCGGCTTAACCTGAGCTACCGGTGAAGGAGTGGAAGCAGCATTCTTCATCATGTCACTGTTAAAAAAAGCGTTCGCTGCTCCGCCTGCTGCCGCGAAGACTAATCTCTCCAACATAGGAGGCTTCTTCTTACGATTGAAAAGTCTGCCGAACAAACCCATGATATTCTATCCCTTTCTCGAAAAATAATTTCTGCCTAATAGTATATCATTTTATGACATTAAACAAAGAGTTGCGTTATAATAGTGAAAGTAAAAATCGGAGTATTAGTATGCTTAAGGTATCGATCATCATTCCTGTATATAACGCTGAAGAATATCTTGATGAATGTTTAACCGGAGTTTTGAAAAATGAAGGATGCGATTTCGAAGTAATCGTTATCGATGACGGTTCTACAGATAAAAGTCAGCAGATCCTTAAGCATTACGCCAAACAGGATTCCAGGATAAAACTCATCACCAAGAAAAACACAGGTGCATCCGATACCAGAAACATCGGCATAGAACAGGCTCAGGGCACGTATATCTGCTTTGTTGACGCTGATGATCTCGTTATGCCTAACATGATCGAGACACTTCTTAATGAGATCGGAGATGCCGATGTATGCGTCGGCAGGAAGATCCGCTGGAATCAGATAAAGGAATTCTCCAGAACTGACAGTTGGGAGCCGTTCCGCGGAACAAAGGAAGAACTCAAAAAAGATCTTCGTCCTTACAGGAGAAGCATGCGCGGAGCAACAGGAAGACTGTATAAAAAAGAGATAATCCAGAAATATAAGATCAGATTCTTAGAAAAATACAATTATGCAGAAGACATGCACTTCAACTATGAGTATTTTACTCACGTAAAGAAAGTCTGCTTTGCTGATCCTGTTGTTTATACTTACAGGATCCATAATCCTGATTCGTTGTCATCGAAAAATGCGCCGTTCTTTCTTAAGCAATGGGAGATGGAAATTCATTGCATAGACAAGGCATTCGAAGACTCATAAACTGTCTCCCTGCTTAGCTTTTTTAGCTTTTTTGTAAAGGTCACCGTCCCTTTTTCGAAAAGTAACTTTTGTATTTTCAGACTCGGTACAAAGAGTAACGTCAACCTGACCCTTTGTGATATAAGGGTGTCTTAAAACACGCATCTTTGCGCGGTCGCAAGGCGTTTTCGAGAAAGCGATGTATGAGTATTTCTCGTCTTCATAAGGAACGTCGGCATCCTTGAGAAGCTTATGAAGTTTGCTTCGCTGGACTCTGCATGTGAAGTGACACCAGTCATCGGATGCGAGCCTGCACGGCTTGTCGTGAGTGCACGGAGCTATCAGATGGCCATCGTTTTCGAGAAGAAAAGATCTGATGGTGCTGATGACAGAAAATCCCTTCGGAGTTCCAGGCTCAATGATGACCAGGAGCTTATCTGTCTTATCCCAGAGCTTGGCGATCGAAGACCTGATGTTGTCCGGATCAAGCTCGTTAAACATGTAGGATGCGATGACAAGATCTGATGATTCAGCGATCTCGTCCTTGGTAATGTCAAAAGAAGTCCATGTCGTTTTGGATGAGACGGAAGGATCACATTCCATGAGCTTACTTCCGAGATCTCGCATGGCTTTCTCGCGCTCTAGACATGTTATTTTTTCCGGATCGAAAACAATATCCGAAGCCCAGGATGCAGCACCGCTTCCCGCCCCCACATCAGTAACTGAATCGATGGACTCACTATAAAATTCCGACACGTAACTTAATGCATCTGAACAGGCACCGAAAGTTGCAGGCATACGGTAAACAGAATAAACTTCCGCATCGAGTTTATCGGTAACGAGTTTCTTGCCCCTACCGGATTCATTCTTATACTTATCCGTAATGATCTTGGAAGCGGCCTTGAGCTCGCTCATGCTCTTGTTCTCGACAAGGCTTTCAACTGCATTCTTAAGTTCGATCGGAAGGTCCATTAACGCACCTCAAAATCAGTCTATGTTATAGAAGATATTATATTCTGTATTCTTCAGGTCATGAGTTCCCTCGATATTGACGAAGAATTCTTGCTCATACGAAGTAAGATCCTGCCACTGAAGAACTGTAACAGTCTGCGGGTACATAATACCGTCGATCTTTGTCTCTTCGCCTGTCTGAAGATCGAACATTGTATACTTAAAATCATCTGAACCGCCATTATACTGGTAAAGCATATTCAGAAGCTTGAACTTTCCATTTTCAACAGTAAGTTCGAGGGCGTTACAATAGCCTATGTCACCTACTAGTCCGCTCTTGTTGAAAGTCAGAAGGACTGTATTGTCCTTGGTATAAAAACCGGAGAACCTATATATAAAAGTCGGAGTGGATTCGAGTGCCGTGCTGTAGTAACCATATCTAGGCGGATCAGCTGGCTCATATACCATCGAATCCATAACCTTGATCGAATCATAATCAGTCTGGCAAAGCATGATGAACGGCAGATACTTGTAGGTTGCATAATCGATATTATCAGCTTTGACCTGAACAAATCCGAAGACGAGCATATCTTCAGTTCCGTCTGAATCGAGGTCTTTGATCATATAACTTGTTACGCCGCTGATGTTTGGCAATGAATCCTCTTCAGGCATACCGGTCTTAGCCATAGGAATGGTCTCGCTAAACGTTGCGGACAATCCAACTTTCTCTGCTATATAGTCATAGACGTAAGACTCATAACTGTCCTTAAGAGTTTCCTGGATCTCCATGCTCGGAATCTCAGGGAAATCATATTTGACCAGATATTCAGGAAGCTCAACTGCAGATATTTCATTCAGATCAGGCATCACAAGGCCATAACCGTTAAGCATGTTTTTCACATATTCCTGGTAATCAGGGCAAGACTCCGTATATGCCAAAGCTGCTATAACTGTATCGGCTTTCTTATAGAAATAGAAACAGTGATAGTATTTTTCCGTTTCAGTTGATGAAGTTGATTCTATATGCATGAAGAAATACGATACATCATCTACCTTATCAGAGTCCTTCACATACTTATCCCGCATTGTAGCATTGTACACAGAAGACTCAAGATCTTCAGTCACTTCATCATAAAAAGCAGTCGCGTTAATTACTGTATCAAAATCGATAAGATATATAGAACTCCATCTCGGACTATTTGTCGAGGCAACCGTGTAACGTTCGATCTGATCTTCAATATCACGATTGATGGATTGGAAAGGATTGAAATTATACATTGGGATATCGGACTCAAACTGCTTCTTGTAATCCTCACCTGTAAGATCTTCACAATAATATGACTTCTTCTCATCTGCATCCCAAAGATCCGTATAACACTCCTTGAAATCATCGCCTTTCTGATACTTATAATACTTTGCATTATCCAAAAGTATCTCTTTATCAAATCCCAAAGTCTTAACATCTGTCGGCTCAGTCTCAGTCGGAGTAGGTTCAGCAGTAGTCTCTGCGGTCTCCTCCGTCTCTGTTGTCTCTGATTCCGTAACTTCAGTAGTCGTTGTCTCTTCTTCAGATTCTGTCTCTTCCTCTTCGGTTTCCTCAGTCTCATCTTTCTTCATGAATGAATCGATATAAGAGCATCCGCTCAAGAGAGTCATAATAGCAACTGATGCCGCTAAGATCTTCAATAATCTGCTGTTCTTCATTATCCTTAATCCACCTCAAAATGTAATTGGGCATAACCATATCGATATAATACAGTATTATCCTCTTTCTTCAATCCCAAAAGGCATAATAATCCCCCTCGAGATCCTTCTTACCTATAAAATCAACATTCATTCAGAAATGTTTCACGGTATAAAAAAATTCACGAGGGGGATGAGATTACTGCTTAGATTCTTCTCTTAATTCATAGCCGTAGCTGTTTAAGATCTCAGCTGCCTTATCGGCGAACTTGGAATTAGCTCCGAGGCTGTCATTGAAGATGCCCTCACCGCCACCGTATCCGATCACGGTTGCGAGGTTTCCGCCTTCAACGTTTTCGAGGATCACGGTAAGAGAAGCATAACTTCCGTTCCTCGCATAATACTTCTCGAGGCAGATAACTGTAGCATCTTTACCAACCGGAACGATCTTGACTAATTCAGCTTCGCTCTCAGCCAGAAGGCTTCCTACGATCTTGTTGTAATCTTCAACTTTCTCATTCAAAAACTGTACGATAATCTTTGACATAGATCCCACCTCCGATATTTTGTTTTCTTACCTTAATCATAGCATTTCGCAAGTCTTGGTAGCAAGTTTCTCAGCGAACTTTGTATCATGTTCGACTATGAGCATGGTCGGCTTATAATTCTCGATCAATTTCTCCAGCTGCATCCTTGAGAAAACGTCAACATAATTAAGTGGCTCATCCCAGATATAAAGGTGTGCGGGAGTCATGATACTCGTTGCTATAAGCACCTTTTTCTTTTGTCCTTCCGAAAACTCTTCCATCTTTTTCTCGAACTGCACTTGCTCAAAATCCAAGTGTCTCAACACAGCCAAAAACTGTGAGTAATCCAGTTTGTTTTCGAAAGCATGCATCCTCAGATCACCCTTAAGCATTGACGTATCCTGATTGATATAGGAAATGACCAGATTCGGTGCGATAAGAAAGTCTCCCGAGATCTTATATCTGTCGCTTACACCGCCATCCAGTATTGCCTTGATAAAGCTTGATTTGCCGCATCCGTTTTTACCAGAAAGGAACAGTCTGTCACCTTGATTGATCTCCAATGACAGACCTTCAAAAGCAGGAGTATCCGAATCGGAATATTGTAAAGAAAGATCCCTGCACTCTATAAGCCTGTCCTTATAATGCGTAAGCCCCGTGAGCCTAAGATCTCTTATCTGCTCCACGTCCTTGAGAAGTCCTTCTTTTTCTTCGATATTCTTCTCCATCCTCTGCTCGAAAGACTTTGCTCTCGCTTCCATCTTTTTGGTCTTGCTGCTTATGTACGTCCTGGCATTCTTTGTTCTGTCATGCTCCTTTATAGGATCATATCCGATCTTGGTGCTCTCACTTTTTGCAGCCCATGAAGAAGCCCTGTCCATAGCTGACTTGAGCCTTCCGATTTCTCTTGTGTGCTTCTCATTTTCAGCTCTGGCAAAGGAATCAGCCTTCTCCTTATTCTCCCACCAGGAACTGAAATTACCAGACTGTACTTCAATTGTTGATCTGTTTAAAACAAGCACATGATCGATACAAGCATCAAGAAGATCACGGTCGTGTGATACGAGAATAAAACCCTTCTTCGAAGCAAGATATTTCTTGATGATCTCTCTTGCTTCCTTATCAAGATGATTAGTCGGCTCATCGATAAGCAGGAAATCATTCTCACCGGAGAAAAGAAAGGCCAGCATGACCTTGGTCCTCTCACCGAAACTCAAGGTTCTTATCGGACGATATAGTAGTTCCGGATCAACATCCATGAGATTCAATTCGCAAAGTATTCGCCAGTTCTCAACACCCGGCTTCCATACTTCAGAAAGCTCATCCGCAGTCTTTTCCGTATCAGAGATAACATAAGGAAAATAGTCAAAACGCATATCTGTTTTGATCGTACCGCTGTACTCATATTTTCCGAGAAGAAGATTCAAAAAAGTAGACTTACCCTTCCCGTTACGACCAATAAATCCGAGCTTCCAATCCGTATCTATCGAAAAAGATACATTCTCGAAAATATTGTGATAACTGCTCTCATATGAGAAAGACAGATTCTGTACGTTTATTTGTGCCATATGGCCTCCTTGGTTAAAGGGCCTTACAAAAAAGTCTGTTTTCGCGTACGCAAAAACAGACTCAATAAATCTAACCTTATCGGCAAGACCATAACAAAATCCGTAATCCAATTTAAGCGTACACAAACCGACCCTTTTAAGGTCCTGATGTCATTAAACTTAAATCGAATTACTTCCTCATTGGTCCACCCTACACATTACTGTGTTCTTTCTTTTGAATTCCCCTTGATACTAACATTACTTTCGAAATGATTCAAGAACCTAAAAAACTTTATACTTTCATGTCATAAAATATCAAATTCTTTATACAAAATATTCCGTTTTTGTTCCATTGTGAACTTTTTGTGTCATTTTATTGTCGAATATTCACATTACCTGTTTACATCACTGCTTAGCAATGATATTTTGACAAGGATTGGGTTTGGAAGGGAAATAAAAACTCTAAAGGAGAAAAACAAACCATGATCACTTTTAGACAATCTAATGCGGCCAAAATTGTCTCATCTGTTTTGGCATCAACACTGTGTATCTCTTTAGTCCCATTCCTAGCCAATCAAAAATCTGTAAAGGCAGATACTCTCAAAAACGAGACTAACACGATGCTGGGAGTCGAGCACATGGCTAAGCCTGTTGCTCCCGGAATAAAAGGAATAGAAACAGATCCATGGACAGGAAGTTTCGTCTATTTCGGAAAATACAATGGTATTCCGATCAAGTTCAGAGTATTGGATCCTGAATCAACGAAGTACAAGAGTGAAACAATCCTGTTGGATTGTGACAGTGTCCTTTTTGAAGAACTATTTGACGACTGCGGAGTTGAACGTCCTCATGGTCCTGTAGTTGTTCCTCAATCAGACGAAAGTGAAGTAACGCCTTATCCTCATTGTATTGGAACTGAAACGAATGATTGGAGCAAATGCTCATTAAATAGTTATATTAATGGCGCCGGATTTCTTGATAAAGACGGTGTTTTCACAGATATAGAAAAAGCGTCTATAGCAAAAAGCTACCAAGACAGTGGGAAGATTACAACTGATCTTTACACATATGTGACACAATGGAGCGATGAACCCGTTTCCGACACTTTTTACCTTGACGGCAGAAGATATTTTGAAGATATTGCTCCTTTAAACGGCGAAAAGATTTTCTTGTTGGACATGGATGATGTTCTTAATATGGATTATGGATATTTCTACGGAGTAGGAGATAATCATTTCGATAATCTGTTGATCCAATCCAGAGTAAAGTCATATTTGGAAGAAAGTTCCGATCACACTTGGCTTCATGAATATGCACGATATTACTTGCGTACCGCAGAAGTACCATTTGACTATGAAGAGTTGTATGGTAGTCCTAAGCCTGCAAACCTTTTTGATCCACCGGAATTCTGCATAGTAAGCATATATGGATGGCTTGCTGCAGCATCAGCAGAATCCAACCATATGTCCTTCGGCGTAAGTCCGGCTCTGAATATCGACAGGAATACGATACTTTTCTCCACAGCTATATCCGGAGCATTAGGAGAAGTTAATGCGGAATACAAACTGACATTCCTTGATACTGAATTGAAAGTAAATGCATCTGCTACTCTTTCAGGAAACACTGTTACTGTTCCATATAGCATCAGTGGATCTAATGCAGGAAAGGCCTCACAGGTATCAGTTTTGATCACAGATAAGAGTTATGATGCGCTTGATGCAGAAATTCTGTATTACAACAAGCTGAATACTTCTGAAGATTTCTCTACTTCAGGAACAGGAACATTTACTGTACCGGAAGGAACAGTAAGCGGTACTTGTGGAGTTAGCTATCACGTTTACATTATCGCTGAAGACTCAAACGGCGATTTTGAATCTGACTATGCCAGTACACCATTTGAAGTAACAGTAAACTTGCCAACTGCTTCTGAAGAAGAAACACAAAATCCAAACGAAGACAATCCGACAACTACCCCTACTCAGGAAAATCCTTCAGAAGAAACCCCAACTGTAACTCCAGATCCAACTGCAACTCCAGAACCAACTGAAGAGCCAAAGGACTTCTCTGCTTTTGTAGAGCGTCTTTACAACATAGCTCTCGATCGCGAATCTGAAAGCGACGGTAAAACCTTCTGGGTCGATCACGTAAAGAACGGTGAACTTTCAGGAGCAGACTGTGCAAGAGAGTTCCTTAACAGTGCAGAGTTTAATGACAGAAATCTGAGCGACGAGGACTTCTTAAATGTCCTTTATCAGGTATTCTTCGACAGAGACCCACAGAATGATCCTAGTGGATACAATTTCTGGCTCAACAGTCTCAAAACTGAAAGCCGCTATGCAGTTGTTAACGGTTTCATCAACTCTACCGAGTGGTGCAATGTCTGCGCATCCTATGGTGTTAGATCCGGTGCCACAACCGCTAAGGCAACCGTAGCATCAAAGAACTCAATTGAATTCGTTGAAAGACTTTATACAACTTGTCTTGGAAGAAATGCAGATAAAGAAGGTCTTGATTATTGGAGTCTTGGACTTACCAATCTTGAACTTACAGGAACACAGGCTGTAAGAGAGTTTGTTTACAGCAGAGAATTTCAGGATCAGAACTTCAGTGACGAAGAATATCTGACAAGACTTTATAAAACATTTATGGATCGTGAGCCTGACACAGACGGAATGTCATATTGGGTAAACCTGTTAAGCAGCGGAACATCCAGAAACGAAGTATTTGATTCCTTTGCGAGAAGTGCTGAGTTTGCTGAGATTTGTAACTCATACGCAATTCACAGATAAGCAAGGAGAAAAAGAAATGAATTTAAAGATCAGATCCGCCAGGATAATATCATCAGCATTGGCGGTTACTATGGGAATCACTCTTATACCGTGGTTACAAAAAGAAACTGTTGTAAGAGCAGACGGGATAAAAAACAAAGATAACACAAAACTCGGAGTATCACAGATAGCAGAGCCTGCAATTCCGGAAAATATGCAGTCTTCCTGGTCAGGAAGTTATATCTATTACGGTAAGTATGAAGGTTCCCCTATCAAGTTCCGCGTTTTGGACACGGACTCAGACATCTACGGAAACGGGAAAAAGACTGTTTTCCTGGATAGTGACAAGATTTTGTTCGAAAGTCCGATCTGTATTGATGCACCTGAAGATTTGATATTAACAGGACCTTACAGACAGCCTATTTACTATGGCACAAGCGACAGTACAATGGAATTTGTTAAAGATTACCGCTGGGGAAACAGCGATCTTAAAAAGTATCTCAATGGATCCGATTTCCTGGAAAATAGAAATATCTTTACTGAAACGGAAGAAAATGCGATAGCTAACAGTTATGTTTCCACACATGATCTGGTAATGGGAACTGAACCGGGTAATGTCGACTATGACGCCTACCATAATTTTGTAGAATCAGAAGGTTTGACCGGAGAAAAGATATTTATCCTGGACGTTGAAGATATTCTTAACGATTCTTACGGTTACTATTTACCTAAGAACCCTACGATCAACAACGGAGGTGTCCCGTCAGGCGATACAAGCGGAATTAACGCCGAAGATTTCACTTATAGCAGGATAAAGACATACAAGGACTTGGTGGACGGGTATTGGCTTAGATCACATTATAAAGGTTTAGGTGCTATGGGCGATGTTTGGACTACAGGATACTTATATTGTGATTCCATTTTCACTCCGTCCCTTGGTGTTGCACCTGCTATGAATCTTGATCAGGATTCGATCCTCTTCTCCACTGTGATAGTCGGAAAAGCAGGAGAGGTCGGAGCTACATATAAATTAACGATCAAAGACCCGGATCTTCATATCTCTTATCCTTCCGATCCGACTTTTACAGAAAAAAAGATAACAGTTCCATATGAAATAACCGGTAAAAATGTAGTCAAAGCAAATCAAATATCCGTTCTTATTACAGATAAGGATTATAACGACAGCGAAGCAGAGATCATATATTATGAAAAACTCAGTTCAGTAGATATATTCTCGACTAAAGGTACGGGATCTTTCATTCTTCCTGAAGGACTGGACCTTAAAGACTGGGGAACTGCATATCATGTTTACATTTTCCCTGAAACCATAAATGACTTACTTGAAACCGACTATGCAGGTGATGTTATCGAAGTAACCGAAGTTCCTTCTGAATCGATTGAACAGGATACTTCTGACAACGATGATCCTTCTATAGACGATTCTTCTATCGATGATCCATCTAACGAAAATACGAGTTTCGAAGGTTTTGTCGAGCGTCTTTACAACGTAGCTCTCGGAAGAGAATCCGAAAGCGACGGCAAGACATTCTGGGTCGATCACGTTAAAAACGGTGACCTCACTGGCGCAGACTGCGCAAGAGAATTCCTTAACAGCGCGGAATTTAACGACAGAAATCTGACTGACGAGGAATTCCTTTCCGTACTTTATGAAGTTTTCTTCGACAGAAATGCACAGGATGACCAGACAGGATTTAACTACTGGCTCGATGTTCTTAAGACGGAAAGCCGTTCTACGGTCGTAAATGGATTTATCAATTCTACCGAATGGTGCAATGTCTGCGCTTTCTACGGAGTAAGATCGGGGGCTTCAACGGCCAAAGCTACCGTGCCTTCCATAAATTCCGTCGAATTTGTTAAAAGACTTTACACAACATGTCTTGCAAGAGAAGCCGATTCCGAAGGTCTTATCTACTGGAGCCTCGGACTTACAAATCAGGAACTTACGGGTACCCAGGCAGTAAGAGAATTCATCTACAGCAAAGAGTTCCAGGACAGCAACTACGATAACGAAGAATATATCACCAGGCTTTATGGAACATTTATGGGCAGAGAACCAGATAACGACGGCTTTACATATTGGATCAACCTCCTTGAAGGAGGAACATCCAGAAATGATGTTTTCGATTCATTTGCAAGAAGCAACGAATTTGCAGAGATATGTAATTCATATGCTATTCAGAGATAAATCTTTTCGAAAAGGAGATATAAAACAATGGCTTTAGGTAAAAATATAAAAGCAAAAACCCAAAGGTTTTTTTCATCCGCTATAGCTATTTCTTTAGGTATGTCATTGATACCATTACTTCAAGCAGGAACAACAGTAAATGCGGGTTGGAGCAAAGATCAGAACAACACAAAACTAGGTGTTTCTCAGATTACAGAACCGGTAAAACCTGATACGATGGATACTCCATGGAAAGGCAGTTATATCTATTATGGAAAAAATGAAGGAATGCCTGTCAAATACCGTGTGCTGGATACAAATTCAAATATCTATGGAACAGAAACAGTATTATTAGATTGCGATGATATGCTGTTTACAAGCCCGATTATCAACAATCCACCTGAAGGGGTTGAAATAAATGAATACCATGGAGACCCACACTGGCATACCGTAAGTGAAGAAAACCTGCAAATTATGGATAGTTACACATGGGAAAACTGTGATCTGAATAGCTATCTAAACGGTAATGATTTTTTGTATAACGAAGATTGTTTCACTAAAATCGAACAATATTCAATAGTAAGCAGTTATGTTGAAAGTCACGAACACGTGAGAGGTTCTGAACCGGGAAATGTTGATATTTGGACAGATGCTAATTGTGAAGAATATACTGCCCTAACCGGAGAAAAAATCTTTCTTTTGGATATTGAAGACCTTCAAAATGAAACATATGGGTATTTTATGCCTGTAAATTACACACCAGTCGGAGACAATTGGGCAAAAGGTGAAACCATGCATTATGGTCCATTTGCAAATCATGCCAAAGGCGACGGATCCATAGGATATTGGACCAGAACGTTATTTAGATACACATCCAGTTTTGCAGATATATATTCGGATGGCAGCCTGTACTTTGATTATGTTTATTGTTCAGAATTAGGAGTCGCACCTGCCCTGAATCTTGATCCTAACAGCATCCTGTTCTCTTCTGTGATTTCGGGGGAATCCGGAAAGACGGGAGCAACATATAAACTGACATTAATTGACCCATATCTCAATCTATCTGTTACTTCAGCAGCCACTTATAATGGAAATACTATTTCCATTCCGTATGAAATAACAGGTGCAGATTCACACGACGCTACGCAGGTCTCTGTTCTCATAACTGATAAGGATTATAAAGACAGTACCGCAGAGATTTTATATTATGGCAAGCTTGATATTTCCAGCGGATCTTTTGCAAACGGAATCGGCTCGATCGAACTTCCTGAAGAGCTGGGAGATTTTGGATCTAATCACATTTATGTCTTTGCTGAAGACATAAACTATAAATTCGAATCAGACTATGCAAGTGTACCAATCGAGTTAACCAACATTATCCCTTCATCAAACGAAGAAGCCATCGTCGCAGATGAGAATACTCCTTCAACTAATGAAGAAGGACAAATTCAGGAAAACACAAATACCAATCCTGTGGAGAATGAAGGAACACAAACACCGGCTCAGATCAACCCTGCTCCAAATAAGCCTGTTGAAACTGAGACAGAGGAACAGTCATTTGAAGCTTTTGTTGAGCGTCTGTATACTGTTGCACTCGGACGTGAATCCGAGAGCGAAGGCAAGGCTTTCTGGTGTGAATATGTTAAGAACGGCAGTCTCACAGGTGCTGATTGTGCCAGAGAATTCCTTAACAGCGCTGAGTTTAAAAACAAGAATCTAAGTGACGATGAATTTATTAAGGTTCTCTACTCTACATTCTTTAACAGAGATGCCCAAAACGATCCTGACGGTTATTCATTCTGGCTTAACAGTCTTAAGACTGAAGGCCGTGATAAGGTAATCGATGATTTCATCAACTCAACTGAGTGGTGTAATGTCTGTGCTTCTTACGGTGTAAGATCAGGTGCTACAACAGCTAAGGCTACACAATCTTCAAGTAATGCAGTCGCATTTGCCACAAGGCTTTATACAGAGTGCCTGGGACGTGATCCTGAAAAGGACGGATTAAACTATTGGAGTCTTGCTCTCACAAATCTTGATGTTACGGGAACACAGGCAGCAAAGGAATTCTTCTACAGTAACGAATTCCTGAATAACAATTATGATAACGAAGAATACTTGAATAGATTGTATGCAACTTTTATGGGTCGAAAAGCTGATGAAAACGGATTTGCATACTGGTTGGATCTGTTGAATAACGGCACTTCACGAGACAAGGTATTTGAATCTTTCTCTACAAGTCCTGAGTTCAATGAAATCTGTTCAAATTACGCTATTCTTCCATAAGGTTATGAAGAAAAAGAAGGTCGGTTTCTTAGAGAAGCCGGCCTTCTTAATTTGTTATAAAAATCAATAGATCCTTTTGTTGATAACCTTATGATCTTTCCACTCAAGATCTATTCTATTGCCACCCGGTATCTTGAATCCTCTTATAGAGCCACAGTCCCATTCCTTAGGAAGTGCAGGAAGATCTTCACCTTCTCGTCCGAGTATCATTCTTATAATGCCCGATACAAGACCAAAATTACCGTCGATCTGGAACGGAGGATGGTTATCAAAAAGATTAGGAAGGAGCGACTTTTCCATGAGAAGCCTTATATGCTTATATGCTTCATCTCCATTACCCATCGAAGCGTAAAGATTAATGATCCAAGCTCTACTCCATCCTGTATGACCACCGCCTGATGCAAGGCGTGTCTCAAGTGTTTTGGAAGCCGCATTGAATAGTTCTTCACCCTTTATAGATGTTCCCGGAAAAAGTCCGAAAAGATGAGAGATATGCCTGTGACCCGGATCAGTTTCTTTAAGATCTTCGTGCCATTCCATTATCCTTCCGTCAGAGCCGACTGTTACAGGTTTTATGAGCGCTAAATTCTTTCTTATCTCTTCAATCTCAGGCATACCTGTTTTAAGGATATCTTCTGCGGAGAGTACGGCTTCAAAAAGTTCTCTTATGATCTGATCATCCATCGATGCACCCTTACAGACGCAACCCTTTTCTCCGTTAGAAAGTTCGTATTCGTTTTCCGGAGAAATGGTTGGTGATAAAACAAGATAACCGTTATCTATCATGCTGTAATCTATGACAAAAGTTGATGCCTCGATCATCGTCGGGAAGTGTTTTCGAAGAAAATCAATATCACCCGTAAACTTATAATGCTCCCATACATGAAGGCATAGCCAAGCGGCACCGAGGACCCAATAGGTAGAACTGAGGCACGTATCCTGAGGAGCACAGTCAGCCCAGATATCAGTGTTATGATGAGCAACGAAACCGCGCATACCGTACATTTTCTGAGCAACTTCTTCTCCCCTCGGCTTCATGCGCTCAAGAAGATCGAACAAAGGAAGATGACACTCAGGAAGATCCAAAGTCTCGCACGGCCAATAGTTCATCTCAGCGTTGATATTGATGGTGAACTTACTACCCCACATCGGGTCAAAGTCCTTGTTCCAGATACCCTGAAGATTAAGAGGCTGTCCTCCCTCACGGCTTCCGCTTATGGTGAGATACTTGCCGAAATTAAACATCCGGACCACATCCAATTCCTCCGAAGGAAGCGTTAGACTTGTCCTGTCATAGAGTGAAGAGTAATCCTTAAAATGTTCTTCCCATAATCTATCAGAGCCCTTTTGAGAAGCGAGGTTAAGTGTCTTATCAAGATATCCCTTAAGATCTTTCTCGTAGAATTCCGATGTTGCAGCGATGAGTATCAAAGCTTCATCTGCTTTATCAACAACAAGGGTATTACCTATGGATTCTATCGAACCACCCTTAGTTATAACCTTGATCTCACATGCAAATTCGAGTGAACCTTTACCTCCGCATTTACCCGTAAGGATCGTCATGTCAGATGTCGGATTAACGATACTGTCAACGCAGTTGTTATATCCCGGATTCCTGTACACCTGGTTTCTGAACGAACGGAAATCCCATGTGATATTTCCCCTAGCAAGCTGAGTCCTGAAAGATATCTGACCATCATTGTCGGCTGATAATTTAACAGCAATTACTTTATCAGGGAAGCTCGCGATCATGTTGCGTTTGAAAGTAACACCGTCTTTTTGGTAGGAGATCCTGACCTCAGATCTCTCCATATCAAGTTCGCGGATATAATCAGAGTAATCTTCATCCTTGTTATCGAAAAGGATGTAGAGATTACATAGTGTCTCATAATGACTTTGAGTATCAGGCATCCCTGAAAGAGCCAATGCGCAGAGATCTTGGGCATCACTGATTCTTCCCTCGTCTATCGCTTTTCTGATGAGCGGGAGTTTTTCTTTGGCTGAAGGATTAATCCTGTCCTTGGGACCTCCATACCAAACACTGTCTTCATTTAGCTGAAGAAGTTCGGTAGATACTCCGCCGAATATCATGGCACCCATCTTACCGTTTCCTATCGGAAATGCTTCATTCCAATCGGATGCCGGTTTATTGAAACTTAAAACGCTGCTGTTCATTGATACCTCTTAAGATTTTAATCTTATCTAATTATATCATCCGAAAACCTTAACCTTATTTCGCTGTCAAAATCATTTTAATATTTTGATATAGTGATAGCATAGAATTGTTATTTATTTTTCGAGAGGTGCTATTTATGAAGGGAAGCCCGCTTTCTAAGATTTTTGTTATTGTGTTTTTGATAGTATTTTTTGCCATCGGCGGATTTATGGTTAAAGGTCTTCTGACCCAACAGAAAGAAAACAACGCTGACAGAACCAAATATGAGCAGATGATTAAGTCTGACGGAAAGACAACATTAACTCAGGAGATACTGGATCAAGATCACAACGAGTATGTTGAAAGCGTTAAGAGCAACAATAAGACATTCGCGATAATCGGAATTGGTTTCCTCGGACTTATGCTCTTATTCCTCATTATTGCAATAGCAAACTATTTCAGCCAGAGAAACAAAGGTGCACAAGGCATCGAACTGGTAAGGAATATTGTCTCGATCGTTGCTATCTCGGTATTCCTGGTTATGGGAATTATTATAGGTGTTGCATTCATTAGGCCTATGATGAATAAGACAGACTATGATAAGGAATCCTACAAATATGTCGAACTCAACATTGTAGATACCAAGGTGGAAGAACATAAATCCACACATCGTAAATCCAACGGACACGGAACGACAACTACTACAACTTACACTTATTATGTCATTACTGAAGACAATGAGGAGTTAAAAGTAGGTAAACTTCTTTATGAGAGAGTAGCTAATCCGGGCGTTTACTATGCTGGAATGACAGAGGGCGGAAATATCTTCAGTCTCTACCCTTCAGAATATTTTGAACTCGGATAAAAGTGGTTTATAATAGACGCAAATTGTTTTTGGAGTCTATTATGCTTATCGATCTACACAATCATACTTGTCACTTCTCTCCTGATGCGAAGTCGACGATAGATGATTTTATTACCGGTGCTGTAAACAAGGGTTTAGCCGTTGCTGCGATCACCGAACATTATGAATACAAAAATCCAGATCCGAATGACAACATTCAGACATTCGATCTGGATCTTTATACGAAGACTTTCAAGGAATGGAAAAAGAAATGTCCTTCTTCTTTGAAACTTCTTATGGGTGTCGAATTCGGATACCAGACTCATACTGCTTCGGATATTGACGAGATCGCTTCGACGGCTCCTTTTGATATCGTCATCTTAAGTAACCATCTGTTCAGAGGCGTGGATGTCTTCTTCAGTAAAGAAGTATATAAACTACCCGTTAAAGCACGTCATGCAGAATACGTCAGCAAGCTTGTGGAGATGGCTGAGAATTGTAACAACTTTGATGTTTTGGGCCACTTCGACTACGTAAACAAGCGTAATCCGGACCTCAGTGTCAACATGCTCTATGATGATTGCCCTAAGGAATTCGACCGCTTATTTGAGACTCTTATATCAAAAGAGAAAGCGCTCGAGATCAACACTGCAACCCCGGCCAGACGTGATTCAATGCCTGATGCGAAGATAATTAAGAGATATATGAAAATGGGAGGTAAACTTATTACTGTTTCTTCCGACTCGCACATCATGGAAAATATTGGAGCTTTGATCCCCGAGACTTGTGAATACCTGAAGTCTTTGGGCGTAAAAGAGCTGTGCTACTTTGAAGGAAGAAAGGTAAAAACATTCGGACTATGACTTTATCACAAACACAAGTACTTAACAGAAACAAGATCAAGTACATCTTGATCGTGGCGATGCTTATCGACCACATTGCATGGGCCTTTGTTCCTACAGCATCCATCCTCGGACAGGCCATGCACTTTATCGGAAGACTTACGGGACCTTCGATGTCAGTTCTTCTTGCTGAGGGTTTCCAGTACACAAAGAACAAGAAGAAATACGCTCTTCGTCTTTTCATCTTCGCGATGATCTCATGGGTACCATATAGTCTTAATGATTTCGGTACATTCCCGAAGGTCACCCCCGGTATGTTCGGAATGATCTTCACGTTGTTCCTTGCTTTTATAACTATCTGGATGTGGGCTGACCTTAAAGTTCCGAAAGCTGTAAAGGTTATCTTTGTAATCCTTTTGTGTGCATTGTCGTTTTTCGGAGATTGGCCGTTCTTTGCTATCCTTTGGGCATTCTTCGCATACATCTATAGAGAAAGACCGGTTGCTAAGTGGGTATCATTCGGTATCATCGCTTTAGCTGACGTCGGACTGACCCTCTTATTACCTATGGCACTTCACGCACCGTGGTGGGAGCAGCTGTTCCAGACAGGCGTAATACTCGTACCGATACTTCTCATATGTTTTTACAACAAGAAAAAGGGCAGCAGCGCGAAGATCCACAAGTGGTTCTTCTACATCTTCTACCCTCTTCACATCTTTATCATCTATCTTGTTAAGGTATTCTTTTTCAAATAACAGATCAGATCATTTGGATGTTGCTGTTATGCTTCATAACAAAGACGACGATTTCCTTCAACTCGCTCTCGCTGTTAGCAGGAAATGATGTCATTTTGTACTGTAACAAAGGCTTCTTGGAAGGTGTTTTATAATCACCTTTCAAGGCCTTTTTTTGTTCATCGAAAAAGGAGAAAGACTTTCCTTGTTTCAATGAATTGACCGTACCGATATAAGCAATATCTTCGAGATTCCAAACCTTGTAACCCGTCAAAGAACCCGAAGGACAATAAAGCACCAACTCATTTCTCTCAGTTACAAAGAGTTTGTTATTTAATGAATCCTTAAACTTATGATCTGCCAAGAATTTCTCTTTAAACTTCTTGTTGGAACGCTTGTCGAGTATTATGCACAAAACAACGATAAGAGCAATTCCACCTGCAACAACCAAGGCGATCAACTTAGGATAGATTTCCTGCGGCATACTTATACCCCCCGTATAAAAATATTTGATACATTTATATACCAGGGGTATTCATTAGTCAATTTCAATGGCTATAAGAGGAATCTCCAATTCTTCCTTGGTAAGTCCCGCGTGAGCTCCGGGCATCATCGAGGCTTCTTGATGAGTTACGAAAAGTGATTCATCATCTATTGATATTGCCAAATAATCACCGAGCATCTCACTAAGATCCTTATGATCCTTTCCCTTTCCGAAAAGCTTCATATCCAGAACTTCTTTCTTGGTCAGAAGCCAGAACTTATCCGAAAACTTCGAATTGAACAGATCAGCAAATGAATCTTTATACTCATCTTTGATAAAAAGATTCAAAGTACGAGGCTCGATGGAAGGCATCCTGACTAGACATTCAGTGATATCAGGATAATCAAGAATGCAGCGATTAACGTTATTCATATGACCGTGATCCGCAGTTACGATAACAAGGGCGTCATCGATAGTTTTAATGAATTCCTCAACCTTCTTCTCCATCTCATTAACGATATCATGAGCTTCCTTACCGTCGACACCGTTAAGATGCATGGTGTGATCAGGTTCACCCCAATAACAGTAGATGAACTTCTTACCGGGCTCCTTACAAAGGTCTTCTGCCCTCTTCAATATCGAATCGATATCACTCGGAAACGGTTCCATGAAAGGCATCGAGAAATATGCTTTTCCGCCAGCCTTATTGATCTTATCGATTATGTTCTCGTATGGACAATACTTAAATCCTACATGGTAATCTGCTGCAGCAACAGGCTCCAAAAGCTTAGGTATTTCTGAGTCGTCATTCGGATCTTCAAGGTGCTGTTCACAGTTTGTAAAAACAGCTACATTCTTATCGATCTGAGGAAAATAGACATCCCAGCCGAGCCAACCGTGTTCATTGGGATAAAGTCCGCTCATAACGGAAGTAGTTGCTGCAACTGTCGTCGGTGGGAATACAGAGCTATAAGAATCAACAAGATGAGAACGAAGCAAACCGTCAGGCTTCAAGTGCTTCTCCATTATTGAGATACCCATCGCATCAAGAAGGATAACAACGACATTCCTGTGTTTATTATCATCAAGGATCTTGTCGGCGATCTTCAAAGTAGGTTCGATAGGCTCTACACCAAAGTTCTTCAGGATGGAATTACTGAGATTGACAAGACAATTCTCGTAATCCGGTAATGTATAACTCATTTTCATTTCCTCTTTTTCTTTTTAAAGGATATTAGTCGAAAGGCCTTGATAATGCAATATAAAATCACATCTCTTGACGGCTAATTCTAATTAGCCTATAATATGGCTAATCCTAATTAGCCAAGAGGTGAATCATGACTACCAAAGAAAGAATAATGGATGAAGCTCTGACATTGTTTTCACAGAAAGGATACGGCGATGTATATGTCGGTGAAATAGCTGATGCCGTGGGTATTAAAGCCCCTTCCCTTTATAAGCATTTCAAGAGCAAAAAGGACATTTTCGATGCCATTATAGAAGAGATCGGAAAAAGATATGAGGAGCAGGCATCATCGATCGGTATTAACGGCAACAATTCTATGGAGGATGCTTTCTTATATTTGGACATATCCGAAGAGGTACTTATCAAGATCGGTAAAGACCTCTTTTTATACTTCCTTCACGACGGATATATGAGCAGATTCAGAAAGATGCTGACACTGGAACAATTCAGGAATCCTGATCTGGCTAAGCTTTATACCAAACAGTTCTTTACTGATCCTGTCGAATATCAGACAAACATATTCAGTATCTTATGCAACATGGAAAAGTTTAAGGAAGCTGATCCCAAGATCATGGCGCTACAGTTCTATTCACCTATCTATACCCTTCTTACGGTATGCGACAGGGATCCGAAGATGGAGAAAAAAGCAGTAAAGCTCATTGAATATCACATTAGGCAGTTCAACAGCAATTACGGAAAGGCAAAGAAATGATCGTCACTGTTATTAACGGACAAAACCACAAAGGAAGCACATATAATATTGCAAAGATCCTCCTTGATAATCTCGGAGAAAACGAAGTCCACGAGTTCTTTCTGCCGAGAGATCTGAATCACTTCTGCACAGGATGCTACAGTTGTATCAAGGATGAGACTTTGTGTCCCTTTTACGTAGAAAAGAAAAAGATCATGGATATGGTCGAAAAGTCCGATATTCTTATC
>CAMYXL010000016.1 GCA_947303255.1 uncultured Clostridia bacterium | reverse complement strand
TGAAAGCAACACCTGTACCACAGTCATCACCCATGTTACCGAAAGCCATGGACTGTACGTTTACAGCAGTACCCCATGAGTAAGGGATATCGTTATCACGACGGTATACGTTTGCACGTGGGTTGTCCCAGGAACGGAATACAGCCTTGATAGCGCCCATGAGCTGCTCCTTAGGATCTGTTGGGAAGTCAGAACCGATCTTAGCCTTGTACTCAGCCTTAAACTGGTTAGCGAGTTCCTTAAGGTCGTCAGCTGTGAGCTCAACGTCCTGCTGAACTCCACGGTCAGCCTTCATCTTATCGATCAATTCCTCGAAGTACTTCTTACCGACTTCCATAACAACGTCGGAGTACATCTGGATGAATCTTCTGTAGCAGTCCCATGCCCAACGTGGGTTATTGGACTTCTCAGCGATTACGTTAACAACATCCTCATTAAGACCAAGGTTGAGGATCGTATCCATCATACCAGGCATGGATGCGCGGGCACCGGAACGAACGGAAACGAGGAGAGGATTCTCAAGGTCACCAAACTTCTTACCTGTAATCTCTTCCATCTTCTCAATATATTCAAGAATCTGTGCGAAGATCTCGTCGTTGATCTTTCTTCCGTCCTCATAATACTGAGTACATGCCTCTGTAGTAATGGTGAAACCCTGTGGTACAGGAAGACCGAGGTTGGTCATCTCTGCAAGGTTAGCTCCTTTACCGCCGAGAAGTTCGCGCATATTGCCGTTTCCTTCTGTGAATAGGTAAACATACTTTGTCATAGTTGTTTGTCCCTGCCTTTCGTTTTTATATTTTTTTAAATTTGTAAACTATACTTTGGGCGATCTATAAGTAGATCAGAAATCGAACTTGCCTTCGAAGAATTCCTCGAGCTTGTCGATTGGGAATCTGATGTTGCCCGGCTCGTACTCAACGTTCTTCATGGAGTCACGCTCACGGATGGTTACGCAATTGTCTTCCAAAGAATCGAAGTCGAATACTACACAGTAAGGTGTACCGATCTCGTCCTGACGACGATATCTCTTACCGATGGACTGTCTGTCATCAAACTCTACCATGTACTTCTTGGAAAGTTTCTGGAAGATCGGATCGCAGTTCTCTGAAAGCTTAGCAGAGAGTGGAAGGATACCGATCTTGATAGGAGCAAGTGCCGGATGGAAGTGAAGTACCGTACGTACGTCTTCCTTGTCACCGTCTACGATCTTTTCTTCGTCGTATGCGGAGCAGAGGAATGCGAGTGTTACACGGTCAGCACCGAGTGACGGCTCGATAACGTATGGAATATACTTCTCATTCTTGTTAGGGTCAAAGTACTGGAGATCCTGCTTGGAGAATTCCATGTGCTGCTTAAGATCGTAGTCTGTACGATCTGCGATACCCCAGAGCTCACCCCAGTCTGTAAATGGGAATGCGAACTCGAAGTCTGTTGTTGCTCTTGAATAGAAAGCAAGCTCTTCTTTTGCGTGGTCTCTTGTACGGAGTTCTTCCTCTTTGATACCGAGGTTGATGAGCCAATCGTGACAGAATGTTTTCCAGTAATCAAACCACTCAAGGTCTGTACCAGGCTCGCAGAAGAACTCAAGTTCCATCTGCTCGAACTCACGTGTACGGAAGATAAAGTTACCAGGTGTGATCTCGTTTCTGAAAGACTTACCGATCTGGCAGATACCAAATGGGATCTTCTTTCTTGCAGAACGCTGAACGTTTGCAAAGTTAACGAAGATACCCTGAGCTGTCTCAGGTCTTAAGTAAACTTCATTAGTGGAATCTTCTGTTACACCGATGAATGTCTTGAACATAAGGTTGAACTTACGGATGTCTGTAAAGTTATGACCGCCGCATACAGGACAAGGAATATTCTTCTCTCTTATGTAAGCGACCATCTCATCAGGTTCCATACCCTCAACGGATACACCCTCAATGTTGTTTTCCTTGTTCCAATCCTCAACGAGGTTATCAGCACGCTGTCTTGCTTTGCACTGCTTACAGTCGATCAAAGGATCGGAGAATCCGCCTACGTGACCTGAAGCTACCCAGGTTCTAGGATTCATTATGATAGCAGCATCAAGACCTACATTGTATGGACTCTCCTGTACGAACTTCTTCCACCATGCTGCTTTAACGTTATTCTTGAGCTGAACGCCCAACGGACCGTAGTCCCAAGAATTTGCAAGACCGCCGTAGATATCCGAACCCGGATATACAAAACCCCTTGTCTTAGCAAGAGCTACGATCTTTTCCATTGACTTTTTCTCTGTCATTTTTCCTGTTCCTCGGTTCCTTAATTACTCTTCTGCTTCTTCCAAGTCTTCCTCGGAGATGTCTTCATCCTCAGTTACCTCAGGTACTTCATCGAAGCTCTCAACAACCTCGATCATATCAAGACCTGTAACATCCTCGGATGACTCTTCTTTAGCTTCAGCAGCTGCCTCGTACTGCATAGCACGCTCGAGCTCACGCTGTCTTTCTGCTTCTTCCTTAGCAAGCTGAGCTGCCTTTTCAGCATCTCTTGCTACCTTAGTCTTAGGAACTGTGATCTCCTTAGACCTGTCTCCCTTAACACAGACGACCTTATCCTGTGCAACTTCCTTGCAGGCAAGGGATACCATGTTTGCTGCCTTGTCCGGGATCATCGGCTGTCCGCCCTCAACGAGCTGACGAGCTCTCTTACTTACGAGAACAACGAGTTCATAAGCACAATCTGCCTTTGGCAACATCTTCTCGATCGATGGATCAACTAACATCTTTCAATACCTCTTCTTTCTTCGTATGATTTTTGTTTTTCTAACTAAATTCGGGTGAGCGTCAAAGTGTCTTCTCTATTCCGCTCAATCGATCATATCTGCACTTTTCAGCCTTCATGATCGCTACTATATTGTCTACCGCAGTCTGAAGATCATCATTTACTACAACGTAGTCGAACTTCTCTGCGCTAAGGACTTCTTCTCTTGCTTTCTCGAGTCTCTTCTGTACTAACTCAAGACTTTCGGTTCCTCTTCCCTTCAAACGCTCTTCGAGTTTCTCGAATGACGGTGGAAGAATGAATATCGTTACCGCCTGAGGGAACTTCCTTTTAAGTGCGAGGCTTCCTGCTATCGTTATATCCAGAAGAACATCATCTCCTCTGTTGCTCTTCTCGATAAGCGGTGTTGCAGGTGTTCCGTAGTAGTTGTCAACGTACATGTCGTACTCGATGATCTCGCCTTCTTTTACGAGCTTCTCGAATTCATCCTTCGTTCTGAAGTAGTACTCGACACCGTCCTGCTCTTCGCCTCGTGGCGGTCTTGTTGTTACCGATATGGAGTGCTTACACTCAGGAAACATTCTTCTTATCTCTTCGATTATGGTTCCCTTGCCGACTCCTGACGGACCCGATACGGATATCATCAAACCTTTTTCACTCATACCCGATCCTCACCTTCTAACAAACCTTTGAGAGCTGCTGTATCGATAGAACTTAAGATGATGTGGTCACTGTCAGTGATTATTACCGAACGGCATTTCTTGCCTGCACATCCGTCTATCAACATGCTCCTGTCTCTTGCTTCCTGGATCATCCTTCTTATCGGAGAAGAATCAGCTCCTGCTATGCAGAGGATCCTTCCGGATGCTACCAGGTTTCCGAAACCTATATCAATGAACTTATTGCTGTCCTTCATTAACTACCGTCGCCTTCCTTATACGAGATTCTGGATCTGCTCTCTGATCTTCTCGATCTCATTCTTCATAAGAAGAACTCTGTTCGTGATTTCCAGATCATTTGCCTTGGAACCGATGGTATTAACTTCTCTGTTGATCTCCTGAACGAGGAAATCCATTTTCTTTCCGATGCCGCCTTCAGATGTAAGAATGCTTCTTGCCTGTGAAAAATGACTTATAAGTCTTGCAAGTTCTTCATCGATAGCTGCCTTGTCAGCGAATACCGCAACTTCTGCAGCAAGCCTTGCATCATCATAGAATGCTCTCTTTTCAGAATCCAAGATCTCATCGATCCTGTCTGAAAGTCTTACCTTGTAATCTTCGATAACTGACGGAGCTCTTGTAGCGATCTCGTTTCTGATACCTTCAAGATATTCAACCTTGGAAAGGAGATCCTTACAAAGTGCTTCACCTTCTGCCTTACGCATCTGAAGCATTCCGTTTAATGCTTCCGCCATTACTTCGCTTATCTCTTTACCGAGAGTTTCTTCATCAACGGATGCCTGTCTTATGATAAGAACATCCTGGTAAGAAGATAATCTTGTAGCTGTGAGATCATCCTGCCTTCCTGTTACTTCGCAAAGCTTGATGATCGCTTCTGAATATGCCTTAGCTAATCCTTCGTTAACTGCTACTTCAGTAGATGCACTCTCCTGATCCTCATATGTTACGTAACAGTCAACCTTACCTCTTCCGAGTGTGTCCGTTATCTGCTTTCTAAGTCCGCTTTCAGCGAAGTTGAAAAGTCTCGGAAGTCTTATGTTGATATCACAGTAACGGCTGTTAACAGATTTAAGTTCGACAGTGTAACGTCTGGTAGAAAAAATCTTTTCCGCGCGGCCGAAGCCGGTCATGCTGTATGCCATAAAAAACCTCAAAAAACAGGATAGAAAAGCCCTCTCGCGAAGATATTCCTTCGCCCGAGAAGGCTCGACTTTTTTATTATAATATATAGGCCTCAAATTAGCAACAAATAACTTTTTCTCAAGTCTCGAAATGACTGTGCCGCAGATGTTTTCAGACTAAACTTTTTTCTTGTGTACTATTTAAGGTACAATTAGTTCCGTGACATTTATCGGGTTAAAAGATATGAAATCCGATGCTACGCAGCGGTACAATACCCCGTTTGCTTCTCCTTCTTTTGCGACCATGTGACCCTTACCGTGAAGGTGGCCGTAGATGCAGATATCGATGTTTCCCTCTTCGAGTTTTCGAGAAAAATCAGTATTGGGAGATGCCTTGGTTATCGGCGGAAAATGAAGCATGATGATGTGCTTTTTCTTATGTTCGGGATCAAGCTTCTGGATATCCTTGATACAAAGTTCAAGTCTTATGAGTTCACGGTCGTAGATCTTGGTATCATCTTCACCAAAATGAGAGTCACCCGGAAGTATCCAGCCTCTTGTGGCACCTACGATAAAGTCTTCGACTTCCATGGCTTTGTTCTGAAGGAAAGTTATGGAATTATAGCCCTTTTCTTCGGTAAATCTTTCCATCTTCTTAACGGTGGTCCACCAGTAATCGTGGTTACCCCTTGAGAGGATCTTCTTGCCAGGTAAGGATTCAATATATTCAAAGTCTTGGTTGATCTCGTTTAAGTATGTAGCCCATGAGATGTCGCCCGGGATAAGGACTGTATCTTCAGATTTTACCTTTGCTTCCCAGTTCTCTTTGATCTTGTCCATATAGTTGTCCCAGAATGAATTAAAGACATCCATCGGCTTGTCGATATCTTTGGCTAGATGAAGGTCAGCTATGCTATATACGGACATCAGGTTACTCCTTAGAAAAATGCTCGATAATCTTGTCGGCGTTCTCCTCACTTATTGAAGGACACTGTAGAAGTTCTTCCCTTGTTGCTTCGGAGATCTTTTTGATTGTACCAAAATGCGAGAGTAATTTCTTCCTTTTGGCAGGACCTATTCCGTCTATCTCCTCTAAGCTGTATCTTAAGTTTCTCTTCTTTGAGAGCTTACGCTGATATGTGATGGCGAATCTGTGGACTTCGTTCTGGACTGCTGTTAGGAACCTGAGAAGGACTAATTCGTCATCGTTTAAGTTGTCTTTATCAAGATATATCTCTCTTCCGTCAGGGAACACGAGACCTGCGGTCTTGTGCCTTTTGTTCTTGAACATTCCTGCCAGGAGGATCTTATCGTCTAAGCCAAGTTCAGTAAGGACTTCCAGGATAGCGGATACCTGACCCTTGCCGCCGTCGGCTAAGATCAGTTCAGGATATGTGAATCCGTCTTCCTTGCCGTGTGAGAAACGTCTTGTGAGAACTTCTCTCATTGATGCGAAATCATCCTGGGTCTCAACTGTCTTGAGCTTGAAAAGTCTATAGGACTGCTTGTCGGCTTTGCCGTTGGTGAATACGACCATGCCTGAGCAGATGTCATCGTTACCTAAGTTGGAGATATCGAAAGATTCTATTCTCTTGATGCTTCCTTCTTCTATGCCGAATTCTTTCTCGATTATATGAACGGCAGCGTTAGGGTCGCTTCCTGCTCCGCCGCCTCTAAGGATCCTTCTGGTCATCATCTCACGGGCGTTAAGTTCAGCCATCTTAAGAAGTGAGAGGAGTTCGCCTCTTTCAGGCACCTTGATGGTTACCTTGTGTTTTGCAAGGTTTGAAAGATAGTCTTCGATGTCTGTCAGGCTTGACTCATCGTCCAACTTACACGGGATGATTATGGTCTCAGGGATGAACGGGGCGTTGTCGTAGTACTGCATTAAGAAGTTTAAGATGAGCTCGGAGTTTTCGGAGCCCTCGCTTCTTACGAAGTATGTGGATGAACCGACGACACGGCCGTCACGCAGTTCGAGTTTTCGAATAGAAGACTCACCTGCATCGGAATATATACCGATGGCGTCTACGTCACGCTTGATCTCCATGAAGATCTTCTGGCTCTTGGTGATGTTCTCGAGCGCAAAGAGTCGGTCCCTGTAGATGGAGGCGCGCTCGAAGTCATAGCTTTCGGCTGCCTTTTCCATCTGCTCCCTGATCATGGACTTGATGCCGTCATATCTGCCTTCGAAGAATTCGACGATGTTACCCATCATCTTCAGGTACTCGTCGGCGTTGATGCCGCCGTTACACGGAGCCAGGCACTTACCTATGTGGTAGTTAAGGCACGGGCGTTCCTTACCGATGTCACGGGGGAGCTTACGGGCGCACTTCTTAAGAGGGAAGATGGCGTCGATGGCCTTAAGAAAGACGAAGAGGTCTCCGTTAAGGTACGGGCCGAAGTAGAGGGCGCCTTTCTTCCTTGCTTCCTCGTCGGGCCTGAAGACTTTCATGACTCTCGGGAAAGCTTCGTTCATGGTGATGCAGACATAAGGATAGCCTTTGTCATCACGAAGAAGGATATTGTAATGGGGTTGATATCTTTTGATGAGGTTGGCCTCCAGGAGGAGTGCCTCAGCCTCTGTGGATACGACCACGTATTCGAAGTCCGCCACGTGAGAGACCATTGCTCTTACTTTGTTGTTGGGGATGTCGTGGTCGCCAAAGTAGGATCTCAAGCGGTTTCTCAGTTTCTTCGCTTTGCCTACATAAATAACGCAACCCGAAGCGTCCTTCATCAGGTAAACTCCGGGTTCTTGTGGTACTAAATCAAGTCGAGCATCAAAGCCGTTCATGAAACCTTAGGGTTGTTCAAGTAACTTACGAGCTCATCTACCGCTTCCTGTGCGTCAACACCGTCAGCATTAATATCTATTCCAACTCCGTTCTCGATACCGAGTGACATAACTCCGAGAAGACTCTTGGCATTCGCACGACGCCCGTCTCTGGTCAGGTAGATTGTGCTCTTGAAACTTGAAGCCTTTTGAATAAGCATCGCAACAGCCTTCATCTGAAGCGCATCCTCACACTTAAAAACTACTGTCTCTTGTACCATAGCCGCCTCCTTAAGAAACGAAATATACTATGCAAATCTTATTGCAAGTAAAGTATATTTTCACGAAAAAACAAAGTCAACAAAATAAGGAACGGCAAAGTTTTTTTCGCTTTTTTCAACGCAAAATGAGAAAAGATTTTCATTTCTTTTGGTTAAATTCACAACTCGATTTTTAAGAGAAGTGCGTCTTGTCCCTGACCGTAATAATCCTTGCGCGATCCGTAGGTCTCAAAGCCCAGCATCTCATAAAGCTTCAGCGCCGGCATATTCTCCTTATTGACCTCCAGGAACAAAGTCTTTACTCCCTTCCCTTTCAGCCTCTCGAAAACGCCCGCCATCACTTTCTTCGCGATGCCTTCACGCCTGTACTTTCCTGCCACGCAAAGGTTACCGACTTCGGCCTCGTCCATCACGAACGACGCGCCGCAGTAGCCCACGACTTCCCCTTCAGTTGTCCTTGCAACGACAGCGACCTTCTTGTCATTTGTCACAAGATCTCTAAGTTCGTCTATTGTCCACGGATGAGCAATACCCTCCGCTTCGAGGATCGTTACTTTGTTAACGTCCTCTTCCTTCATATCTTCGATAGTAACTTCCGACGGCTTTTTGAACCTCTCGGCCTGTGATCTTGCACAATACTTAGGACTTACAGTTATGGCATCCTCGACTATCGCTTCTCCGCCTTCAGCAACGCACTTGGCGATTCCCAAAGGTGTTATGAACGCACCTTCGGCATTCTCAATTACTACGCCCTCACGGTCTCCCAGCGCCTCGATCATGACCTTGGCACCGTTGCCGCAGACGATTATCCTGCTTCCGTTCTGAACTTCGATCTTGGAAGCGAGGTCAGCCGTATCATAAGCATTCTCTTCAACGATCGGCTTCATCTTCTCATCGTATAGACCTGCGAATACTCTCTTGTTTCTCGCGTCAAAGCACGGAAGGATATAAGTTACCCCGTCAAAAGCAACCGGCTCCACGCTTCTTCCCAGTGCCTCAGTTGATGATACACCAGCTACCTTCTTACCTGTTACGAGAGCCATTCCCTTGACTGTAGCTATGCCGATCCTGATACCCGTAAAAGAACCCGGACCAACTGTCACGCCGTAAAGGTCAACGTCTTTATTAGTAACTCCCGCCTTATTAAGGACTTTGTCCACCAGCGGGAGAAGGACCTCCGAATGAGTCCTTTTCTCCATGCTGATCTCATAGGCGATCTCCTTAACGGATCCCCCGAACTCCATCTCATAAAGTCCTGCGCAGCAGGTCGAATTGGATGTATCAAAAACCAGCAGTTTCATATCTTACCTCGTAAGCACCTTTTGAAGCTTATCGTTTGTCTCACTGTCGAACTCATTTTCGTCATAGACCACCGTCAGGTCTCTTTCACTTCCGACGCCCCTGATAAAGATCCTCAGCGAATTCGGCGGCAGCAGTTCCTCTATGACGGAGCTCCACTCGATAACGCAGATCCCGTCCTGATAGAAATACTCATCAAGACCCGAATCCAGGAAATCGTCAGCTCCTTCGAGCCTGTAGGTGTCAAAGTGATAGACGGGGATCGTCCCGCCCTGATATTCGTTAACTATCGTAAATGTTGGGCTCGCGACTCTTGAAGTTACGCCGATCCCTTCGCACAGTCCCTTGGTAAAGACGGTCTTTCCTGCTCCCAGGTCGCCGTCCAGCGCCACGACTGAACCTGCCTTAAGGATTCCTGCCAGGTCCTTGCCGAGTGCCTTAGTCTCATCTTCGGAACGTGATACGATCTTATATTCCATAACTTTCCTCATTTGGCATAAACAGGCATCTTGCCGTTGATGATCTTCTCAGCCATAGGATCGCCCATGTCGATCATGACAAAGTCCAGACCGTCCAGATGAGGACCGACCTTATCGCCCAATTCCTTCAAAACTTCATCCGTCTTTCCCGCATGGTCAACGACAAAGAGCCACTCCGGCTTATCCTTGCCTTCTCTTTGCATCAGCTGGATGAAGATCCTGAAGATCTCTTCCTTGGACGCACCAAAATCTATCGTGGCATTACCCATGCCGTCAGGGAGCCTGTCAGGATCGCCGACCTTGATATTGGCACTCTTAGGTGCATCGGAATCTTTGATGATGCCGTCTTTTTTGAACTCATCGATTATGGTCTTGAGCATGTCTTCCCTGAAGAGAACTTCCTCAGCGCCCGGGTTAACGATAAAGCCGTTGATCTTGCTGTTCTCGTTCAATACGAGATCTGCGAGGTCCATGAACCCTGCAACTATTCCGTTCTGCTTGCCGCTCGGGAACGCATTATTAAAACTTATGGAATCCGCATAGACGATCTGGTAGATCCTGCCCTCGTCGCCCTGTACTGCGTGAAAACGCATCTTGCCCTCTTCATTACCGTCCACCGGCAGGATGAACTTCGCCTTCACTGCCTCCGAGAGAACCTTGAGCATGTTCTCCTCTGTGTTCTCGCTCCTTATGACCTTCATGGCCAGAAGGAGCGCCGGGTTCTGGATGTTGTTTTCCTTCATTTCCATCTAAGATAAATCTCCTGAACTTAATTTCCGAATAATTTCGTGCACACCCACAGGAAGAACGGTATCGTCGCTATCATTACTACGACAGTCTGCGCGAAGATCCTCGCACACAGCTTCGGTGCACAGTTGAACTTCTCACTGAAGATAACATTCATGGATCCGCACGGAAGCGCGGTCATCATGACAATGGTCGTTGCCGTAACCGGCATCATGTTAATGTAGTGTCTCACGAGTATGACTGCACCCAGCATGATCGCAGGGAACACGATAAGTCTCATGGCCGTTGACAGATAGCAGAGCTTATCTGTAACGAGCTTCTTGATATCGACAGTAGTAAGAGTAGATCCGATCATGATCATCGCGAGAGGCACCGTCATGTTGCCGACGATATCTATCGTATCCTTAAGCCTTACAGGCATTCTCCACGGAATAATGAAAAGGATCAAAGCAGCTATAGTTGCGAGTGTAACCGGATTTACCAAAAGGTTTCTTAAGTTAGCTTTCTTTCTCGAGAGCTTATGCTCACCGTAGGTATACATGAAGATGTTGAATACCATGTTATAGCATGAAGCAAGAAGAAGTCCCTTCGCACCGAAGATCGCGCCCAGCAGCGGGAATCCTACAAAACCCGTGTTCATGAAGATCGATGTCATAAGGACAACTCTCTTTTCCGGATCTTCCATCTTCATCTTGCCGATCATGATCCTCATGCCGATTATAGAGAACGTAAAGTAACAGAGAGCCGCACCCGCCACCGCGATGAGCGCCAGGATCATCTCTCTTGAATATTCATATTGGCTCGACGATATAAGGTTGAACGGCAGGACCGCATGAACCAGTATGTTCGACAGTCCCGTCTGAACTCTCTCGTCTATTACTCTTGTCTTACGCAGAACAAATCCCAGGATTATCAGGACCATCATCTGCAAAAAGCTGAATAGCAGCGCTGTCATAGTTCCTCCAATTAGCCCAAAAGCGTCCTCACCGCCGTCTTGTAGCCGTCGAGAAGACTCTCTGCCTCCTCGCGGCTCATCTTCGGCTTATACACCTTCGAAGGCTCGTAAAGTTTTCTCAATTCATCCTTATTCTCGAAAAAGCCCGCATATAGTCCCGCGACCATACCGACTCCCATTGCCGTCATCTCATCCGACCTTGCCCTGTAGATATCCATATCCAGGATATCCGACTGCAGCTGCATGAGAAAATCGCAGGCGCACACGCCTCCGTCGACCTTCATCTCTCTTCCCTTGATGCCGGTCTCCTCCTGCATCAGCCTGATGAGCTCAGCTACCTGATAAGCGATAGCCTCCACGCCGGCTCGAACTATATAATCACCACCGGTGCCTCGTGTCAAGCCCAGAACGGCTCCCCTTACCTCCGAATTCCAGTAAGGCGCGCCAAGTCCCGTGAACGCAGGCACCATGTAGACTCCTCCGTTATCTTTCAAAGCCGAGCAGATCCTGTCGCAGTCCGACGGCTCCTTAATTAAGCCCATCTCATCCTTGAGCCACGAGATAATGGATCCTCCCTGGAAAACGCTTCCCTCCAGAGCATACACCACCTCGTCCCCTATGGTACAGGCTACCGACGTCAGAAGTCCCCCTTTGGAACAAAGCGGCTCGCTTCCTATGTTCATCAGCGTAAAGCATCCCGTTCCGAACGTGGTCTTCGACTCACCCTTACTAAAGCACGTCTGTCCGAACAGCGCAGCCGCCTGATCTCCCGCGACGCCCGTGATATGGACTCCGTTCAAGATCTCCAGCACCTCAGTCTCAGCTGCCGTAAGCGGAATCTGATCTACCTGAAGGCTGATCTCGCCGTAGTCATAGCCTGACGGAACAGGCTTCGCGAGGCACTCGACCGGGATATCAAAAAGATCCGTTAAGACCTCATCATATTTAAGTTCTCTGATGTTAAAGAGCATGGTCCTGGAGGCGTTGGAATAGTCCGTCAAGAAATTCTTCTTTCCCGTGAGCCTATAGACCAGGTACGAATCAACGGTTCCGCAAAGGACCTTGCCGGCCTTGGCCTTATCTGCCGCGCCCTTGACGTTTTCGAAGATAAAACGCATCTTGGTGGCGGAGAAATACGGGTCCAGCTTAAGTCCCGTCTTGTATGTGATCTCGTCGAGCCTTGAGACGAACTCGGGCCTTTTGCAGATATCGGCTGTCCTTCTGCACTGCCAGCAGATCGCAGGGTGCAGCGGCCTTAGTGTCTCCTTGTCAAAACAGATTGTCGTCTCGCGCTGGTTGGTGATGGCAACGGCCTTGATCTCGCCCTTTTGGACGCCGAATCTCATGATGACGTCGGCCATGGCCTTCAGAACTGAGAAATATATCTCGTCAGGATCATGCTCAACATATCCCGGCTTCGGGTAATGCTGAGTAAGCGGCATCCCGCAGGACGCCTTGAGCGTGCCGTCCTTACCGAGCAGGAATGCTTTGGTGGACGTCGTTCCCTGATCTATCGACAGAATATATTCACTCATGCGCGAGCCTCCTTATCTAATCAAAGTCTCCTATATAGCCTCGACAGTTCGTAGTACCACTCGTTATCGATGCCTGCCAGATCCTCGTTGGAGAACCTTATGACCCAGTTGCCTGTCGGAGTACCCGGCGTATTCATCCTGGTGTCTCCGCCGTAGCCGAGAAGATCCTGTATCGGGATGATCGCCACATCTGCGTGGCTCATCCACAAAGTCCTAATGATCGCACGGCAGGACGCGCTTCTCGTACCGCCCTCACCCCAGTTGCCGCCTTCAAAGCCGCAGTACTTGAGGCACTCGTTCCTCTCGTTCTCCGGAGCTTCCCAGAGCCACCCGAGGAGCGTATTGTTATCGTGCGTTCCCGTATAAGCAACGCAGTTCTTCGGGAAGTTATGCGGCAGGTAGAAGCTGTCGTCGTTCGGATTAAACGCGAACTGCATGACCTTCATGCCCGGAAGTCCGCACTCCTTCATGAACTCCACCAGGTCAGGCGTCATCTCGCCCAGATCCTCAGCAAAGAGCCTGCTGCTATCTCCGAAAACCTTATCCATCTCATGGAAGAACGCCATTCCCGGGCCCTTGACCCACTGGCCTTCCTTGGCCGTCTTCGCGTCCGCAGGGATCTCCCAGTACGAACTGAACGCCCTGAAGTGATCGATCCTGACAAAATCATAGAGCTTATAATTCTCCGCGATCCTGTTCATCCACCACTCAAAATTGGTCTTCTTGAGCTTGTCCCAGTCATATATCGGGTTGCCCCAGAACTGTCCGTCCTCACAGAAATAATCCGGCGGCACTCCTGCCACCTTCTCGAAAACGGTCTCAGCGCCCTTTTTCTTGTTCATCTTGAACATGTCGCGCTTAGCCCATACATCAGCCGAGTCGCCCGACACATAGATCGGCATGTCACCAACGATGCTGATGCCCATCTCATTGATCTGCTTCTTGATATCCGCCCACTCAGTGCAGAACAGATACTGCACGAAAGCATGGAACAGATAATTATCCGACTCCCTAACAGGCTCCAAGGCCTTGGCATCATAGTCGCGAAGCTTCTTGTCGTCCCACTCCCACCAAGGTCTTCCGTAGTACATGTCCTTGATCGCCAGATACAAAGCAACGTCATCGAGCCACGTGCTCTCCTTGACGAACTTCTGGACTTCCTTCTTCATCTTCGCATCGGCTCTCTCGAAGGCCTTCCTCAAAAGCCTCTCCCTGTCATTTCTCAGGTAGTCGTAGTCGATACGCCACTTGTTAACGTTATACTCGGCACTTACGACCTCCTCAGCGGTCAGAAGTCCCTTTGTCATCAATCTTCTCGGATCAATAAAAAGCCAGTTGCCTGCAAATGCCGATATGCTCTGATAAGGCGAATTGCCCATTCCCGGATACGAAAACGGCAGAACCTGCCAATAGGTCATTCCCTGTTTTTTCAACTGTTTTGCGAATGCCAGCGCTTCTTCACCGAAAACACCGATACCGAACGGTCCCGGCAAAGATGCGATGTGCATCAAAACGCCTGCGCCCCTCTTCATAACACACCCCACACAAATACTTTTTTTTCCAAAAACACTCTGTTATAATGTTTTGGTTTTATCGATATATTATACACTTATTAAGAAGAGGTGCAAAATGACATATACCACGGAAGAAGAGATCAAAAGACGTCGCACATTCGCCATAATCTCCCACCCTGACGCAGGTAAAACAACCATGACAGAGAAGCTTCTCCTCTACGGAGGCGCCATCCACATGGCAGGTTCCGTCAAGGCCAGAAAAGCTGCCAAGCACGCTACATCCGACTGGATGGAGATCGAGAAGCAGCGTGGTATCTCCGTTACCTCTTCCGTTATGCAGTTCAACTATGACGGCTTCTGCATCAACATCCTCGACACCCCCGGCCACCAGGACTTCTCCGAGGATACATACCGCACCCTCTGTGCAGCAGATGCCGCAGTCATGCTCCTCGACGGCGCCAAAGGTGTCGAGGCACAGACGATAAAGCTCTTTAAGGTCTGCCGCAAGCGCGGTATCCCGATCTTCACATTCATCAACAAGATGGACCGTGCTGCCAAGAACCCGTTCGACCTGATCGACGAACTCGAGAAAGTCCTCGGCATCCGCTCCACTCCTATCAACTGGCCTATCGGTACTGACGGTGACTTCGAAGGCGTCTTCCAGCGTGAGACCGGCGAAGTACTCCTTTTCGACAGCTCCAACAAAGACCACGGTGCATCCATGGTCAAGCAGCAGACAGCAGGTATCGACGACCCTAAGCTCAAGGAAATGATGTCCCTCGGCCACTACGAGACCCTCTGCAACGACATCGAGCTCCTCGACATGGCAGGCGACGAATTCGACCTCGACAGGATCCTCAAGGGTGAACTCACTCCTGTATTCTTCGGATCTGCCATCACCAACTTCGGTGTTGAGCCGTTCCTTAAGCGCTTCCTGGAGATCGCACCTGCACCTCAGCCATACCACACGGACAACGGCACAGTTGAGCCAACATCAGACGAATTCACGGGCTTCGTATTTAAGATCCAGGCAAACATGGACCCTAAGCACAGAGACCGTATGGCTTTCGTACGTATCTGCTCCGGCAAGTACGAGAAGAATATGAGCGTTACACACATGAGACTCGGCAACAAGATCACTCTTGCACAGCCTCAGCAGTTCATGGCTCAGGACAGAAACATCGTCGAGGACGCCTACGCAGGCGACATCATCGGTATCTTCGACCCGGGTCATTTCCGCATCGGCGACACACTCATCGGCTCCAACAGGAAGTTCCTCTTCGACCCGATCCCTGTGTTCCCGCCTGAGAACTTCAGCAAGGTTCAGCCGAAAGACTCCATGAAGCGTAAGCAGTTCCTCAAAGGAATCGAGCAGCTCTCAGAGGAAGGTGCCGTTCAGCTCTATAAGCAGCCTGACATCGGTACCGAGACCTACATCATGGGTGTTGTCGGTGTCCTCCAGTTCGAAGTTATGGAATACCGCCTTAAGACCGAGTACGGCGTAGATATCATCAGGACCCCACTGTCCTACCGTCTCGCCCGCTGGCTCAAGAGTGATGCAGAAGTAGACTTCGACTACCACGACCTGACCCTCACATCCACCTCAATGCTGGTCCTCGACCGCGACGATGAGCCTGTTGTCCTCTTCGAATCCGAGTGGGCGATCGACTGGGCGATCGAGCACAACAAAGACCTGAAGCTCAGGTTTGAGGATATTCATTCAAAGTAAAATACAAAACGCCCACTACGGTGGGCGTTTTTGTTAGTATCTTTTCTAGTTATCAGTTTCTACTTCCCAAACAGGTATTAATTCTTCAAATCTATCAATGTAATCAGCAACCTCAGGATTAACATACAGATTGAGTTTCTCGCAGATCTTCAGATACTCGTCGTACTTGTCTTTTCCGAAATCGCTACCTATTGCAAACTCAAATCGAAGAATGTTCTTTCCCAAAAGATAATCTGCTTCGAAATACCAAGTATCAGTAAACATTACGCGTTCTTCCAATATTATTATGCAATTATCTTGCAGATTCTCATCATACACAAAACTCCGAGATGATGTTCTTGACACTACTCCAGAATCATCTTCATTCTTTCCCAGTTGTTTATACTTTCCCTTTGAATGTAATTTCGAATCATATTCACAAACATATAGGAAGCCATCAGCAAGGAAACTTCTATTTCTATGAGAAGATTTGTCTTTTTCATTAGATAAGTAAATCTGTGTCGTGGATCCCATTTTCCCTTGTTTTCTTCGTCAGGTATATACAACTCGTAATCTGTTACATCCAGTACAACATTCAAAACTTCATTGAAAGTGTCATCTTTTTTACAAGAGGCAAAGCACATTGATATCGAAAAAACGATAATAACACACAGCACTTTTTTTGTCATATTTTCGTCTCCTTTATCCTAGTACCGGATCATGTCTTATTGTATTAGATGGCAATTCATCTATACTAGGTTCTTCAAACAGCCCACTTAAAACTCCATTATCGTAATTGTCCTGAGTTATAAACACTTTACAATAGTATACGAATAAGCAAGAAAGATTCATACATTCGGATTCAAATTCGATGTCACCTCTGTTTCTATTTGCAAGGCGGCTTGCAATTAAAGTTGGCTTATTGCAAGGCTAAGTGGTTTTTTTCGAGAATAAACAATGATAAGATAACGTCATTGGAAAGGGATGGTGATCTAGTTATGAGATGTCCAAATTGCGGTGCAAACTTGATCTACAAAGACAAGAAGTACATTTGCGAATTTTGCGGTCATGAGCAGAAAGAAAAAGTCGAGGTAGCGAAGAACAATTACAACATCGTTATCTCGCATTCAAACGGAACATCTTCGGCAATTACGATCAGGATCATTGATGCACATATTGAGTATACTTTGAGAGTAAATTCCACAGTAAGCTTTAAGTTGGTGCCGGGTCCGCATACGATCGAATTCCAGGAGCGCGGAAGAAAAGATGTCAGAGTCGTAAATGTTCCTTCTAACGGCGAAGCAGTAATGGTCGATTATTCATTTGATGCTTTCCGTCAAGATCCTGTTATTATCAAAGTCAGAGAGCCGGGACAAGATCCGTATACCAGCAATGCAGCTCGTGTTTCTCTTCTTCCGGCGAAGAAAACAGGTATGACGATAGCAGCTTTTGTAATGGGTTGCTGCGGATTGTCGATCCCGGCAATCATTCTGGGAACGGTCGACGCGAACAGAGCTAAGAAGGCAGGAAGAAAGGAACACGGATTAGCCGTATTGGCTCAGGTGTTGGGTTATGTATGGTTCTTAATTCATCTTTTGTTCCTTACAGCATTGGTGAGAAACTGATATCCTGGTAAGTGTTATTCGGAAAAGGGTGGTGATTAGTTATGAGATGCCCATGTTGTGGTGCAGATCTGAGAGAAGCAGATAAGATCAAGTATTGTGAGTTCTGCGGATTCGAGGAAAGAGAGACTCCGGTCGTTCATAAATACAACCTCGTCATCGCATATTCAAGAGGTGTTTCCCCGAATCTTAAGATCATGGTCAGGAGCACGAATATCAATTATGACCTGAAGGTCGGAACGATGGTCAACTTCAAGCTCGCTCCGGGTCCGCATGAGATCATCTTCCAGGAAGGCGGAAGAAAAGAGAACAGATTCATTATCGTTCCTAAAGAGGAAGACAAGATCGTTCAGATCGATTATTCCTATGATCAGAGCAGAGAAGTTCCGGTCCTTATCAAGATCATTCAGCCTGAGACATTGGGATCTGTTGAGCTCAAGGACGGTAAGTATCCTGCAAATAAGAACGGACTATCGATGGCAGCTATAATCCTTGCAGTATTCGGACTTTCGATTCCTGTAACGATCCTGTTCTTCGTCAACAAGAAAAGAGCTGAGAAGCAGGGCCTTCGCGTACATCCGATAGATGTCTGTGCACTTGTCATATCCTGGGTATTCTGGGGACTTATGGCATTTGCTTTTGGAGTAGGTATCCTGGGAGAAGTATTATCCTGATAAGATCACAAAAATAAAGCACTAAAAGAGGGAGTTGTCCTTACGGGCAGCTCCCTCAAATTATGAAGTGGTTAGGAGTTATCCATTTACGCTGTTTACTGAACCAACAAATACAGGTGTATCTGTCTCTGTATCAACGATCATGTAAGCGAAAGGTCTGTCGAGACAAACTGTCTTAGGCGGATCAGCCTCGATCGGCTCGCATGCATCTTCTGTCATGATGACTGTAGCAGCTGCAGCTTTTGTACCTTCACTTGTAAGTTCGATGTGAGTCTTCTGGATGATCTGCGAGATGCACTGAGAATCTGTTGACATATTGGAAAAGTCAGCCTTATTAGGGTCGAATGCATCATTGATGCCCATTTCCTTAAGAAGGCTCGCAATCATAGGATTACTGTAGTCATATGAGAACTCAGGAATATAAGCATTGACTGTATCACTCGTTCTGCTTTCCAGGAATGCCTTATAATCTTCAGATGTAAAATCTGCGAGGAACTCGTTAGCCGTGATGCTCTCGTCCTTAGGAAGAACTGCTATAAATGCGAAGTCTTCACCCTCATAGTACTTCATGAATCCTGTTGCCTTATCTGTCTCAAAGTAGATACCTTCACCGGAATAAAGGAGAGTTACGTCCTCTGTCTCACCCTTGGAATTTGTGAATGTGCTGTCTTCGAGGATAGCGTAATCTTCATACTTGTCTGCCCACTTGGCGTCAAATGCGATAGCATCCATGAGGATCATTGCTGTTTCAGGCTGCAGATCTTCGATGATCTTAGGGATCATTCCGTCTGTATGCTCGTTTACCCAATCGTTAACCTCAGTGACTGTATTTTCACTAAAAGGTTCTACCCTGATCTCCGCATCAAAGTTCTCCTTGATGTAGTCGAGGTAATCCTCGTAGTATGTGCCTCCGATATCTTCTCTAATCAGAACACCGTTAGCTACCTTGATGGTCTCCTTCTCATCAGATGAGAGACTCTTATAATAGTCAGCAGAGAACGCCAGTGCTTCCTCGTTGCTTGCTCCCGGAACTAGCACGTTACTCATCTCAGTAAGTGTGTTGCCGTTAGCACCTGCACCCAGCATCTCCATCGCGAAAAGGAGCGATGCCGGTGATACCATGACGTTCTCGTCCTTGTCGTCACTGGCCTTACCTGCGAATTCGAATACGAACTTATTGTAATCTGATCCTTCAATTACCGTCTTATATGACAGCGGCTCCAGATCTTCGAAAACCTTCTCGCCCTCAGACGACTTAAGTGTTGCGAAAGTGCTTACCGGCTCATCCGATCTCTTCGGCTCCGCCTTCTTGCAACCTGTGAAAATTGCCATGAACATCATAGCGGCCATGGCTGCCGCCCCTATTTTCTTTACCATATCTATCCCTCCTATGGTTATAAAATTATTTATTTGTTGATTGAATTAACTGTTCCCAAGAATACCGGTGTCTCTGTCTCGGTATCAACGATCGCATATGCGAACGGTCTGTTGAGGTATACTTCCTCGAACTCAGGCTCGACCATGGCGCCCTTGGCTGTGATCGTTACAGCGGTAGCTGCAGCTGCCTTTGTTCCGTCAGCGTCAACCTCGATATGTGTCTTCTGAACAACTGAAGAGATGTATGCGTCGATATCTGTCATATTCGAAAAATCAGCTGCCATCGTGAACGGAGCGACCATTCCCATGTCCATCAGAACACTGACCAATTCCTGGTTGGTATAGTCATATTCGAAAGCCGGCAGGTATGTATTAACATCTGTGCTCCTGGCACTAGCCATGAACTCCCTGTAGTCATCAGCAGTGAAATCAGCGAGGAACTCATTGGCGTTGATGGATTCATCCTTAGGAAGGATAGCTACGAAAGCATAATCGCCGTCCTTATATTCCTTGATAAATCCTGTTGCCTTATCCGTCTCGAAAAAGGTTCCTTCCATCGAATGGAGCATGGTTACTTTCTCATCCTCGCCGGAAGCATTCGTGAAAATGTAATCCTCTTTAATATCTTCGCCTTCGTACTTGTCTTCCCACTCGCCGTTAAAAGCAATGGCGTTGACGATGACTGCCATATCGAGATCCGGATCAAGGCTGCTTACGATCGACGGGATCATTCCGTCTGTGCTCTCGTTAACCCAAGCATTAATGAAATCGACTGCATCATCATCGAACTTTCTGATGTCAGTCTGAGCATCAAACTTATCATTGATGTAGTCGAGATAATCGCTGTAAAAATGTCCGTCAAATTTGGAATTCATGAAGATACCGTTGGAGATCTTCATCTCGTCTGTACCATTAAGGTACTTATAATAATCAGATGCGAATCCCAGTGCCTCTTCGTTAGTAGCGCCCGGAACCATTACGTTACTCATCTCATCGAGAGTATCGCCGTTAGCACCTGCGCCTGCCATCTCCAGTGCGAACAAAAGTGATGCCGGTGATACCATGACGTTATCATCAGTACCGCTGCAGCACTCGCTGCTGAAGTTGAATACGAAAGCCATGTAATCGGTATCTGTCGTAGCTTCTTTGTAAGACAGTTCGACCACGTCATTAAACACCTTAGCTTTTCCGTCTACAGGCTCGATGATATTATCCGCAGACATAGTGTGAAGTGTTGTTGAAGTATTAGGTCTTGCACAACCTACAGAAATTGCCATGAACATCAAGGCCGCCATGGCAGCAGCTCCTACTTTTTTAATCATGTCTCTATCCCTCCGCAATTAACTTGCTAACTATATAACGAACAGTTCTCAAGTTTTGTTGCACATTTATGAAAATTTTCACGAGAATTTTTTCAAAGCCAGATTTATCAGTATATCCGGGACCACATTAAACCTTGTCCTATTATAGACTTCCTTCTGTTCCGGCGTCCTTAACACGAGCGACTCACCCGTCGCCGAATTATCCGACACCACGAGCAAAGCTACCGCCGGTTTCTCCATCAGGTCCGCCATCAGATAGAACGTCGACGTCTCCATCTCGATCAGCTTCACGTCAAAACTCTTGATGAAATCCATATGCGCATATTCGCACAGCACACTGTCGGTACAGAACACCGGCACCTGCCATACCTTATGCCCCATCTCGCCTATCATCTTAACGACCTCATCAACGAATCCCGGGTCATTCGGGTACACCTTCCCGAACGGCTTATACTCCCTGATGTCCTCCATCAGGTAACCGTTGGCGAGGTTTCCCGCGATGCTGTAAAACGGTGTGCATATCGAACCCAGTTCGATGTCCTTCGTAAGCGATCCCACCGCCCCTACAAAGACCAGTTTGTCGAAGTCCAGTGCCGCGCACAACGAGAGCTCATCTATTAGCGAGCATGCACCCGGGCTCGTCTGTATCCACGCCATCAGGAAGCCCTCGCCCCTGACCTCGTAGCCCGAGATGTACGAGTGCTTTACCGTGCACGTGATCTCCACGTCCGCATTCGCCATTATCTTCGGCGGCGTCCACCCCGGTGCCACCACCAGCACGTCATAGTGTTTGTCTGCGGACAATCCGAACTCCGCCATGATGGCCGCATCATAATCCGTCGTCGACTTATCCGCATCAAAGATCTTCCTTAGTCTTTTCTTCATTTCCTTATCCTCGAAAACATTTGCTGCATACATTATACAGATAATAATTGTTATAATAACAACCGGAGGATATACCATGATAAATTTTGACGAATTAGTTTCAAGAAACACCCCGGAAGACATCAAGTACGAAAAGGTAGAAGGCATCACTGACCTGATCCCAATGTGGGTCGCCGACATGGACTTTAAGTGCCCCGAAGAAGTGTCCGATGCTTTAGCCGAGCAGTCCAAGCGCGGCATCTTCGGTTATTCCGAAGCAGACAAGACTTATGACGACGCAGTCGTAAACTGGTTTAAGAATAGATATGGCTGGGACGTTGATCCCAAGACATGCCTAAAACTTCCGAGCGTCATCCTCGCACTCTCGCTTTCGATCCGTGCATTAACTGAGCCGGGCGATGCCATCCTCATAATGGAGCCGCTTTACGGCGCCATCTCCAGAACCGTTAAGATGACCGGAAGGAAACTTGTGGTGTCAGAGCTGGAACTTAAAGGCTCGCGGTATGAGATAGTTTTCGAGGACATGGAGAAAAAGATAAAAGAAAACAACGTCAAGATGTTTGTCCTTTGTAATCCTCATAATCCTGCAGGAAGGGTGTGGACCCGCGACGAGCTGCTGCGCATGGGCGACATCTGCCTTAGGAACAACGTGCTCATCGTGTCTGACGAGATCCATGCGGATTTTATCTACAGTGGCCACAGGCACATTCCGATCGCATCCCTTTCCGAGGAACTTAATAAGATTACGATCACATGCACTTCCCCTACGAAAACGTTTAACCTCGCAGGCATCCAGGCGGCCAACGTCTTCGTCGCCGATGACTCGATGCGAAGAAAGATCGACCAACTGTCTTTGGCAACGGGGGCTTTCGGACTGAACGTCATGGGAATTGTCGCGACACGCGCCGCATACACCTACGGCGATACGTGGCTCAGCGAACTTATTACTTACCTTGATGGCAACGTCGCTCTTGTGAGGTCACGCCTTGAAGGCACCAACCTCAAGATGACAGATATAGAAGGAACGTACCTCCTGTGGATAGATGCATCGAGGGTTACGGACGAAGATCCGACAGCCTATTTTCTTAGGACCGCGCACGTCAGATTCTCCGAAGGACCTTTCTTCGGCAGAAACGTGGAGCACTTCTTCAGGATGAATGTCGCATGCCCGAGAAGCGTATTAAGCGAAGCTCTCGACAGGATACTGGAAGTTCCGGGCGTCAGATAAAAATTTAAAACAAAAGAAGAAGGCGGCCTTCCCAGGAAGACCGCCCCCATCATTAATGAGGTGTTATTTCATTCGTTGTCTTTGTCAATTACAGGACCATTGTGGTCAGCCTCATTTGAAGCTCCTAAGTTGTTGGCAATATTTCCAAGTGCCTCATCTACGGATGGCTTCTTTGCTGCTTCAGAAGCATTCTCTGCTGCAGGTGCTGTTGCCTGAGCAAGTCCGAAGTTTGTCGAACCAGCGAGCTTTGTGCCTGCGAAGCTTCCGATGACGGAAGAAAGATTGATGCCAAGGCTGTCGCCGATACCATCGATCGTCTGCTTGAAGGACTTTGTGATGTCCTCTGTCATCTTTGCTGTGTTGCCTTCGCCATACATCGTAATAGAATCGATGTTTGCGAGTGGCTTTGCGATTGCCTCTGCTACGAGAGGATACATCTTACAGAGCATCTCGATAACTGCTGCCTCGCCGTACTTCTGCATAGCTTCTGCTTTCTTGTCGATACCGATTGCCTCAGCCTCTGCCTTTGCACGGATTGCATCAGCCTCAGCTTCACCTCTTGCACGGATACCTTCAGCTTCCTTCTGCATAGCGATAAGATCTGCTTCTGCCTGGATTTTCTTAGCTTCAGCCTGCTGTGCGAGTTCGTACTTACGAGCTTCTGCTTCCTTCTGTCTCTTATAAAGAGCTACGTCTGCCATTTGCTGCTGACGATACTTCTCAGCGTCTGCTGCCTTCTTGATCTCAGCGTCCAAAGCCTGCTCACGAACCTGAGCCTCTTTCATCTTAAGTTCTACGGCTTTTTCCTGCTTTGCGATATCAGCCTCGGTATTAGCAACCTCGATTGACTTACGCTGTGCCTGCTCCTGGATCTTATAAGCTGCGTCTGCCTCAGCTCTCTTTGTATCCTGAACTACCTGGAGTTCTGACTTCTTGATTGAAAGAGCATTCTGCTTGATAGCGATCTCTGTCTCAGATGCGACCTTTGCATCGTTAGCCTCTTTGAAAGCCTCAGCCTGTGCGATAGCGATGTCACGCTCTGCATTTGCCTTAGCGATGCTTGCGGACTTCTGGATGGTTGCCATGTTGTCCTGACCAAGAGCTGTGATGAGGTCGTTCTTATCCTCAACGTGCTGAATGTTACAAGAGATGATCTGGATACCGAGGTTGTTCATGTCAACCTGTGCCTTCTCCTGAACCTGGTCACCGAATGACTTTCTGTCATTGCAGAGTTCCTTCAATGTGATGGTACCGATGATCTCACGCATGTTACCCTGTAATGAATCTACGAGCTGTGCGTTGATCTGCTGGCTGTTCATGTTGAGGAAGTTCTTCATAGCGAGCTTGATGCCTTCCTCATCTGTTCTGATCTGAACTTTTGCAACTGCGTCGATGTTAACACCGATGAAGTCTGCGGTTGGTACGAAGTCGCCTGTCTTAATGTCTATAGAAAGCTGCTCTACCAGAAGTTCGTCTTTTCTCTCGAGGAAAGGAAGCTTTAAGCCTGCTTTACCGATCAAGATCTTCGGGCGTCTTTTAAGACCCGTAATGATGTAGGCTTTGTTCGGTGGAGCTTTTACGTAACTTGTGAAGATGATTATCAGCAAGAACATTATTGCAAGTACACCGATAACTAATAAGATAATTGTATTTGTCGGCATTGTTTTGCCCTCCCTGATTAAATATTTGCATCGTTTCGATGCTTGAAAATATCTTAATCATAGGAGGGCATTCATTAAATAATTACCCATTTGAATTAATATCGGTTATTTCGTATCCCTATTGAAATTATGAGAATTATTTCAGCCGATAAGAATGTTCTTGACCGTGTCAAGCATTTGATCCTTCTCTATTGTCATATTATGACGGATCTCACGCTTAGCAATGTCCTTCAAAGTAGCCGGGATCTCGAGTCCGCTCTCCTCTGAAAGCTCGTTGATGATGGTCTCGTTGGATCTGCCGTTGCTGTAGCCTGCACCGCGGAGTGCATCCATTACTGCAGGAGCGAACTTGAACGGTGAAGCTGTTGATGCGAATACCGTCTTTGTCTCGTCCTTGGAACGCTGATGATATCTGTTGTAGATGTTGAATCCTACTGCAGTATGTGTATCGATCACGTTATCTGTACGGTCGTAAACGTCAACGATCGTTTTCGCGATACCAGTCTCATCAGCAAAGCCTCCTACGAACTGGCGCTGCAATCCCTTGAGAGTCTGTGGGTCTACGCTGTAGACACCCTTCTCGTTGAGGTCCTTCATCCAGCCCGATACCTTTCCGGCATCTTTTCCCGAGATCTCGAAAAGGAGTCGCTCAAGGTTGGAAGAGATAAGGATATCCATAGAAGGAGAATTCGTCTTGAAGAACTCTCTTCTTCTGTCGTATGTTCCTGAAGCAAAGAAGTCGCACAAAACCTTGTTCTTGTTGGAAGCGCAGATCAAACGGTGTACAGGAATACCCATCTGCTTAGCGTACCAAGCTGCAAGGATGTTACCGAAGTTACCTGTAGGAACTACGATATTGATAGGTTCACCCATGGTGATCTTTTCTTTGCGAAGAAGATCGACATAAGAGAAAACGTAGTAAGCGATCTGCGGTACGAGACGGCCCCAGTTGATGGAGTTAGCGGATGACAGCTTAACATTGTTGGATGAAAGCATCTCTGCGAACTCGCCGTTAGCGAAGATGTTCTTAACGCCTGTCTGTGCATCGTCGAAGCAGCCGTTTACTGCGATTACATGTGTATTGTTGCCTTCCGTTGTGATCATCTGAAGCTTCTGAGCCTCGGAAACTCCGTCGGAAGGATAGAAAACGATGATCTCTGTGCCGGGAAGATCCTTAAAGCCCTCGAGAGCAGCCTTACCCGTATCACCGGATGTAGCCGTGAGGATACAGATCTTCTTGGACTCGCCTGTCTTACGGATAGAAGCAGTCATGAGGTGTGGAAGAAGCTGCAAAGCTACGTCCTTAAAAGCTGCCGTAGGACCATGCCAGAGTTCAAGGATATATTCACGATCATTGTATGAGTTGAGCTGAACGAGCGGAACTACGATCTCTTCCCACTTCTCAGGATCGTAAGCCTGTCTCGTATAATCAAGAAGTTCGCTCTCTGTGAAGTCTTCGAGGAACTTGGAGATAACTCTCGCGGAGATCTGATAGAATTCCATGTTCATCATCTCTTCGATCTCATCCTTGGAGATTGAAGGAATTGACTCAGGCACAAAAAGTCCTCCGTCAGGAGCGATACCCTTTACGATAGCTTCGCTTGCAGAAAACTTGCCTTCATAGCCTCTTGTGCTTATGTATTTCATACTGACCTCCCAATAAGAAGTTTTAGTTCATTGCTATTGTACAACATCAAGCCCCATTTTCCACTAATAAAAAGATGGTTATTGATAACAAATATCAGCTTTGCAGATTTCGATTATTTGACAAATCACGTATTCCCTAAATTGTGGTTTACAAATAACCGCAAAGTTATATTCTTAAGAAATCAATTCAACTATTTTGCAAATCACAAAAAGAATCTCGCAAATTTATAAATCGCCCCGATTTAATGCTTATCCTAGGTATCTTTTAGGAAGACTATTCTCGCAATCAGCTTTAACAATATTATCGATTAGCTTTGTAAACTAATTTTTTAATATTTTTTGTAAAATATCATAGTCTCTCCAATTACTTTCGTGTGAAACCTCATACCCTTTAAGCATTGCAATTGCCCTATTCTTTAACTCTTCAATCGAGCTTTGAAGCCTGTCCGGCAATAAAGATGCTATATCCTCCAGCTCGCAACACTCAATGATAAAATCAACAATTGTTGAATTACAATTGTTTTTACTAAGCAATTGAGCCGTTCTCGGGGAGAAGAAGTACTTGTCGGCCTCCTCAATAGTTATAGCATTTTTCGCTAAGGACTCTAGAATTCCAACAACAATAATCAATATATTTGTTTCTTGCATTTTATCCATTTACATTACTCCATCCGTCATGTACTTTAACATCAAAAACTTTACCAGATTTGCTTTGAAAGAAACGAATTGAGATTTCATTTCCAAGTAGAGATTACAAATAATCTTACTCGGCAGCAGTTGTTTCCTCAGGCTCACCTGCTTCGGTATCGCCTGTCTCATCACCTGATGTCTCTTCAGGGTTTGTCTCCTCAGTCTCTTCAGCAAAGGAAGGCTGGAGCTTGGACTCTGTAGTTGTAGTTGCTTCAGTTGTAGTTGTCTCTTCAGTTGTCGACTCTGTTGTCGTAGTCTCAGATGTCTCTGCAGGCTTTGCGTTCATGTCGACATCGAACTTCTTTATATAGTCATCGAGGATAGCCTGAACTTCAGGGTCATCCTTGTTCTCTCCGAGTTTCTGAGTGATGTAATCCAGACGTTCCTTTGTGTTGTCGGACTTGCGGACTTTGTTGATCGCAGGCACGATAATGAAATAGACAAGGCAGAAAAGGATCGCGATAAGAAGGATTATTCCGATGATCCTAATAGTGAGCTTCATCCTGTCGTGAGGAGTTGACGGGATATCCACCATGATATCGTCATCAGGAAGTTCGCCGTTAGATGAAGCGGCACGCATCATGATGTCGCGTCTTTCCTTGTCGGAAGCCATCTGAGCCTTAGCCGGATTTTTGGATGCTCTCATAAGGATAGGAGCCTGCATTCCGCGGCGGTCGCCGATAGCGCCCATCTCGGAAACCATGGAGCCCTTCTCCTGCATCTCGTTAGGATTTCTGTGTTGTGGGATCGGATTTTTCGCATCCTCTCTTACCATGCGCAATGCTTCCTGAGCAATCTGGAGATTGATCTCAGCGCTAAGTACATTGTTAATGGCGAACTCGAGGCTCTCTTCAGCTCTCTTGAACTGATACTCTCTTGCAAGGCAAAGACCGAAAACAAGAGCAGCGTCACCCCATGAAGGATACTTCGCGATCAATGGTTTAAGGAAGATCTGAGCCACGTCGGTTCCGTCTCCCTGTGCGTTTACCAGGGCACGGTTGAATTGCTTCACGATGTGAGTCTTCTCATCAGCGGAGACCTTGAAAAGGATAAGGTCCTCCTCTGTTATTGCAGCTATGGATAAAGCCAGTTGTCTGTAATCGTTCATCAGCTTTGCTCCTTCAGATTCTCCCTAAGTACTCCGCGGACCTCACCCACCAGATAAAGTGATCCGGTAACAAGAAGCGGAGTTTTGTCCTTAAGTGTTTTAGTAAGGGCATATTCGGCGGCTTTAGTCGCGTCATCAAAGCCCTTTGCTTTAACTGAATTATTATACACAAGTTTAACTCTATTACAAAGTTCAGAGCCCTTCATGCTCCTTTTGTTGTTGACCGTCGTACAGCAGATCTCCTTGAACTCGATGCCCGAATTCGAAAGTATCTTCAGCATGTTCGGAACATCCTTGTCAGCCATTACGCCGATGAGGATTCGAAGTCCGGACTTCTTAAGTTTGCCCGCACAGATCTTCGTGAGCGCATCCGACAGGCTCTTAAGTCCCTGCGGGTTATGTCCGCCGTCCATGATGACCAGCGGATCAGTATTAAGAAACTCGACTCTGCCCTTCCATCTGGAGAGCCTGATTCCTTCCTTAATGTCTACCTCCGATATCTTGAGCGCCCTCGCACAGTCAGCTGCGAGAACGATGTTGTTGACCTGATGGGAACCCAAAAGCGTGGTCTCAATGCCTTCCTCAAAGCCCTCGCACCAGAACTTCATCGGTCCCGAACTTAAGTATCTGCTCCGTCTGTTCTCCGGCGAACTGAAGATGATCTTTGCGCCCTTTTTCTTCGCATCTTCAGTAAGTGCCTTACGGACATCATCCTGCTGCTTTTTCGTAAGTATCATATTCTTTGGCTCGAAAACAACCGCCTTCACACCCTTTTTAAAGATACCCGCCTTCTCATGGGAGATCTTCGTAACGGTGTCACCCAATATCTCGGTATGATCAAGTCCGATCGCAGTAATGACTGTAAGAAGCGGCTTATCGATCACGTTGGTGGAATCAAGACGTCCGCCTAGGCCCGTCTCTAAAACAGCGACGTCGACGTTCTGGTCTTTAAACCACATGAACATGATGACAGTTATGATCTCGAATTCGGTCGGATTTTCGAAGCCTTCCTTGACCATCTTGTCGATGGCTTTCTTGACGATCTTAAGATAGCGGTCCAAAGACTTCTGATCGATCTCGCCGACGGAGTCATCTTCGACATATCGGAGGAGATCTTCCCTGCCGTTTAAGATCCTGATCCTCTCGGTAAATCTCTCAAGGAAAGGAGACGTAAAGATGCCCACCTTCTTGCCGCTTTGAGCAAGGATGGAGGACAGGACGGTAACAACGGAGCCTTTGCCGTTGGTGCCCGCTACGTGAACGACTTTTAAGTTTTTGTGAGGATCGCCTGTGAGAGAAAGAAGTTTGTACATTCTCTCAAGTCCGAGATTGATTCCGAATTTCAGAGCTTTTTCGAGAAGCTCAGGAGTTTTGTTCTGCATTAGCTGTGCCTTCTTCATGTCTCTTAAAGATAAAGAGTTTACTTAAGATATAGTTTACGATAACGACCAGGATGGAGTTGATGATCTTGATCGTGAAAAGACAAGTGACGTCATATCCGAATATGGTGAAGAAAATCTTCTCCTGCGGGATACCCATAACGTTTTCGCAAAGCATGACAAAAAGGGCGAATGTGCCGAGCTCGAATATGAAGAAAGTGGCGATTCGGGATGCGACAAATTTTACGAACTCGCCGATGATGCTGCCGTTGGAGCGGAATACGAATATCCTGTTTGTCACGAATGCGACGATGACTGCGAGGACCCACGCGATGGTCTGGTTGAGAAGGACCAGAAGGTCGAACTCCCAGTTGATGATCTTGACGTTGCACTTCGCTTTTACGAAGTACTCGAAGATCGCGAAACTTAAGATATTTACAACGGTGGTGACGCCGCCGCAGATGAGATACATTATGATCTCTCTGGTCTTTTGCTGCTTGGGGGTGAGATCGTCACCGCCTTTGATGATCTTAACTAATTCCATGTTATACCCTTCGTGGTCTCGGATTGACCCTTTCCTTACGGAATCTTCTAACTACGTAGACGATAACGATTATAGCAATAGCCTCGAAAATCGCAACTCCGAGACAGAAGTTGAACAGACCCTTGTAGAGCGCATCCGTATCTTCCTTCATCTCGTATTTGGTGAAGGACTGAGTATCGAAATCGTATCTGTAAAATCCCCTGACGCCCTTCTCGGTCTCAAGGTAGCAGATAACTACGCCTGCAGCGTTTACGTAACCGCTGTACTGCTTGGAATCACAGATGAACTGGACCTCTGTAAATCCCTTCGGAACCTTAACATCCGGCGGTATCTCCTTAACAGTATAGATCGAGCTCTTCTTGATTATCGTGTTCGTGCTGCTGTAGTTAATGACCTTGTTAAGATCCGGGAAATATACTCTGAATCCGCTCTCGCCTTCGCTGTCGAGAACATAGATGAGGACCTGAGCCATACCGTCAGTCACGTAGCACTGGACATCATAACCGTTGATGTTGATGCTGGATTTCCTAAAGCCTTCAGGAATGATCGCATCGTCAGGGATATTAACGAAGGTGAACAGCTGTCCCTTGTTATCGAGGAAACCTGCCGCTCCTTCAGTAACCTGTGAAGGTCTGTTGATAACGATCTTATAGCGTGTGGTCGTAACGCCGTCCTGCGCCGTTACATCAATATAGAATGTATTATCACCAAATGTCAGATCGGTGCCAGTGACTTCATAAGTCGCGAAGCTGTTTCCAGGCTCACATTCGAAATCGATGACACTGGTGTTCTTATCAACTGTATATGCATAGTCAAAAGAATCTCTCTTAAAACCAGGGATAGGCTTACCATTGACCTTGATCATATCAAGGGACGAATCCTTGGAAACGTCTGTGGTGATCGGGATCGTAAAATAGTCTGCCGTGTAGCTTCCGATGCTCTCACTAAGGCTGTTCGTAAAAGTCATCTCAGTAGAAAGAACGAAGTTGACCTTCTCATAAGCGGCACTTACGACACGGAACTTAAGAGTACAGAGCTCCACCGGATCGGATGAATTGAATGAGATATCTTCGTAGTCCTCATCAAACTCTTCGCCGTCTTCGGCATTGCTCTTATGTTCATTTATATAGTCCTCGACCGACTCGTCTTTTCCGTTGATGGCTATGACGCCCACGTTGGAATCGTTGGATGCCGATACGGTAAAAGTCTCAGGAAGATCAGTTGAAGCAACTGCCGACATATAGGAAAGCTGGACCTTGTCATAGGAAACGTCCAGACTCTGGAAGCTTACAACATGAGGCATTCTCTCAGCCATGATCTTGATCTCGAGGATATCTCCGAGATTGACTGTCTCCTGAGGCGTGCTCATGTAGACATAGATATCTTCAATGGCCAGAGTCTTAACTGAAGGTACAAGAAAGACAACCAATAAAACCGTGGTTAGTATAAGTGCCAAAGTCTTACGCATGTTCCCTCTCCTGTCCGAAAATGTTTATCCCGATAAATGTCCAACGCCTACATTATAACATCTTAAGCCGGATCAGGCAGATAACCGTATTCCGCCGGCATATTGTCGTATACCGGAATGACGAATACGAAGGACTGATCGAGCATTCCTATGGATGCGTAACTGTCAAAATATCTGTGTCCTTCAGTGTAGGCCATCGAGATATTCTGAGCGTACTGATGCTCATATAATCCGTCGTCATTATCGATAACGTCAAACTTCTGGAAGTACAGAGTATCCTGACCTGCTGTCGTATATCTTGAAGCGATCCACAATGCTCCTCCCGTGATAGCCTTATCAACTGAATCCCATGGGAGCATGAGTTCACGTTCTTCATCGGTGATCGTCTGACCGTCAGGATCCTTTCCCCACATCGCATACTTGGCACCGTTTATGAGAGCACCGTTCTCGATGCTCGGATCAGGCGTGGAACCGATATTGTAGAAGTTATAGTAACCTTCATATCCCGGAAGAGTTCCGTGACAAAGAAGTGACTGTCCGCCGTAGCCCATTTCCTGGAGGATTCGGCTCGCGAGGAAGTATGGTGATACGTTAGCTGTCTGACCTGCCTCGTAGATTATGTTCGCATAGTCTATAGAATCGTCATCCATGAAGCTTCCTTCTACCATGGACTCAACACCTTCGATGGTCTGAGCCGACGGCTCGAACGACAGAAGTTCGAACTGGAAGATGTCACGCGGTGACAGGAAGTTACGAGGATCGAGGAAGTAGTTTACTACATCGTACTTGGCCGTCATCCAACCGCCGCCGTCGTATACAGGGCTCGTGCTTACGACCCAGCCCGGATGCGAGTAGTTGCTCGCAAGGCTCCTGTCCGCATTATCCTCGTTATCGAGAACAGTGTAATAATCAAGACCCGTGTTATAAGGCTTAAATACGTAGTCCGGATGCAGGCAATGGAGCATCCAAAGACCGCTGTAGTAAGACTCAGGGAATTTACTGAGAGTTCCCGACTTAAATCCGTCCTTATCTTCACCGTTAAGGATATAGAGCGTATATGTTCTCGTGTATCCCGCGAAGGATTCAACGTTTACTTCGATGGTGTTCTCACCCGGAACGAGAGCGATGCTCTGTCCGAGTTCAACGTTGGTATTACCGATAGGGGATGTTCCCGTAACGGTGATGTTCGCTGCGTAACCTTCAAGAGCGATAGCATCGACTGAAATGGTGCTCGGCTTGCCGTTACAGTAGAAACCGTAGAACTGGTCTTCGCTGTTAAATACAGGACAAAGGTCGATCTCTTCGCCTGTGCTGAAATCCTTAACGACAAACTGGTTAAGGAATCCGTTTATAGGAAGGAATGTAACTTCGCCGACTGTCTTAGTCATTGAGTTTCCGCTTAAGTCAACGAGAGTTATCTCCTTTGATGCTATCTCGGTATCCTTGCCGCTTATCGGTATAGCTGCAGGAAGTGCCATGGTGTTGCCGGGAGCTGCGTAGTACTGTCCGTCGTACTTAACGACGTTAGGAGACTGTACCATCTTATAGGAGATCTCTCCGCGGCTCGGATCGTCTTCCAGCTGACCGTAGTTCAGGGCTCTGTTTACGTGAACATAGTAGACGCTGGTAAGACCGTCGATGCCTGTATCTTCTTCGATCGCAGGGATATCTTGGCTCTTGCCTCTCAGGACTTCGTAATCGGAATCCTTCATGTCGTTGGTTCCGATTGGGTTACCGTAGATGTCATAAAGGCTTACTTCGATGTCATCGGAAATCTCTACGAAGTTAACGTAGCAGTCGCCTTCTTCAACGAATAATGCATACCAGGAATCGTTGGTATCAGGACCGATGGTTCCGTTTGATACGCCGTTATTGGCGATCTGCATGCAGTGAGGGATCTTGACTGTTCCGCCTGCTGCGATAAAGCCGCGGCCGTCGGATGATCTGAGAAGGAGCTTAACTTCATGAAGACCTTCTTCGACTCCTGATGTGTCCCAGGATACCTTGAAGTTGTTGCTGCCTTCTTCGTCGTATTTGATCGTTGCCTGATAGATGGTACCGTCAACGTAAAAATCGGTACGGACTTCATCGCCGTCGATATCGCAGATACCTTCTACCTGTCTTATTCCGATGGTATATCCGCTGTCGCTGTCCATCGGCTTTGTAATCTCGCAGGAATTGATCCTGCTGCCCTTTGAATCTGTAAGCGGGTTTGAAAGGCCGTAGTTTTCGTCGATGTCTACGGAGTACTTGTCTATCACGTATTTTCGAGAATAGGAATCAAGATCGGACTTGATGTCAGCTGACTTGGAACTGTCGCCGTAGAGGGCGTACGAGAGGTCAGATGCGAATGCCTGATCGTCCTTGTTCTGGAGAAGATAGATGGAACCCGTGAAGGAGGAGGCAACGTAGTCGCCGACACTTACGGAACCTGCGTCGATCTTACGGATGATGTCGTCTTCGGACGCACCCGTGGCGGTGATCTCGATAGTCCTCCTGATTATGTTCTCGCCTTCATTATCCAGGCTCTTAGGAGTCTGAGGCTTAAGCAATATCATAAAGATGCAGGCTGACGCCAGCGCTATGAATAGCGTGACCATCGCTGCCAACATGTAACCTAAACTGTTATGTTTCTTCAATTCATCTTTCCTTCTTACTTACTGATCTCGTCCAATGTCATTCCGTATGCCGGAACGAATTTATCCATGAAGTAGTCAACTTCAGGAAGACCGATGGCCTTGATGGTCCTTCTGATCTCTTCTTTCGCGCTGACGAATTCCTTGTTGCCGAAGTTCTCTTCGGACACGCACTTAAGGTATGCGGAGATGCGGTCGGCTGCCTTCACCAGCTTATGGGTGAGCTTACCTTCTTCGCTGTCGGTGTCAGGCGCCAAAAGCTCCAGATACTCGTCCTGCATAAAATCAGGAAGGAGCCCTGACAAAGTCTCCGCAGCTTCCTGCTCGACTTCTTTGTACGCCTTCTTTATTATGTCATTTTTATACTTGATAGGGGTAGGCAGATCTCCGGTAATTATCTCCGTGCAGTCGTGATAGATCGCATAGGACTGGACCTTGTAAGGGTCGAGCTTCATGCCTTCTCCGATATCGTTATGGATAAGAGTAAGTGCGTGGGCAATGATCGCCACATCGAAACTGTGCTCTTTAATGTTCTCTGTTCTGCTGTTTCTCATCAGTCCCCATCTGTTGATGTACTGCATGCGGTCCAGCATCGCGAAAAAACCGTATTGATCGCTCATCTTGATCCTCCGTTATATTCTGAAAAGCTGTTCAAAACACTGGGTGCAGAACGTGTCCGTCATACCCGAGATGTAGTCAGCCGTCTTTCTAAGATTTGTCGCATCCTTGTCAGGATGATCGACTATGAAGTTTGCGAAATCACGAATGACCTTCGAGGTCGACTTAAGTGATTTCTCAGTATCTTCGGAAGCCTCCATGAAGGCCTCGAAAAGTGCCTCTACCGTGGTAGTTACGCTCTTCTCATAAGTCATTATCTTCTTGGACAGATAGATCTGTTCCACGTTCCTTTTAAGGAACTCGTTCATTGCTTCAAAAGTCGCATCGGACATCCTGATCTCATCCTTATCGAGAGAGTTGTGGATGATGTCTCCGACGAGAGTGTTTATAACCTCCGCGTTGGTGTTTCCCAGGCGGTTCTTGACTTCGGACGGCAGGTACTCGTTATTGATGAATCCCGCCCTCAGCGCATCTTCCATGTCTCGTCCGACATAGGCGATCTTATCCGCAAATCTTACAACGCAGCCCTCCAAAGTAGCCGGCGCCGTTCTGTCCTTCTTCCCTTTATTGACGATGGACTCCGTCGTTTTGTCTCGCTTAGGCGAAAGCGACCTCTCGTCATAAGTCTCACCGCAGTGGGATACGATTCCGTCTCGTACCTCAAAGGATATGTTAAGTCCGTAGTTGCCCTTGGAATGTTCCTCCAGAACATCCAGCACACGAAGGCTCTGTTGCTCATGCTCGAAAAAGGCTTCCGGATCAACAGTTCTCATGCACTTATCAAGTGCTCTCTCTCCGGAATGTCCGAAAGGAGCGTGACCTATGTCGTGTCCCATGGCGATAGCCTGGATGAGATCGGTGTTAAGGTTAAGAGCTCGTCCGATGATCGTCGCGATGTAGTTAACGTAGATAACATGCTCGATCCTGGAGCAGATATGGTCGTTCAAAGGATTGAAGAAGACCTGTGTCTTATGACGAAGTCTCCTGAACGACTGTGAGAAGATTATCCTTCCCATGTCACGCTCAAAAGCCGTTCTTATGATGCAAGGCTCTTCAGGTTTAAGTCTGCCTCTGGTGTCCGCTGTCCTGAACGCAAACGGAGAAAGATTCTTTTCTCTCTCGTCTCTCAAGATCCTTAAGTATTCGCCGTCCTTCTCGTTCTGGATAACGAGGGGCTGGAATTCCACTCCGCTGAATTCGTCCTTGAACATATCGAACAGGTTATTTTCAGACATAAACTCTCCTTTTGCGACTGCCCTATGCTTTCTTAAGGCCCGCCGACTTTGCAAGCATGTTCTTCTTCATTCCGTCAAAATCGATCGTGACGAGGCAATCGCCTGCCACCGGTTCTGCCTTTATTATAATACCTTCTCCGAACCTGTCGTGCACAACTTTAAGTCCGACTACCATCTCGGACGGATCAAGACCGCCTGTCTTAACCTGTGGTTTCTGCGTAAAGCCTGCCTTGAGCTTAGTCGTAACGTCCTTGGCTGAATATGCTCTCCTTGGAGGAAGCGGAACGTCAGTGGTTTTTTTGACTTCGCGCTTCTCGCCCATGAGATATAACAGTTCAGACGGAATCTCCTTAAGGAATCTGGACGGAGCATTGCACTGAGTCTGTCCGAAGAGCATCCTGTTCCTCGTTACGGTGATGAAGAGATTTCTCTTGGCTCTCGTGACCGCAACGTACATGAGACGTCTTTCCTCCTCGAGTTCGGATTCGGTCGTAAGACACTTATAGCTAGGGAACACGCCTTCCTCAGCACCTACCAGGAATACTGCACCGAACTCCAGGCCCTTGGCACTGTGGATAGACATGAGCTTAACGTTGTTGTCGCCGTCTTCCTCGTCCCCCGCAGAATAAAGCGCAGCGTTTTCGAGATATGCATCAAGAAGACCTTCCAAAGTGTCGATATTCTTGGTCTCAGCCTCAAGGTACGGATCGTTCCGGATCTCGATATTGAGGATGTCGTTCTCTGCCTCGAGCTTACGGAGATTCTCCCTGTCGAAGGTCTCTGCTCTCCTGCTCTTTTCGAACTCGACAGCTTCGGTCAAAAGTTCTTTTAAGTTCTCGACTCTGTCTATGAGCTCGCCTTTGCTCTCCCTCTGGGCGATGATGTCATCCACGATTCCCGATCTGGTCTCGACATAATCGATATATTCGGAGAATGTTTTCTCATTCTTCTTAAGTTCCTCACGCATCATGTCGATGAGCGAGTAAAAACCGTTAAGCTTGGACGCCGCACGGGAAAGCTCCGGAAAATCGAACGCATCTTTACAGATCGTAAGGCAGTCGGTTCCCATATCGATCGCGAGTTCTCGTACTCTGTCGACAGTCGTATCACCGATTCCTCTTTTAGGAACGTTGATTACTCTCTCGAACGCCAGGTTGTCCTTACCGTCTGCGATAAGTCTCAAGTACGCGAAAACATCCTTGATCTCCTTACGGTCGTAGAATCGGATTCCGCCGTAGATCTTAAACGGAATTCCCTGCTCTCTGAGCGCAGACTCCAACGAACGTGAAAGAGCGTTCATTCTGTAGAGCACCGCGATATCGGAATACTGACACTTGCCGCTCTTCAAAAGCTTCTGGATGGTGTCTGCCGTGAACTTTGCCTCCGAAAGCTGTGTATCCGTATTCATAAGAATGATCGGAGTACCGCGCTCACCCTCAGTCCTGAGTTTTTTTGCCTTACGGCTCTTGTTGTTGGCAATGATCGCATTGGCTGCTTCAAGGATGATCGAAGTCGATCTGTAGTTCTGCTCGAGCTTAATGACCTTCGCGCCCTTGAAGTCCTTCTCAAAGCTTAAGATCATCCTGACGTCAGCACCACGGAAAGAATAGATGGACTGGTCGTCGTCACCGACGACACAGATGTTCTTATGTGCATCCGACAGGAGCTTGACCGCCATGTACTGAGCTCTGTTCGTATCCTGATACTCGTCTACCATGATGTACTTAAACTTGTTCTGGTAGAAAGCGAGCACTTCAGGATCTGACTGAAGGAGCTTGACCATATAGATCAGGATATCGTCAAAGTCCATGCTGTTATTCTCGAGAAGTCTCTCCTGATAACGCTTGTAGACTCTGGCAGCGTTCTTATAGTAGCTGTCCTGTCCTGCACGTCTCTCATATTCCTCGACACTTACCATGTCGTTCTTCTGCTTAGAGATCTCGAACTGGAAGTTCCTCGGCTTAAAAAGTTTCTCCGGGATATCGAGTTCCGCCATGATCTGCCTTATGAGCTTGAGCTGGTCCTCGGTATCAACGATAGTAAATGACGAGTCAAAACCGATGCACTCGGCATGCCTTCTCAGAATCCTCGCGAAGATGGAGTGGAAAGTTCCGCTCCAGATATATTTAGATGTATCGCCTACGAGCTTGTTGATACGTTCCTTCATCTCGTTGGCAGCCTTGTTCGTAAACGTGATCGCGAGGATGGAACCAGCCGATACATGATGCTTCTTCATCATGTATGCGATCCTGTATGTGATTACACGGGTCTTACCGGAACCTGCGCCTGCGAGGATAAGAAGAGGTCCGTCCAGATGTTCAACTGCCTCTCTCTGCTCGGGATTAAGTCCTTCTAGAAGTTCGTCTCCGCTGTTGTCGTTATAGTCGCCATAACTGTTTTCGAGGTCCGCGATAAGGTCAAACTGACCATCGGACCCATTACCAAATACGTCCAAAATAATTCTCCTAAAACACACTGTCTGTTTTAGGAGATATTATACCATATTGATACGAATATTTGTTTGTTTTCGAAAAGGATTGAAGGATTAATTTCTTATGTCCCGTAAAGCGTACAAAAACATTCAAAAACCATTTACGCAACTCGTATTATTTAGTGATGATATTTACCGCAAACCGAAATCTACTACGACAAATAGTAATATGACCAAGATTCGTATTTTCGGAACAATCTATCAGGTCCTCTTCAACGATCTTCAAGTATGCAGGATCATTCAATTATCTTTCCAGAATCTGATACCTTTTTATCATCAACGATCACAGAATAGGATAAAATCGAGTTTCATATGTTCGCCTGTCTTCGATCAATTCCTTACCTTCATGTGCTCCTTCTATCATTGCTCTCGATTAACGAAAATCGTATTCATCTCTCATAATATCTTTTCTGACAGCATCCACATTATATACTCCACCATAATTCAAATAATACAATGGATTTTCCTCCGGGAGAATGCCTGGCCAAGTAATCATATAAGCCAATAATACGAATTGCTCATTCGTAATATACACATCTGTAATATCTGTCGTGTAATGATTGTTTCCTATTGAAAAAAACAGATCTATATTTGCGTCTACACTATTATGCGGATGCTTAGCTGATAAACAAAATTCATAGAAATACTCTCCCGGGGAATCAGGATTTATAAACGAGTAATCGATCCACGAAGGCTGATACTTTGATTCGTTATCATTTGCCGGAGATATCAACATCGAAAACCTGATCCACATGTCTCCGCAATCATAGTAGAAATAATCGCCTTCCTCTTGTAGCTGATCATAGGAAAGTATTCCTGCCTCTGTTATTGGCATTTCAAAAGAACCATTCCCATCTATATCCTTTTCCTTCCAACCATAATCTTGGAAAAGTTGTTCTAGTAAAAATACTTTTTTATCCCCTGATTCGTCTATATAGTCTTCCAATAAAATCGGTAAATGAACTGTCAGTGACTCTTTTCTGTCCGTAAAGATCTCATATTCATATTCTCCAAAATCTATTGTCGTCCCTTTTGTACCTTCGGTAACGACTGATACTTGTGTATTGGAAGATAATTCTGTTGAAATTGATCCAACGGGATTCCCTGGTTTGCATCCCGTAAAAAAGAAAAAACTTGTAATTAATAATATAACCAAGATTTTTCTTATACAGCACATACTAACATCACCTTATTCAAATATATTCAAAAGAGGATCATGTTGAGTTTTATAATCAAATCCATCTGCTTCATAAATGACTCTACCCACAACATCCGCAGCATTTACCTTAAAGGCAAACCCCGGCATAAACAAAGCCACCATAAACGTCATCAATAATGCTGTTGCTACAGAAACAGCTATCGATCTGATCTTTCTCATAAAAACCTCCATCCCAATAAAATGGCGCACCCTGCAAACCATTTCATGCAAAGCGCGCCAAAAACTTACTTTTCAATTATACTATTAAATCGAAAAAATTAATCATCCTCTGTCTATCGCGTACTTCTGACAGATCTCAGTGAACTCTTTCGACTTAACGAACTCGTTGAAGACCTGCTCTTTGGTCATGCCGTTTTCCATCTCTTTGAGCCAGTAGTTCATTCCGTCATCATCAGGCTCACGTCCCATGAATGTCTTATACATTCTTGTAAGAAGTCCTTCATTATCAAGATTAAAGTCGTTGAACTCTTTACTGAAGAAGAACTCATGTGCTGCCTGTTTACCTGTAAGTTCGAGATTTGTAAGACCAAGACTCCAGAACTTAAGTCCGCCTTCTTCCGGATCTCTTCCGAGACACTCAGTATAAAGTCTTGTTGCAAACTCAGTTGCATTCTTTGATGCAATGATTGCCTTTGCTCTTGTAGCACCTGACTTAACTCCGTAAGAAGCACAGATATTGCACCACTCAGTTGAATTGATAAAACCGTCTACTACCTTGTCGCGGCCTTCTGTCTTAAGGCTGTTCATCCAGAAATTGAAGCCATCCGGATCGTCTGCTGCATCTCTGTCAAAGAAGGTCTTATAGAGAACTTTTAGGAAATCCTCATCACTAAGCTTTCTGTCGTTGAATTCTTTACTCAAAAGGAACTCGTTGGCACACTGTGCACCATTGAGGTCTCCGTTACCAACATGCTCACACCAGAATGCTTTTCCTTCAGGTTCAGAAGCACGGTTCAAAGCAACTGTGTATAGTCTCTCAACGAAATCTTCGAATCCGCCTCCTGTTGATGTGTTAGAAGGTGCCGGTGTTGACGGACCTGGTGTTGATGAACCTGGCGTTGACGCTCCTGGTGTAGACGAACCAGGTGTGGAAGGATCAGGTTGTTTTACCGGGATATCCTGAACATCCTTGGTCTGAGTCGTAAATCCGTCCTTGGTAAACGTTGCCGTATAAGTCGTTGTTCCCATCGTTTTTGTAGTAGGCTCATACTTTACCTTCGAGGTAGTATTCACTGTCTCGGTTACCCAGTTAAATGGTTCAAATCTGTGGATCTTAGTGGCAGTACACTGGGAGTTATCCTTAGACCAGATATATGTCGCCGGATTATAACTCTCATTTGGCAGAATAGTTACCGTATTTGCAGGTGCGCCATACGCACATATGCAGCCGTCCTCGATTATAGCGCTTGTAGGATAGGTTATTTTGCAATTTTTTAATTCTATGCTGTCAAGGTCTCGGGAAAACTGGCTCATCGAAAAATCATAGATTTCGGCATCATCTACTATCAGCTCACTTTCGCCGATTCCGACGAAAGATATATAGCTGTCTATCATCAAAGAAGCGTCTTTGACCGTGAGAACAGCATCCATAATCTCGATTGTATTACCATAACTTCCATTTGACAAAGACAATCTGTTGCCTCCTGTTATGGTAGTATCTCCGTTAAGAGTGATCACACCTGTCGCAGATGACTGTTCATCGATCGATATCGTCAATCCTTCAACCTTGCTGCTGATCAACTGGGTTCCGATACCTGCATCATAATTGCCTTTGATATGAAGTGTCTTGGTCCAAAGATCATAACTGAAGACACCGTTTCCTAATATGTCATTACAATTATCCTTGGTGACATCCTTACCACCGATCTTTAAGCACGAACTGTATATCTCATATCCGTAAGTATTATAATTATTAAATCCCTCCACTACGGCATAAGGTATAACAATATCCTTGCCCATTTCATGCGCGCTTATGAATGCACCATTAAGGATCATGATATTGCTTGAAGAATTAATGCAATATCCGTTGGGGTCAGTGTTCTGAACACAACCCGTATCGAAAATAAGCTTACCCTTTTCTACGTTAATGGCATAGGAATCATTATTGGTCTGGATCCTTCCCTGACCAATGATTGTAACAACATCATTCTCATCTTCTGTGTTGATGATCAGGTTCTTTCCTTGTCCAAACCTCAGCTCCGTATAATTCAGATCCAGTGTTAACGAAGTAGAGATGGTGATCGTAGAATCAGGATACATTATATTTTTTATCCTGACTGTCTTGCCCTTGCTGGTGCTTGCTCCCAAAGCTTTTTTTAAATCTGTTACATTTTGAACCTCAATGACCTCTCCTGCGGCATTTACGTTATTCGAAAAAAACGGCACGATTACAGAAATCGTAAGCACAAGCAACAGAGCCGTTGCAATGGAAACAGCTATCGACTTAATAAATCTCATGAATTACCTCCTATAAAATCAACCCGCTTTACAATATATGATTACTGCAAAGCGGGCCTTTTCCTTCCCGTTCATTCTACTATATCGGCTTGTTGAGGTAGTATCCCGATATTATCCACTTTGATATTATTTATCTCACAATTATGTCAAAAAAACATGACCGGCCCATTACCAAATACGTCCAAAATAATCTGCTTTCTCGAAAAAGGACAGACCCCTTACCGGAATCTGTCCTTGTGATCTTATCAGTCTCTGTCTATCGCGTAGTCTTTACAGATCTGAGTAAACTCCGGAGACTTAACGAACTCCTCGAAGACCTGTTCTTTGGTCATTCCGTTCTTCATCTCATTAAGCCAGAAGTTCATTCCCTCATCTTCAGGATCGCGGCCCATGAATGTCTTATACATTCTGGTGATCAATTCCTTGTTATCGAAATTGTGATCATTAAATTCCTTGGAGAAGAAGAACTCGTGAGCTGCCTGCTTACCTGTGAGCTCAAGATTTGTAAGTCCCAGACTCCAGAACTTAAGACCACCCTCTTCAGCCTCTCTTCCGAGACACTCCGTATAGAGTCTCTTCGCGAATTCCGTCGCATTAGTAGATGCAATGGTTGCCTTAGCTCTAGTAGCACCTGACTTAACTCCATAGGAAGCACAAACATTACACCACTCTTCAGAATTGATGAAGCAATCTACTACAACATCACGTCCCTGTGTCTTAAGGCTGTTCATCCAGAAGTTAAAACCATCCGGATCGTCGGCCGCATCTCTGTTAAAGAATGTCTTATAAAGAACTTCAAGGAACTGCTTATCGTCAAGACCTCTGTCGTTGAATTCTTTACTCAAGAGGAATTCGTTGGCACACTGTGCACCGTTAAGATCGCCGTTACCTACATGCTCGCACCAGAAAGCTTTTCCTTCCGGCTCGGATGCACGGTTCAATGCAACTGTGTAAAGTCTCTCAACAAACTCTTCGAATCCGCCTCCGGTTGATGTGTTAGAAGGTGCCGGTGTTGATGGAGCAGGTGTGGATGTACCAGGTGTTGACGGACCAGGTGTAGAAGGATCAGGTTGTTTTACCGGGATATCCTGAACATCTTTTGTCTGTGTCTCAAATGCTTTGTTCTCGAATTTTGCCGTATATGTTGTCGTGCCTTTCTCGGTTTCTGTGGCTGCTTTTTTTACTACGAAAGTGGTACCAACAGTCTCCGTCTCGTTCAATGTACTGTCATATTTATGCACCCTTGTTGCCGTGCATTTTTTCAGATCGGAAGACCATGAGTATTCAGAAGGCTCGTAATAATCCGGCGGACAGATCTTGAGAGTTGATACATAAGCTGAACCGTCGCTTTCATATATTCCTCCGGTCTTAGTTATCCACTCATCAGGTTCTGTTATTTCACAACCTTCAAACTTAAGATCGGTGTCCTCAAGGAATGTTATCGCTCCATAGATTGAATTGATCGTTACCTCCGAGTTATCGATCATCAGACAACAGTCCCCGTACGTCTGACTGTCCCCGTTCATATAAATACCGTATTTTCCGTTGAGCTCGAGTGATACATCTTTTATGGTAAGGCTTGGGGCCGTGATGAGCCTCGAGTCGTTGCTGTTCAATATCAGCTTGTTGTTTCCTGTAATAGTAGTAGTGTCATAAAAATAGAAATATCCGTCAAGAACTGATCTCTCTGATACATTGACAGTCAGGTCATTGACATAAGAAGAAATAATGTTTTTTCCACCATAGTCATAATCCCCATGAATATAGAGCGTCTTGGTCCAGAGATCATAACTGAAGACTCCGTTTCCCAGGATATCATCGCAATTATCTGTAGTAACGCTTTTCGCGCAGACGAAAAAGCCGCCCTGTATTACCGATATAGTCTCATATTTTCCATCGTTGTAGGAAATCATTAAACCGAGCGGAACAATAATATCCCTGTTAAGCGAGTTCACGCTCATAAGGTATCCGGAAAGCATCATGATGTTCTTTGAAGGATCGAGGCAGGATCCGTTATCGTTGTAATTGGCAATATATCCGGACTCGATCACGAGCTTTCCCTTATTAAGTCTTATTAACGAGCCTTCCGTATTGCCACCGATAAAGCCCTCACCAAGATCACCCGCGCTTATGGTAACCGTATCGGATTCATCCTTAGTATTAATAATCAGATAATAATCATCATAAAAGCAGATCTCGTTGTTATTCAGGTCCAACGTCAGTGAAGTGCAGATCGTTACTGAACTGTAAATACTGATATCGTCCTTTACCTTTATGGTCTTACCCTTACTCGCTGTTGATCCCAGAGCCGCTTTAAGTTCGGCTTCGGTATCGACCTCAATGACATCTTCCGCAGCATTTACCTTACAGGTAAGACCCGGCATGAACATTGAGATCATAAAAGCGATCAGCAGTACTGTTGCCACCGAAATAACCATCGATCTGATCTTTCTCATTTTAAACCCTCCTGATCTATGTCGCGCTCAAACTCATACGAGCATTATACATCCTATGCCAAATCTCGAAAACAAAAAGACCGGTTCTTTGACAAAGATCCGGTCTTTTCATATTTAAAGTTAAGAAATTTATTTAACGAGTTCTTCAGTCTCCTGAGCGATTGCAAGTTCCTCATTTGTAGGGATGATCGCAACTGTAACCTTGGAGTTATCGGAAGAGATAACAGCCTCAGTACGAACGCCGTTGTTCTTAGCAGGGTCGATCTCTACGCCCATGAAGCCCAAGCCTTCGCATGCTGCTGCACGGATGTAGTCTGTGTTCTCACCAATACCTGCTGTGAAGACGATAACGTCAACGCCGCCCATAGCAGCTGCATAAGCACCGATGATCTTACGAGCCTGATATTCGAACATCTCGAGTGCGAGAGTAGCTCTCTCGTTGCCTTCCTTGGAAGCCTTGTCGAGATCACGGAAGTCAGAAGATACGCCTGAGAGACCCTCAACACCACTCTTCTTGTTCATGAGTGTGTCGATCTCGTCAGGTGTGAGGTTCTCGTTCTTCATAAGGAAAGGAACGATAGCCGGATCGATGTCACCGCATCTTGTACCCATGCAGATACCTGCAAGAGGTGTAAGACCCATTGATGTATCAACGCACTTACCGTGGTCAACAGCTGCAAAGGAAGAACCATTACCGAGGTGGCAAGTGATGATCTTGATATCCTCGTACTTCTTGCCGAGGAAGTCAGCAGCACGACGTGATACATATCTGTGGGATGTTCCGTGGAATCCGTAACGACGGATGGAATACTTCTCTGTAAGCTCATAAGGAAGAGCATATGTATAAGCCTTCGGTGGCATTGTCATGTGGAATGCTGTATCGAATACTGCAACTTGTGGTGTACCCTCCGGAAGAACGGACTCACAAGCCTCGATACCTGTAAGGTTAGCCGGGTTGTGGAGAGGTCCGAGAGGGAAACAGTCTCTGATTACCTTCTTAACGTCGTCGTTAACGATAACGGACTTGCTGTAGTACTTACCGCCGTGGAGTACTCTGTGGCCTACAGCCTTGATCTCGCTGATGTCGGAGAGAACGCCGTGGTCCTTATCTACGAGAGCTGCAAGGATCATCTTAACAGCTACCTTGTGATCAGGCATAGCCTCTGTGGAGATGAAATCCTCCTTGCCGGCTGCCTTATATGTGAGCTTACCGTCGATACCGATACGCTCTGCGTTACCTTTTGCGAGGACCTCACCTGTGGAAGTCTCGAAAAGCTGGAATTTGCAGGAAGAACTTCCGCAGTTGATAACTAAAATCTTCATGTTGTTGTTACTCCTTTTCGAAAAAGATCAGCCCTGAGCCTGAACTGCTGTGATAGCGATAACGCCTACGATATCCTTAGCGGAGCATCCGCGGGAAAGATCGTTAACAGGCTTAGCGATACCCTGGCACATTGGACCGTAAGCTTCTGCCTTACCGAGTCTCTGAACGAGCTTGTAGCCGATGTTACCTGCATCAAGGTCAGGGAAGATAAGAACGTTAGCCTTACCTGCAACCTTTGAATCAGGAGCCTTGGAAGCACCGATGGAAGGAACCATAGCTGCGTCAGCCTGGAGCTCACCGTCGATAGCGAACTGCGGATATTCTTCCTTAGCGA
>CAMYXL010000015.1 GCA_947303255.1 uncultured Clostridia bacterium | reverse complement strand
CCTTGTGCATATGCACAGCTCCTATGTGGTGACTGACCTGAAAGGAGAAATCCTAAGAGGAATATACGGGAAACGACAATGGATCAATCTTACAGTACAGGATCGAGCGATAAAAGCTCAATTCGCTAATGACCGCAACAAGGACCAGCAAGAATAAATACAACGATGATATAGATACTTTTTATCGTGAACTCGGTAAGTTGGATCCGACTTCTCTCCTGTTGGATAGTTATCGTGAGCAGATATCTAAATATTTAAGCCGTAATGATTACAGCGATGAGTTCGATCATGCCATAGGACAGATCAGCAATAGTATGTAAATTGGGGAGATATATAAAATGGGTGAAATAGATATAACAGATTTAGACGAAAATGAAATTTCCGGATATAGAAGGATAGGCAGCCGACAAGCTCCTCGTACGAAAGGTGCAATGCAGGAATATATAGATCGCTTGAAGCTCGTCAGAGAAGAGGGATTCAAAGCAGACGATTCCTGTACAGTTCACGGTGTAATCGATGAACTGATCGTACAGATGAATGATATCTATGGAGTTATGGAGGAGGCAGATTTGATGATCGACAATCTGATGCATATAATCCAAACCGACATAATCGACAAAGAAGATGAATTGGCGCGAACTATAAGGGAGAGTGAATGACTATGATATCTGTAGATAGATTTAAATTTGCAACTCAGTCTTTGAAATTCCGAAGTGAGTGCGGGATTAACAAGGTCACCGAAAGAACAGAGGAACTCTCAAATTCGAAGGGAAAAGCTATTGAGGAATTAAACAAGTGTTTTAGTTCATATAACAAGTTTTGTAAGAACTTAAACAATGTCTACAGTTCAACTTCCAGTTATCTAATGAAGGCATCTGCCAGCATCGAAAAGTGTGAAGCAGATAATAAGATGTAATTGCAAAAAACAATGTGAGATAAGAGTATGCGTTATTACGGATTAAAATACAGAGATGATGTTAAATTTGCAGCATATGGAGTAAGCAGATCTGTCAGTGATTGCCATTATAAGGATCGCATAAACAGTATCGATGTTGCTCAAGAACATATTAATCTTAGAACATCTTGTTCGGATGTTGCGGATTTGGCAGAAAAACAGATCGAAGCTGTCAAGAATAAGACAAGAGATTTCGTAAGTGCAGCGACTCAGTACTATACCAATGTTGAAAACACATCTTCAACAATTATGTCTATTGCCAAGAAAATAAATGAAATACTCAATGAAGCTAACAGTGCAATGGTCAGGATAGATAACGCAATAAAAGAAGTTAAAGAGTATAATGGCAAGAAAGTAACGTCAGTCACCATACAGAATGCCGGAGTCAACAAGGCAAAGTGCAACTCAGTGAGTAATGAAATTTGGAAGAAGATCATTGAGTTGGAAGTTAATAATGATATTATCAGTGATTCGGTTGCTGTTAGATGTGTAAACAAGTTCAACGATATGCTAAAAAAGCATGAGACATTTTCTACAGCGGATAAGGATATGTTTGACGAAATGTATTCTCACTATTTAGTTTTGTTCCAGGGCAGACATTTTGTTTTGTCACAGAAGGAAAGAGAGATATTCACTAATCTCCATGAGCATTATGTTGAATTGCGTTTTGGACCAGATGACGATGTTAGAAAGCTTCCGGAAATAACAATACAGAATTGCATTGATTCGTTCGAGATACTTAATCCGAAAGCTAAAGCGACAACTGATACCTTTTTCAGAAAAATCTATGACGGAGGTAATGAAGACGAGATCTTTACGGCTAATTGCATTAAGTATGTTTTGTACACGGATGAACCGAAGTACAGAGACGTTATCTTATATTATCTGCCAAAGGCTGAGCTTCATGTTCTCGCTCCGGGAGAGACATCAAACAGATGCGGTAAAACCTTAAATATTGTCATGACTGAGGATGCAGATCATTCACTCAAAAATGATGGTTCATTTACCCATGAAATGGGACATTTTATAGATGACTATTCCTTTGAAGACATGAAGGGTGAAGATGGATCAGACATGTATAATTATTCTGATTTGTTCAGAAAGCAGCTCACCGACGATCTAAGAAATCATATGGTCGGCAAGTTGATCTACATGGGATATTACGATATGTCTAAGGAGGAAAGAAATTCTGTAATTGATTTTATCCTCAGTCCGGAAAATGTTAATGTTTCTACTGTCACTGACTCGAATCTGTACAAAAAGTATCTGCCCGATGATTGGAGTCCAAGGCAGATAAAAGCTTTTGATTCACTAAGAGATTACTATGGCTATAGAGAATATATCTATGATCCAAGTAACCCAGATGTATATGATACAAAGGGACATCATGGCTTGGCAAATGGTACTCCTGAGAAAGGAATAATAGATGATATCTCGGGAGGTCAATCTAATAATCAGATTGGTGCGATGGGCGGACACTCACTTAATTCTGAAAGGAAACTGCTCAATGGTGATTCTATAAGTACTTCAAATATCAAGAGTGCAGATGAGCTGCATGACGCATTACAAAACTACGATTATTGGTTTTATAACGAGGAAGGAAAAGATAGAACTCTTAATGGTCATTATACGACTGAGTTCTTTGCTGAGAGTTTTGCTCTTCGAGTGTATGACATTGATCTGAAACCAACTCGAAGTGTATTCACTGGATCCAGTAAACTTTTTGACGAAGCTTTTGAAGATATCTATGCGCGAGTCCAGGAAGATAGAAATAATTAACGGAATCAAAGATTACTCTTCGATAAATCCGTAGTTGGTCATAAGATCAGTGAGGGAACTCCACTGGAATGCTTCCGTGGTACTGAGATCTGACAGATAATTCGTCTCGATATCTGTCCTAAGTTCATCGTAGTATTCCAGAGCTTTGGATATCTCAGCCTCATCATTGGTCGCGTTGGCAAGTTCAGCATATGCGAAACCCAGCTTGATCCTGCACATGAGGAAATCAGGATCTTTTCTGTTGATCGTTCCATAGATACTTATAGCAGATCTGAGAAGCTGAATTGATTCTTCAGATGCTTCTCCGGCATTTAAGCCACGGTTCATGTAAGAGAACATCTTCTCATAAGCGTTAGCCTTCTTGATGTAAAGGTCGTTATTAGTGATGAAATAAAGACTCTCAAGGCGCTCAAACCACTCTATGGATTGCTTATAGTATTGGATCATGGTCTCATCCGTGGAAGTCAATCCTGCATTATAATTTCCGATAGCAAGCATCTCATACAAAGGATAGATGCTGTTAAACTCGAAGTCTTCGTTATCCATATTCACGGTGATGAGATCATATGCTTCCGTTCCGAGTTCCTGTATCTTCTCGTAAGAGTTATTGAGATTTGTCGGATATGTGCAATAGATGAGGATCATCGTGTAGTAATTCTGAAGTTTATCTTCTACGGATATCCTGCTTGATTTATTGCTCTCCTCCAATTCTTCCAAAGCATCTTCAAGACTTCCGAAGTCCTGTGAGTCGATCGTATTTGCCATGGATTCTGCGATCAGACTATACTGATCCAGGTTAACAAATGAGTACTGACCGGACTTATAAAGAGAGCTATCTTTGATAAGTGAGAAATACTCGGATGCCTTCAGGGTATAGCTGATCTCGTTAACCTCGATACATTTCTTGCCGACGAGGAACATCAGTCTCGGATCTTTGTACATCGCAGAACTGGAGTTGTCGATATATGCACCGGTCATCTGATCGATCGCGAGTTTAGTCTTCTCAGAATAATCATCTGTATTGCTGTGAGGAAGAAGAGCATTGAACAGCTTTACGTATGTATTATAGTCGCTGTCATTATAGGTGATCGCCTGTGTATAGTACTCAGCTGCATCATCGTAACTTCCCAATCTTTCCAGGCTGAATCCCTTGTTGTATGCAATCTGGAATTTGTTGGCATGATCATCCTGGATCCTTATATATCCGACAACACTGACTCCCGCGAAAACTATCGTAAAGAGTACACAGAGACAAAATGAGAGAAGTCTTTTTCGCATGGTCTCCTTATACTCATACGAAAGCTCGGTTATGTGATCGAGGTCATTTATCATCTCATCACATGATTGATATCTGTCAGCTGGTTCGTCCTGGGTGGCCTTGGCAATGATGAACTGGATTCCTTCAGACAGATTAGGATTGATAGTCCTTACAGGCGGGCACGCATTAGGAGCTTTTCCCGGAACCTGACCTGTTATGATATAAAACATGGTACAGCCGAGACTATAGATATCGGTACGTTCATCAAGGATATTACTTCCGCTCTTATACTGTTCAGGCGCAGCATATCCTCTGGTACCGTAACACTCTCCTTTATCGACAGTCCCGCGGACGCATTCTTTTGCGATACCGAAGTCGATAAGCTTAACTCTGCCTGACTGAGACAGGATTATATTATCCGGTTTCATATCTCTGTAGACGATAGGGTTTTCGCGAACTGTATGAAGATACTGAAGTATGGAACAAAGCATCTTGCTCCAATTTATCAGGGTCTCCTCATCAACGGGACCTTCGGTCATGAAGCGTTTGCTCAATGAGACTCCGTCAACAAAATCCATAACAACGTAATAGTCATCCATGTCCTCGATACGGTCTACGATCCTAGGTATATCAGGGTGACTTAATCCCGCCAACAACTCGACCTCTTGCTTAAAAGCAAAAAGCTCATTGGAAGCGTTATTCTTCATCTGCTTAACAGCCCAGTAGGAGCCCAGGTTCATATCTCGTGCCAAATAGACGGTGCTCATTCCGCCGTGGCCGAGTTCTGTCAGCAATTCATATCTGTTCTTAAGGATCTTACCCATTATGCGATTATCTGATTCTCTTTCTTCTGATGAGGAAGACTGCGCAGGTTGCGATCAAAGCAATTCCTGCTACGGATCCGCCTCCGATGATGGCTGCTTTCTTGTAGTTGAACTTAGTTCCGCCTTCACCGTCCTCAGTAGAGAAAACACGCTTCAAAGCATCAAGCGGCTTCTCCTTGATATTGATCTCATACTTGATCTCGCCTGTTGCGTTTCCGAGTTCATCCTCAGCCTCTAATACAACCGTGTAGGTTCCGTATTCGTTGAAATCATAGAAGTATTCACCGTCAGAATTTACAGAATTGTCGGCCAAGATATCAACAACGGATCCGTCAGGGCAAGTGATAAGGATCTTAGTAAACTTATCAGGCTCATCCGGGTTATATGCCAGATCCTGGAGACTGAATACGATTGTCGTAGGGTCGTTGAATTCATTCGTGCCTACGCTTAAGACCTTATTAGCGATCTTGTCAGTCAGGATAGGATTTGGAGCTGTTCCGTCGATATAAAGGTCAAATACCAACTGCTCGGATGCATTTCCTGCCTTATCGACAGCGATGATCGAGATAGTCTTCTTACCGTCTGTATCAAGTGGAGTATTGATATCCCAATCGTATACAGAAGAACCGTCTGATACCGTACATGTGATCTCAGACATATTCTCTTCGTTTATCTCGAAAAGTTCAGCTACCACAAGACCAGGCTTGAACAACTTATTGGATGTTGAATACAAAGTGGTGGTAGTAACCGTAGGGTTGGACTTATCAATAGTTACAGTGTACTTAACCGGAGTTGCTGAGTTTCCGGCAAGGTCAACAGCAGAGATGGTTACTGTCAAAGTACCGTCTTCCTCGTTCTTAACAACAGTGGAGTAGGTAGTACCGTCTGCTTCAAGTCCGTTGCCGATCTTACGGATTGTTCCGTTAACATCTACTGTAGTCTTATCCTTATCGATATTGCTGTCAGCAATGCTGATATCAAAAGTAATGTCATCAGCTGAGAAACCGGAGAAACCATTGCTTACATCTATAGACGGCTTTGTTCTGTCATAGATTACGGATCCGGAATTGATCTCTGTGACGGAAAGAGTATTACCTGCTACATCAGCAAAATTAAATGATGCAGACAATGTGCCTTCTTTCATGGAACTCTCAGCTGTTGAGATAGTATATGTTAAGGTTATGGATGTTGATTCATTTCCTGATACACCCATAGACTTGTCGAGCAGTGAAGCAGAAGTTGCTGATGCTGCGTGATTGACTGTTGCCTTAACTGTGACAGTATCTCCGTTCTTAGCATAGTTGGAATTGCTGCCGCTGGATTCGATAGATGTTGTTACTGTCAACGGACTATAGTAAGTGATGGAATTGATCACTCCTGATGACTTCTCGTTTAATGAAACAACACTGTTTCCGGCGATATCTGTTACTGAAAGATCAAATGCTACAACAGACAGATCGCTCAATTCACCATTAGCGATCTTTCTGGAGAAAGTATACTTGTAAGAACCGTTACTCAAAGCTTCTTCAGAGACAGAAAGGCCGGAACGTCCTGCGAGACTGAATGAAGATGATGATGTAGCGATCTTATGGTTTGTAATAAAGCTTACAACAACAGTATTTCCGTCGATGGCATATTTTGTCGAGTCATTGCTGTTATCTGTTGAGATCGTAGCTGAAGACACAGTCAAAGGTGCATAGTACATGATGTCATCGGAAGACAGAACAACATTATCGTTGCCTGAGTCATCTCCGACTTCAACTTTTACGTTGATCTTTCCGTTGTCTGATACGATATTGTTGGTTACAAGGTAAGTACCGGACCAATGCATCTTGTCGTTATCACGGCTCTTCAAAGTAAGGTCGTTGCCTGCAACTGTTGCTGAAACGATGTTGACTGGATGTGTAGTCTCGAATTCAACAGTAATGTAGTTGCCGTCTTTTGCAAGATACTTATCATTATCGTTACTACTGATTATGCTCGTTTCAGACAACTCAATAGGAGCCTGATAGATAACGCTTATCTTCGTGGACTCATAATCAAGATGGTATGTCTCATTGCCGGCCTGGTCGTTGAGATCAAACTTAAATGAAACAGGATTATTATCTTCAATTTCAAGATCGCTGACATTACATGTTGTTGCATATGAATATACGCCGTCGGAAACGTTTTCTGTGAAATCAACCTTCTTGTCTGCAATATAAGCATTCTCCACTTTCAATTGGTGTGTCGAATCAAAAGAAAGAGTTATCTTATCATCGTCATTTGCAAGTTTGCCATCAGCATTTGCATTATCAGACTTGAAAATAAAGTTGCTAATACTGATCGGAGAATAATAGACCATAGGATTGCTGACATCTTTATTTGTCATTACGTAATGCTCATTGTCTGATTCATCGTAAAGTTCCAGATAAAGATCAATGCCGCTGTTATCATTCCACTTGTTATTCTCTGAAACAGTGAATTCAGCAGTCCAAATCAGTCCGTCTGAGGATGTGAATGTAACAGCATCGCCATTCAAAGTTCCCTTAAGGATACGATTTCCGGATGCATCAACATTGTTTTTGCTTCCTAACGGATGCGTACAGTTGAAACTCAAGGTGAGAGTATCTCCTACCTTAGCTACAGAACTGTCGTGAGAATTGGTAATGTTCACCTTGCTTATTGATTCCTCAATTGCTCTATAGTAATAACAATTTGTATCAATTGTGGTTTCAACGAGGTTTCCACTTCTGTCTTCAAATTTTGCTTTAATTTCCAACTTAAGATAATCAGGGCTGATGAGTGGATTAATATCGGACAATACACTCATAGGAATAGTCTTGGATTTGACAGATTCAAAAGTTCCATCTTCCTCATTCCAACAATCAATGGAATGGAACTGATCATTTAAAACGTTGTAATATTCTAAGCTAATTGCTTTTAGAGTAACTTCTCTTCCGGTTGTAGCTAAATCAGAAGCATTTAATACCAGGTCGATAGAATCATCAATTGTCAGATATTGATCATTCTGGAAATCATCACTGTTGTGAGCGATTGAGAAATCACCCAAATAAATGATGTTTTGGAGATCAATTTCCGTGGTGGAAACGGCTCCGTTTATATCACTTAGAAGAATATCCAAATCAACCGGTTTTCCAACTTCTAATCCATAATCTGTTATATTGTATAACTCAATTACAAAACACCCAGGTGTTACAGCACCTTCGTATACTCTTCCCCTTATATCGTTATTCATTCCAGGAAAAGTTATTGAGTAATCAATCGGGTTATGATTGCTCGTGAAGCATATGGAAAGATGATCGTCATCGTTTACGAACTGATATTCCACACTATTTTCGTCCGTATATGTATTCGCGTTTGAAGTATCTAGTCTTAGTTCATCAGTTGTAAAAGGACCATAGTAAGTATAACCACTCGGATCTATCTTAACATTACATGTGTTTCCAGCCTTATCACATAAAGTCATATAGAACGAGAATGCCTGGTTTTCGGCACAACAACTTGACACATCTGACATTTCTATGGTTGCCGCAAGACCTGAAATGCAAGAGTCACCAACAGGCAAAGTGTCTTCTTCGTTACCGCTCAGAGTTTTTAGAAAACAAGAAATAGATAACTCAGGAGACAGATTATACTTTCGGCTTGGAGTATAATTCAAATTTGCAGTGAATGAATCATTAACTGTAAGCTTTTTTGATTGTACATTTGTGCTATAAGAGTTAACTGAAACGTTCAAAGCCGGATATACGGTGATATGGTTGTTAAACGAGAGAGGATCATAGTAATCCGTTCCATCTTCGTAAGAAACAGTGATATATGTGTTCAAATATCTCAATGAACTAACTGATGCAATGGTTCCTGAATAAGAGAAAACATCTTCATCTACACTCCAGGATTCTTCGTCCTCCAAAACTTCCGGATAAATAACGTCAACACCTTCGATTCTAGCTGCAATACCAGTGATATCTCCATCAGAACTCAATTTGATACTGAAAGTATCATCTTTCTTAGCAACAGTCTTTGCATTTTCATTGTCGCTCGCAAAATCTGCAACTAATTTATGATTGCTGACAATACTAAATGAGCTTAATTGAGAATCTTCCTGCTCGGTTACAAACTGACCATTTTTATAGGTGTAAGTTTTGTTATTGTTGTCAGTTATTTGTATTTCATAAGAATAATCATGTCCTACACATCCATCCATATCTGTCAGATCGACCGTGAATTTTTGATTAGTCGATTTAGAAGTGGAAGCATTATTGTAAATCTCCCTGTCTGATGTAATATCGAATATGGATAATTCTGTTTTCTTCAAACCAGATATTGGAGATATATCAAAAATGAAGTCATAGGAACCGCTAACGATATTGGCAGATTTATCTGACAAAACAGTATCTCCTATCTTGACGTTAGTGATTTCAGGATACTTAGTTACAATAAAATTATAAGTGTAATTAAGGTCATAGAATTTAACACTAAACTTATTGTCTCCTAATTCCCAATTGATGTTTTTAATTGTTAGTTTATTATTTTTGAAAGTAAAAGCATTTGAATCTAAAGGAGTATTGCTGTTGTTTACTTTGATCTCGACCGAATTGTTAAAACCATAATCAAAAGCCTTAGCAAAATCCAATGTTAAATTATCTCCATCGAGAACAGCATCTTGATTGATTTCGCCAAATAACGAATCAATCTTTTCAAAAACTACTTCTTTATCTGGATAAGCATAATTATCAAAAGTATAAAAATACTTCCAAGCATTCTCCGAAAAACTATCCTGTGACAAATTACCATCTTCGTATACTTTATTTCCTATTTTCGAAAAAACGTAATAATCAGGTTCATTATAATATATTGCTTTCGTAATTCGAAGCGCATTTGAGTCACTCCTGCTTTCGTTAACGAATATCTGCAAACCGTTTCCTACTGAGCGATAATAGAATTTAGGTGTATCTTGGTCATCATCAGCAATTACATTTTCGGAAAAAAGTGCTGAGAAAAAGGAACCAAGAATAAGGAAGAGGCAAAACACTACAGTTAAAACAAGATTAAGTTTCTTCATAATACTACTCCAATATTTCTGTAACATCGTCACATAAGATTTCTGTATAGTCTTCAGTTGATCTTAGTATCTCGGTATCATCATTATTAAACTGAGGGGAAACTTCTTGAACAGTTGGGGTCTTCTTTGTCTTCATTTTTTTGCTCGGTTTAACGGCAGGCGACTTAACAACAGTCTTCCTGTCTCGATGAGTAAAAAAAGCTATAGCGGAGTAGACCTTATTGTAAAAAAACAATATTATAGAGGCCAACATGAAAATGCCGGCTAGAACTATTCCACCATAAAAGAGAATCTCATTCACAAAACTCAACCTCAAAATAATGATATTATATTATTATATGCTCAGAAATCGTTGTCAATTAATAATGTATTATTTTTTTCATCGTGTATAATGAAATTCATGAAGCGCAAGTCGGGAAATTTTATAATTTGAAAAGAAGGTAAGATTAGAAATGAAACGTTTCTCCCATTTTTCTATTGTCTTTTTGTCGATAATCATGATTTTGCAGGTTGTTTGTGTTCCGACGTATGCTGATTCTGGCGTAGAACTTGACTCGAAACACTTTCCGGATGCGAAATTTTTAGAATGCGTAAAAAAATACGATACTAGCGGCGATAATTTCCTTAGTGAAGCTGAGAAGGGTGAGATATTAGTATTAAATTGCTCCAACAAAAATATAACTTCTTTGGAAGGAATTAACTACCTTGACGGAATTCCTTCCTTAAAATGCGGATCGAACAATCTAACGAGTTTAGAGTTAAATCTTCCTCATCTTCAACAATTGGAGTGTGATAACAACAAGTTGACATCTCTGGATTTGAGCAAACTTACTATGTTGAGACAATTGAAGTGTGATAAGAATCAACTCACAGAGCTGGACGTAAGTAACAATAGATATCTTCAGTCTCTTACCTGTAACTCCAATAAGATAACCAATATAAAGTTTTGTACGAACTGCATAGAACCTGTAACAATCCTTAGAACCTACGACAATAAACTCAGCACCTTGGACATTTCGGCTCTTAACGGAATATTGAAGATCTATGCCGATGCTACCCTTTACAATGATACCTCTGCCAATCTTACATATTATCGTTCGTATAAATCATCCAGCAAAATTTTTTGTTATGATACAAACACTACTTTATTGACAACGCGTATCAGAACTTCCTGCTCACCTGCTGAGGGCGGTACTTGTACGGATGCATTTGGAGCTGCTCCTGGTCAGAAGGTTTCAATCAGCGCGGAGCCCAAGAATGGATACAAATTCGTAAAATGGCAGGAAGAAATGTCGTCTTCTGTGAAAGACGTATCCACTAACAAGACTTACTCTTTTGAAGTTACTAATACTAACAGAAAGTTTATAGCTGTATTTGAGGTTCTGCCCACATCGACACCAACAACAAATCCTTCAAATAATAAATCTGCTTCTGAGATGATATATAGCTACCTTCCAAGCGATTGTGTCGGTAGAGAACACGCCAGTGGATTTGTTTACCGTCTTTATGATTGCACATTTGGAAGATTACCTGATGATGAAGGTCGTGATTATTGGTATGGTCTTTTGAATTCACAAACAATAACTGGTGGACAGGCAGCTAAGGACTTTATCAAGAGTCCTGAATTCATTTCAATGAATTACTCTGATGAAGAATTCATCAAAGTTCTATACACTGTTTTCTTCAACCGTGAACCGGATTCAGCTGGTATGGAATACTGGATTGGTAAAGTCTCCTCCAAAGAGATTTCTAGAAATGATTGCGTAGATTTCTTTATCAATTCTCAGGAGTGGGCCGATATGTGCGCAGTTTATGGAATCCGTTCGGGAACAAATATAATGCCAAAAGTTAATGTAGGTCCTTCAGAAATGGTGGCCGACTTTACTGAAAATCTTTATAAAACAGCACTCAATCGTGATCCTGATTGTTCAGGAATGGCTTACTGGGCACTTCTTCTTTCCAGTCACAGGATAACCGGTGAAGAAGTTGGTCTCGAATTTTTTCTCAGCAAGGAACTTCAGGATCAAAATATTTCGAATGAGGAATTTGTTAAGCGCCTTTACATAACATTTATGGGTCGAGAGGGTGAACCTGATGGCATGAATTATTGGATTGATCTCCTTAATGGTGGTACCTCTCGAAGAACAGTCGTATTGGGATTTACCCGTAGTGAAGAGTACTTAAACAGATGCATCGAAGCAAAAATTTTGCCGTACAGATATTGACAGATAATTGACTTCACAATTTTGCCATAAAATATCAGTATTTTGTCCACAAGATTTTGAGGAATGATTTATCTACAATGGAAAAACGTTTCTAGTAAATCTGCAATTTTTCACAAAATTATTTGTGTAATCTCGAGCATGTGCACAAAAAATCAGTCAATTTTTATATTGATGTTGAGACACGACTGAACAATTTGTATACTCCTTATTATGATAATGCATTTTGGATGTTCTTATCAATTTTCGGGGAAAGGAGGATACAGAAATGGGTGCAGATAATTTGCGCGTATCATCAGCTGAACTGAGAGAGTTGTCAGCGACATTTGCTTCTCTCTCTGGAGAGTTGGATACTCTCTATGGATCTATTCAGAAGAATGTTGAGGATTTGGAAGGAAAGTGGACTGGTGAAGCTTCCACATCCTTCTCACAGAACATTCGCGCTACATACCAGACATTTGCTAATGCAGTAGCATATTTGGATGGCGTTTCCAAGGATCTTAATACAGCAGCTACCAACTATGACGATGTTGAGGCAGCTAACACCAGAAAGGGTTCTTAATGTTAGTTGTGTTCGGGAACTTCGGTTCCCGAACAACTTTTTTATGCTTAAAAGGACTTGTTATGAGCGATTACGAAGATAAGTGTAAATATTATGAGAACTTGTATAAACCGAAGAGTTCGTCTTCGGGTAGTTCCACTAGTGGCAAATCAACAACAACTAAAGCAAGTGGAGGATCATCAACCCCTTGTACTACTTCGTCTTCATCATCTTCTGGTTCATCGTCAAGTTCTTCTGGTGGTGTTGATTCATCTGCTTATGCAGAAATGATGGAGGACAGGGGACAATTACAGAATCTTGCAAGTGTAACTCGTTCAAGCAAAAGGGAATATGATGCAGATGTTGATACATTGAGTTCAGAGATTGGAAAATTAGATAGTTCTTCTATTGTATTGAGTAAAGTTATTGAAAAATTGCAAGCAGAGCTATCTGTAGATACTTATGATGTTGAGTATGATAATGCGATTAATCGTGTAGTCAATGCTACACCTTGATATATGGCGAGGGTAATATGGGTATTATTACACAATTGGATACGGATCAAATAGATGCTTTGCCAACTTTTTCGGGTGCATCGGGTGAATGTTTAAAGATAGACAATTCACTGGACTCGTATTCAGATGGATTGATAAATATTGAAAATAATGGTTTCGGAAGCACTGATTCTAGTACTGCACACGGTGTTATTAGTGCATTGCAGGAGCAGGTAGTTTCGTTGGAACCTTTTATTTCAGATGTTAATACATTGCTTGACGAAGCTATTGGTTTGATTAGAACGGACATTATTGAAAAAGAAGACACACTGTCGATTACAATATTGGAGGATTGATTCCATATGATTGATATTAATTTGCCTGCCTTTCAAACATATGTCGAACAATTCGATAACAATATGAGGGAAGATAATATTAATGCTTTAGTATCAGATTTGTCGAACTGTAAGGGAAGTACAATTGCAGATCTTAAAAGCAGTTTGGATGCTTATTCAGACCTTCAAAAGAATATAAACAGTCTTTATTCTGCAACAAGCAACTATTTGCACAAAGCTCTATACAATATTAATTTGTGCGAAGAATCAAATTCTGTTTCTTGATTAAGGTGATTTATGAGTACGAGATTATATGGTGAAAAATATCAGAATGACTTGAAGGCGGGGCTAGATGCTGCAAGAGACTCGGTTAGTTCTATCAGTTATTCTGCGGGAATTTCTACAACTACTGTTCATACTGACAGGCAATGGCTAAAATCGTCATGTGTAGGTGCTGCCGATGATGCTTTGGCTCACATTAATGGCGTAAAGGTTAAACTAGACAATGTAATATTCAAATTGAATAACTACTATGGTGAAGTTGAGGAAACATGTGGTCAAATATCTGAAAAAGCTGTAATTGCGAAGGGAATTTTGGATACTTTAAATGATCTTATTAAGATGTTGTGTGATTCGTTATTAGGAACGGGAGATTTTAAGAATTATACTGTTACTGGTAGTGCTATTGATGCGATAGGGGGATATGTTCAGAATGCCCTCCCGTATTATGCGGAATATTATTACGACAGATGTGTTAACGATGACGGATCTTTCAATTATGATGAATTGGACTCTTGTTTGGATACGTTGGATACAAAAGTTGAAAATGGTGAACCGCTATCAAATTATGATGCTATGGTAGTAAATAGTCTTTGTTTGGCAACGACTTATTACTTAGATAATCATGAATTTAAAGATGACGAAGAATTTAGTGAAGTTCTTACTCAATTTGTTAGTCGTTTTTATACTCAAGATTTCAATGCACCAGATGCATCTGATTTGAATGCTGGGCTTTGTGCAACAGTCGACACCGGTGACGGAACTTGTGAAGTTATTTGGTACAACTACTCATTAAGACCGTCTTCAGAACTTTTTATTAGTGCGTTGAACTCTACTTTGACTTGGGAGTATTATGCTTCAGGTGATAGCATGGAGGGTTTTAAAGAAAAACATCTAAACTCCATTCAATTTAATGATTGTATCTTGGCAATCTGTAGAAACAATCAGACAATAGCATTACCATATGTTATTACTGATCCAGAAGCGTACGAAGAATATAGAAATTCTAATTGTGTTAATCCTGATATTATGTATGATGGTCAGATAGGCGATCCATTTCCTGGTGATGATCATTATTACGTAAAGAAGCCATTTTTTGGCAGTTTTCATGTTGAACGAGAAACTTTGACAAATGGAACTTTTTCAGATAAAGACGACGTTGAGTCTCACCCTTCTGAAAGGTCCGTGATAACTTATTCTAACGATTTTGGACCAATGGATTATCGATATATTCTCATGGATGATGATGGGAACCCCGTTTACGATAATAATGGATTACTAGAGAAATCGTATATTTCGTATATTACGGTTTGGTCTTGCGAATCTGATTTCTGTAGAGATTTGGAAATGAGTCAAAGAGAAAAAGATGGTGCTTTTATTGCTTCGACTGAACAGACTGTAAAGCCGTGGTCGGATTTTTGGACGTCACCTGCAACTGTATGTGGATTGCTTAATTGTGCCGGAACTGGTGTGAATGGTGTTCTGGAAGCAAATGATGTTTCCGTAAGAATTCCTTCTTTCCCGTCTGGAAGCGGTGTTGGTTCTGCATTAGGAAGTTTTGTGTCGTTGTGGTGCAATGTTACTGGAGTTCCGGCTCTAAAGGTGATTGGTGGCTTGTGCGTTTTAGGAGGAAGAGCATTAGATTTTGCGTGTGAAAGAGATGCTGCTCAAGCTTACAACGCCTGGCTTAGTGGATATTTGGACGATAGGGATGCATTCTATGATACAGTTACTTTCTGTAGGAATACAAGTGCTTATGGATCCTACTATGCTGATAATGACATGTCTGATACCCCTAATTACATTACAGTATTGCCGAACTATTATGTTGATATGAATCAAGTTCAAATCTCAGTTTCTTATGCATGCGAGACACAAAACGTGGAACCTCAGGTTATTGGAAGTAATTCGATATCAATTGAGACTTGTGAGTACCTTAGTGCTCCTGACTTGGCTGATTCCCAAAGTAGGAAGAGGTTTGCCGCTGGTGTTGAGGTGTACTATACAATGTTTTGGACTGAGCATAGAAACTATCCTCCTTTTGGAGCATTAACTACTGATGATGTAAATGATGTATGCAATGCCTTCATTAATGATTTTTGGAGAGATCATCCAGGTGAGCGTTTTGAACAGACTTCTTGCACACCTCCAAATTCGATTCCGGGGATTAATCCAAATGATTATAGGTAAAGAATATGAAGAAGACTTTTTGCGGAATTATATGTGCTTTGGTAGGGATTAGTTTGTTATTTAGTCTAGTCTCTTGCAGAGAGATAAAAGAACAGGTTGGAGACAGTGCCATGGATATCAGCAAAGAAGAGTTTGAAGAAAGCTACCATATAAAATCAGAGACAACGGTAATTGATTATACTACCCCCAAAAAACAAGCTGTTGCTAAACTCGAATGGCTTGCCAGTTTTCCATATCTTGAAGAGGATGCGAAGGAAAAATTCTTGTTAGCAGAGGAAGTAGTCAATGAGTTTCCTTTGTCATTTAGTGTTAAATTCAAGCTTGTGGGCAACTCCTTTGAAAACAAGGAAGTAAAATTGGATTATATGGATTTTAATTATGATCGTCCACAAAAGAAAGACTCAAATTATGAAATAGATATTGTTAACAGAATCGGTGTCCTTTGGTTGAATGATAAATTAGATGATATGTACGACATAGGAGATTATTACAAGGCAATTTATCGTTACCAAGATTATCTATACACATTTCCTACTGCTGAAGAATTGAAAGATTATGAAACAGAAGACGATTGGGTAAAGTTAGTCGAGCAATTAGATTATAATGATAGTTCGCCAAAAGACGAGAAAAGCAAGGATAATTACTATATCATTGATCTTTTGATTGAAAATTATTATTCCTACAATAATCTTCTGAAGTCCTCTGTTGATTCCGAGAAATTATTCGGGTTTAACTCATTGGAAAACAGATATGAGATGATTAGGATTTTCAAAGAATATGGCAATGATGTTTTTGGTAAAGAAAACGATGACAACTACGTTATAAACAATTATGAAGAAATGTTTGCTGAGTTTGATAAAAAAATAATGGAAGAATACAATTTAGCTCAGAAAGATTTCAGATAATTACCCATTTCCCTTACTAGTTGTCACGAGTCGGTTTGTTGAACTATCGCCGCTCTTGTGGTAGATTTAGTAGGGGTTTTGTGTTTGTTTACAGGCACGTTTACCAATAACTTTATTCTGGTTGGGAGAGTTATGAGAAAACTGGAGTGCATTTCTTTTGATACGCAAAACGTATTGGTGGATCCTCTCGAATTTGAGGTTTCCGATTTGGAATTGCGCGTTATCAGAAATGTTTCCGAGAATGGATTCCTGATCCCTTACCATGTTAATTACAATGATTCATTCGCATATCTTTATAAGTTTGAAGACTGCATAAGCTTTGTCAGCGCGATCGAGAAGATCGATATGGATGAATGGAGAGCATGCATCCTTAAGTTGTTTGATTGCATAGACGTAATTGAGAAGAATGGTTTTTTGAACGTTTGCAATCTGTGCCTTGATCCACACTTTGTGTTTTATAACGCAGCAGAAAGGAAGATATGGTTCTTATATCTCCCTGTTGATGGTCCTTTCTTTTTTTCGGATGTTAAAGAATTCACGAATTCATTGAGATTATTTATTCGCCGTACCGGCGAGGAAACAGGACTTCTTGACAGTGTCATCAAGGCTGTTCTGGCTGATGCCAATTCCGATATTCCGAAACTTAAGGAAGCGGTCGAGAAGTTTAAGCCATTCCAGAATAATGGCGGCATAGATACTCCGAAGAAAAACGGAATACTTTCTAATTTTGGTTTTATGAAGCAATCAGGCTCCAAGAAAAAGGAAACCGGTGATTCTACTCCTGTGATACATGTTCAGGGTGGAGCTACTGAGATACTTGATGACGGAGCTATAGGAATTGCTTTGGTATATAAGGGCGATGATTATCCGCTCCGCATGGAGATCAAGACCAGAGAGAGCATTATCGGAAAACAAAAGGAATCTGTTGATCAGGTAATACCGTTTTCGAAAGCGGTAAGCCGTGTGCATTGTAAGGCAGGCTTTGATAACGGAGAAGCATATATTACGGATCTCGGCAGTTCCAACGGAACGTTCGTAAATGGAAAGAGACTGGAAAAAGATGAGATCGCTACCATAAAAGAAGGAGATCTTGTCAAGATCGCCAATCTTGAATTTGAAGTTGAGGACATTAAGCTATGAGCCGATTGATCCTTGATGTTTATGGTATTTCCGATGTCGGAATAAGAAAAGATGTGAATGAAGACTCTTTCGTCTATAAGGTTGCCAATATAGATGACAGTGTGGCTGGTCTGTTTGCCGTTGCTGACGGTGTCGGCGGACTGTCTGAAGGCGACAGGGCAAGTCAGACATGTATACGAAGGATAAATCTCTGGTGGGAATCAGAGTTGACCAGGTATTCCGGTGGTGAGGGAACGATCGATACAAATTCTCTGAGAGAATCGATAATAGATTCAAATAGCCGCATATTGAAGATGTCTGCTGATAAGGGTGTTCGTTCGGGAACTACTCTTACGATGCTGGCGGTGTTTAATAAGCGGGCTGTTATAGCACATGTCGGTGACAGCAGATGCTATAGGCTTCGAAAAAATATATTGTGGCATTTTAACAGAATGACTACGGATCATTCTTGTGAGAAGACCAATCTGGTCGATGGTGTAACGACCGTTAAGACAGTTCTTACAGATTGTATAGGTTTCAGGCAGGATTTCAGACTCGATATTTCTGAGATCGACATAAGCGACGGTGATTCATTCCTTTTGTGCAGTGACGGGATCTACAAGACACAGGATGATTCAGTTATCGAGGAGTGTATGCGCCGCGAGAGGAAGGCCGTTAAGAATATCTGCGAAGAATTGGTAAATGGGGCAAAAGAGAAAAAGGAAACGGACAACATCTCGGTGATTGCTTTGACAGTCAGTTCAGGTGACAGGTAATAAAGATGAGAAAGAAAAGGGTAGTACTTTTATATCAGGATACTAAATACATCTTGCCGATCTTAGCTGATCTGGTCGAGATGTATGATGAGCACTGTGATTTTTCTCTGTTCAGTGATGTGGATGTTTTCGAGAAGGAAATAGAGAAAAATCCGGAGATCGATGTGTTCATTACGGATAAGAAGATATTTTCAGAGCAATTCTTTAAGCTTCGGATCAATGATATATTGCTCTTTACGGAAGACGAAAAGGATTTTTCCGAGAATACGTCGAAGCTCAATGTGCAGCTTGTTTATAAGTACCTGAGCGTAAAAGAGATAATCAACGAGATCTGCAGTTGCTCTGTCTTAAGAGGGATCGAAGAATCTGAGGGAATAGTAACAGATCTTATCGTAGTATATTCACCTATCGGAGGAGCGGGTACTACGACTATGGCACTGGGACTCTCGGAGGCTCTGACCAATAAGCACAAAAGAGTGCTTTACATCAATGTAGGACAATTGCAGAATCATGCTTACAAATTTAAGGACAGATCTCCGCTTGATGATATTACCGTAAAGAGATTCAAGGAAACGGATATCAATTTCTACGAGAGCATCAAATCAAGGATAAGAGTCGAGGGATTCTTCTATCTGCCACCGTTCCCGAGATGCCTGTCTTCGTTGGATCTTCAGGACAGACATATTGTTCAGGCGATAACCAAGATCAGGGAAACCGGATTTTATGACTTTATCGTAATCGATACATCATCTGAATTGAGCGAATGCAATTCTGAGTTGATGGCAGAGGCAGAGAATGTTATGGTCGTCGGAAAGCCGGATGACGAGTCGCTTTATAAGTTGAAAGTCTTCCTTGGAGCGATCGACTGTACAGACAAAAACAAATTCCGTTTTGTGTGCAATTTTGCTACAGACGAATCAGATAAGACCGACACACCGTTCGCAACGGATTATGTTCAGGTTAATTCGGAAATACCGAAGAAATCCATCGAGGATCTGGGATTGATCCCTGACATCGAAAGATTAGGTATCAGATACATTTAATTGGATGAGGGAATATGAGTAACAGTGCAGTAGTAAAATTTATCAATCACAGTTCGGGTTTTGAACTCGATATTGAGGTGCCGTTGGACATTACGGCGCAGGACCTGTTTATCGCGCTTAACAGAGGAATGAAACTCGGTATAAACGAGAACGACAGATACAACTTTTTTCTGAAAGCAGAAAAACCGGTCGCATTCCTGAGCGGTTCTGAGACGCTTGATAAATTCGGAGTAAGAAACGGAACGATAATCAATTTTGTCAGAGGTGATTACCATGGATAATTATAAGATCGTCATCTCCTCAGGCAAATTCTATAAGGACATAATTCTTGATTCCAAACTGAAAAGATTCTCCATCGGAAACGGTGAAGATTGTGACCTTACAATAAAATCAGACAACAGTATCAATATTGTTCTGGAACGTGTTGAAGACGGTTGGTCCATCAACTGTGACGGTGATGTTTATTTCCTTTATAACGGCGTCACTAAGATGGTATCGAAGAAACTCAATCACGGTGATGATCTGACCTTCAAGACTGAAAGCGACGGAAGAGTCATATTCGATATGTCGTTTATCCTGAACTTCGTTTTCAGTGACAAGAAATATGATTATTCAATTGATATTCAGAATTCCGAGCACATCCTTATCGGTCGTGACAGCAGATTCTCCATATACCTTAAGGATGAGCTTCTCGGTGCGGATTATATCGAAATAATTCATGAGCAGGGAAAGTATATTATCAAGGATAACAACACCAAATACGGTGTACAGGTCAACGGCAGATTTGTGAATAAACAAAGGGAACTGCACGAGTACGACTTTATCTTTATCCTGGAGTATGCATTCTACTTCTTCGATGGTCATCTATATACCGATCTGTCGGATGCTAATTCCATAACGGTAAATAACCTTAATACTACCAGGATCCTCGAGCAGAAGAGCACCTTGGAATATCCTAAGTTCAACAGGAATACCAGAGTTAAGACTGTTCTTTCCGATACTCCGATCGAAGTTCTCGATCCTGATAATCCGAGAGAAGAACCAAAGAGAAATCTGATCCTGACGTTGCTTCCTACAGTCGGAATGATGGGTGTATCCATGTTCATGAGAGCTATGCTCTATAGCAGAGGAAAACAGATATTGATCCTCGGAGCTGCGATGGTCGGTATGGGAATCATCACTTCCGTTGTTTCTTTCGTAAATGAGAAGAAGCAATATAAGAAATCCGTGATCGAGCGTGAGGAAAAGTACACAGAGTACATCAAGAATAAACGGATCGAGATCACGAAAAAGCGCGAAGAAGAGTTGGAAGCTCTCGAGAGCATGTATTATTCTCTCGCCCAGGAACAGCAGATGGTCGAAGATTTTTCCGCTGATCTTTTCAATCGTGACGTAGAGGATGAAGACTTCCTCGATGTCAGACTTGGAACCGGTTTCGCGGAAGCCAGAGCCAAGATCGATTACAGGGGCAGAGAAACTCTGGATACAAAAGACGAATTGGCGCTCATGCCGGAACAGCTGGCAGAGGAGTTTAAGTATATCTCCAAAGCTCCGATCGTCGTCAAACTGGGAAAGATCAATGCATTGGGTGTCGTAGGTAATCCCGAAGTAAGACTTTCTGTCTTGAGGAACATGGTCATTGATCTTGCCGTCCGTCAGCATTACAGCAACACCAAATTATATTTTATGTTCCCTGAGGAGCAGAAGAGTAATTTCAGATGGCTTAGGTATCTTCCGCATCTGGATAATGAAGATATCAATGCCCGCAATATCATTTGCGATAACGAGAGTAAGACGCTGGTCTTCGATTATCTTTATAAGGTTCTTTCGTACAGGGAATCCGAGGAAGTCACATTCCCGAGGATCGTCATAATCGTTTTCGACAGTATTGGTCTTCGAAAACATCCTCTGTCGAACTTTATCGAGAAAGCCAATTCTCTTGGTGCTGTTTTTGTATTCTTTGAAGAGTTGGAGGAGATCCTTCCAAACGGATGTGAGAACATCATCAGATTGGATGCGACCGAGAACCGCGGTGAACTTATCGAGAGCGGCGATTCCAGCAAAAAGTTAGACTTTGTATATGAGACGATCAATCCGATGGATGCCGAGAAGCTCGTTATGAAGCTGGCTCCTGTATATGCGGAAGAGATAAGCCTTGATAATACATTGACGAAGAATATTTCTTTGTTCGAGCTTCTTAAGATCACGAATCCTAACAAGATACCTATCGAATCAAACTGGAAGGAGTCAAATGTCGTTAAGTCGATGGCTGCTCCTTTGGGTGTCGATGCAAAGAACGATGTTGTTGCTCTGGATATTCACGAGAAATTCCACGGACCTCACGGACTTGTCGCAGGTACCACAGGTTCCGGTAAAAGTGAGATCCTTCAAAGTTATATCTTGTCTTTGGCTCTCAGATTCCATCCTTACGAAGTAAGCTTTGTTATCATCGACTTTAAGGGTGGTGGTATGGCAAACCAGTTCTCGACATTGCCACACCTTATCGGCGCCATTACCAATATCGATGACAGAGAAATCAAGAGATCTTTGCTGTCCATCAAGGCTGAGTTGAAAAAGAGACAGAGGCTTTTTGCTGAGGCCGAAGTTAACCATATCGATGCCTACATCAAAAAGTACAAGAATAACGAAGTTGCTATTCCTTTGCCGCACCTGATAGTTATAGTCGATGAGTTCGCGGAACTTAAGGCTGACCAGCCTGACTTCATGAAGGAACTTATAAGTGCTGCACGTATCGGTCGAAGCCTTGGTGTTCATCTTATCCTCGCTACACAGAAACCTAGCGGTGTCGTTGATGATCAGATCTGGAGTAACTCGAAGTTTAAACTCTGTTTGAAAGTTCAGAATAAGGGCGACAGTAACGAAGTACTTAAGTCACCTCTTGCTGCTGAGATCAGAGAGCCTGGTCGTGCTTATTTCCAGGTTGGTAACAACGAGATCTTCGAATTGTTCCAGTCTGCATACAGCGGTGCTCCTGCTGTTATTTCCGAGGATGATGTCCAGCCGTTTAAGGTATTTGCTTTGAACCTGAGCGGCAAGCACTCGCTCCTTTTCGAGCAGAAAAAGAACAATTCCGGAGGAAGTACGCAGACTCAGCTCGAAAGTATCGTTGACTCTGTCAGCAGTTACTGTGAATCCATTGATCTTCCTAAGTTGCCGCCTATCTGTCTGCCTCCGTTGGAAGATCGCATCCTTATAGACAGGAAGAAGTTAAGCGACAGTTCGTTTGTTATCCCGATCGGTGTCTATGATGATCCTGATAATCAGTATCAGGGTCAATACAGCATCGATCTGGCTGACGGTAATATCTGGATCCTGGGTTCTTCTCAGATGGGAAAGACCAGCGTTCTTCAGAATATTATTTCTTACTCTGCGCTCAACTATTCACCGGATGAGATCCAGTTCTATATCCTGGATTTTGCTTCAGGTGTATTGAAGCAGTTCGATAAGCTTAATCACGTAAGTTCTGTTATCCTTCCGAACGAAGACGATAAGATGAAGAGCTTCTTCAGGATCATTTATTCTGAAATGGATATTCGAAAAGAAAAGCTGTCATCAAAAGGCGTAAGCTCATTCTCTTCTTATCTTGACGGCGGATATAAGGATATGCGTCAGATCGTGATCATCGTGGATAACATCAATGTCCTTAAGGAACTTTATGTTACGGTAGACGATCCGTTCCTGAATATCGTACGAGAAGGAGCGTCTCTGGGTATCTGCGTTGTAGCAGCTAACTCACAGACAACCGGATTCGGATACAGATATCTCTCGAACTTTACGACCAGATTATCACTGACTTGTAACGAAGAGACAGAGTACAGTTTCCTCTTCGGATCTACACGTATGAGGCCGAAGAATGTTCCGGGCCGAAGCCTCGTAAAGATAGACAGGACCATGTACGAGTGTCAGACCTATCTGGCATTTGAGGGTGAGCGAGAGATCGACAGAGCTGAGTCTATCCGCGCATTTATTGAGGAGTGTAACAAGAAGTACAGCAGCAAGGCTGTTCCTAGACTTGTTCAGATGCCTAACGTATACCTGAAGTCCATGCTTCCTGAATTCAGCAGAGAGGACTACAGCAAGTCTTCAATTGTCGATATCGGTCTGGATTTCGCGGATGTTACGCCTTATGTCATCGATCTTTATAACCTTGGTGTATTTGGCATTTCCGGTAAACTCGCAAACGGAAAGACGAATGTACTTCGTACCATCTTAAGTGCAATAGATGAAAAAGATCCTTCGTACAAGACGGACATCTATCTTGTGGACAGCTATAAGAAGGAACTCGCTTCATATAAAGATAATGACAGAGTCAGATCTTATTCTATCGATGCTGAATCTATTCATGAGACTCTTGCAGGTATCGATGAGATCTTGTCGGCTCGATATGAGCGCATGAGAAGCGGTGAATATAACAAAGACGAAGAGCCTATGCTGATCCTCATGATAAGTAACCCGGATATCTTTGACTCGATAGTGGGAAATAAAGAGTCGCTCGCGATCTATAAGAACATCCAGACGAAATACAAGAGTTGCGGTGTGTGCGTGATCTTTGATTCCGTACCTAACGAGAATGTCAGCTATGGCGGAAATGAGATACTCAGAGGCATGAAGGATAATCTCAATTTGTTCATGTTTGATAACCTCGATGATATCAAGGTTACCATCGTCTCTACTGCTACTAAGCGACAGTTCAACAAGCCGCTCCTTCCTGGTGAGTGTTATTACCTTAAGGGATCGGAGATCATCAAGATCAAGACGCTGTTCTCACCTATTTTGGCTAACTCAAATTGATGCGAAAGCGAATGACATATTGTTTAAATTCGCACATCAAAAATGAGTAAGAATTACCATTAAAATGTTATTTTTTTAAGAAGCAACATTGCGATAATATGAATTTTTTGATATTATCGCAATGTTGTTATATGTGTGAAAAGGTGGATAAATGATATGCCGGAAGAGGATGAGGTACGTAAGCAGCTCAATGATCAGCTCGATGCGATAAAGAAAGCGACTATATCAAGCCGTGGTGCTTATGATAGAGACGTTTCATCATTGCTGTCTAATTCCAAAAAAGTAAATTCAAATTCGCCGATAGTACAAAAGGCAATGGAATCCATTGAGCAGATGGTATCTGACTCAACGGTTGAAGATAACTATAATTATGCGTTGAACACCATCAATTCATATTACGCTTGAGGATAGACAGATGGGAAAGATTAATTCGATCAATGAAGAGTCCGTAAATAACTATCAGCCTTTGGCGACTCATAAGGGTAAGACCATAGATGATAATCTGGATACTCTTATCGGACTTTATAAGGGAATATCCGCTGACTGTTTCAGTGAAGGTGATAACAGTTCCGTTCACATGGCAGTCGATATGATGGTAAGTGAACTTGCTGATCTCCAAAGTACGATCAGCGGTGCAGAGCTCATGGTAGATTCTCTTCTGGACAGGATAAAGAACGAGATACTTGCCGAAGAAGACAGGATCGCGAACAGCATTTAACGGGAAAGAAATATGGGAACTAATATCGATCTGAAAAAACTCGGCGAATACGCAAATGATTTTATCTCCAAAAAGGCCGGATACAACGAGGCACAATATCTGATCAGCGGATCAGGCGATGCACTCGCTGAGATCAATTCATGTCTTGTTTTGGTCGATCTGTTGGGAAAGAAGACAGACGATGTTTTTGATGCATCGGCAACTTACCTGAAGAAGGCATGCGCGAATTACGATGCAGCCGAGAAGGCTAACAGCAAGGAAACTCAGAGTGAGAAAAAGAAGTAAGGTTCGGCATCATGACCAGATACTATGACAGCGAATACGTTCAGGCTCTGAGACAGCAGATAAGTTCCATTAGGCAGGACATCAATCCTAATTCCTATGGGATAAATTATTACGGTATTCTGAGTAACAGTGAGAGTTCTTATGCAAAGACCTGCGCGGATAATGCAGCGGCGTCTGCTTCTTCGAGAGCTATTGAACTCAGGGACAAACTCCAAACATTAGGCGACAAGATAACCAATTACTATAACAGCGTGGACGGGGTATCGGAGGAGATCTACAGCTCCGCATTGAATCTGTCTTCGGTACTTAGTGAAGCACTTAAGACCATGACGGAAGTCGAGTCCATGCTCACGAATTCGACTGATCTGAATGATCTTACTCCGTGTTCGGTGTCAACCGTTTTCGATGGGATAAATAAGGCAAAGGTAAAGTATGCCGCAGAGTATGTTAAGGCGCTGCAGCGTAACTCAAATGATGAGACGGCTGCTTCCTGGCTGAAAGATTACCTTCACGGTAACGGCCTTAAGGAAGTGACTGACGATGACCTTCATAACTTCCTGGTCATCTGTGATCATCTCGCCCGTCAGGGTCATACCATCGAATGGATAACTGACAGGATGGAGATGATAATCGCGTCTCCGTGGTTTGATGACATAGAATTGACCGGAAGGTATTCGGGTACGGACCAGGCACTGTGTCTTAAATATCTCGAAGAATACATCTCGCAGAAGAGCGTTGAATGTTGCAAATACAATCTGCTTGTTGACGGCCTCAGAGGCGAGAACGGCACGCTCGATCAGAAGGTTCTCGGGTCATACCGCAGATTTGTCTCGAAAATGGGCGTCAACACTTTGTCGGAGGATCATATCAGAGGCTACCTCCAGACTATGGACAGTTTCAAAAAGGCGGGAATATCCGACGAGCTTTTGTACGAAAACGTCGTCTCGTTTTATGCGAACAACAACTTCCAGATGATCTACTACGTCGGCACCAAGCACGGCGCTTCGCAAACTGCCGCGATCAATTCTATCATCAATGACTTTGTAAAGGACGGCTTCACAAAGCAGCTTGAAATGGACAATGAGATCTCCCAAAGATTCATCGATGTTATGTATTCCAATACCACTCTTAATGAGCGGATGGAAATACTTAATTATCTGGATAAAGTTGACAGAGGTGAAATGATCCCGGTTGAGAAAAAGATCGATTTCACATTGAAGTTCGCAAGAAGATTTCTGGGTTATGAAGATATAGAGCCATGGGCGGATTATCAACAAACCTATTTCGGAGAACTTTATGAAGATTCGCTCGGACGTAAGAAACAGGGTGCAGGATGGTGCGCCATGTTTGTTTGTTGGATGATAAGCAAGGGCGGTCTTCTCGACGGTTCCATCGTAGATGATGTTACTCCCGAAAACGCGATCCCGGATTTTTATTGGGCAGATGCTCCCGGGTACAGAACGGTATTTCGTGATAACAAGCATTATGACAGAGCAGTAGACTATACTCCTTGTAATGGCGATCTGATCCTGTTCAGAGAGTATTGGAAGGATAAGATCAACATCTATCACATAGGTATGGTCCTTGGCGTGGACGAAGAAAACAACAAGGTTTACACAATAGAAGGAAATGTAGGCGGAAAGCAGGGAACCGAGGCGGAAGAAAAGCACGGCATCCACATCAAGTCCTATGACATGGATTGGGAGAGAATAGGCGGTTACTGCAAGATGGGCGGAACCGAACGTAACATGCGATTGATCTCAGGCTACGAGGATCAGGTCGTGGAGAACTACTTCGAGAAAGAACTCTATTTATCGTGTTCTGACGGTTTTGTGATGAACGATGAATAAATAAACATTTAGGTTGATATGGGGAAAACATGAACAGAGATTACGACGAAAGCAGCAGAAATGATACGTTGACCAAGATCAGTTCACTTAAGGAAACGATCGGAAGTTCATCATATTCTGCACCGATAGATAATACAACCGTCTCAGGCGAGATATCCTGGATCAGGGATCTGGCACGCAACTCAGCCGATTCGGCCAGCGACTCAGTAACCAGGGTCAAGGAGAAGATCGAACTTCTTAATACCAATCTCGTAAAGTTTTACGGACACGTGGACCAGATCTCTTTCGAGATCTTCAGGTCGGCGTGCTCGATCTCTTCGACCCTGTCAGGTGCCCTCAAGTCAATGGAGCAGTTGGAGTCCCTTCTTAACAAGTCCGAGAGTGTGAATGACCTTACCGTTGTCTCGGTGCTGAATGTTTTCGAGCCGTTAAAAAAGGTAAGAAAAGTCTATGCGTATGAGATAATCAGGGCTCTCGTTAGACCGGGCGGCTACGAGGACGAGGCCACCAGGGAAGCGGTCACGACCCTGCTTCACAAGAACGGCATCACGGACGTAACCACCAGCGATCTCAGCAACTTCTGCTGCATCTATAATCACCTGATAAAGACCCACGACCACGAGTGGATCGTCGACAGACTGGAACTGATCTTCCTGTCACACTATTTCGACGACATCGCTCTGACCGGAAGGTATTCGGGCAAGGACCAGGCCATCTGTATGGAGATGCTCGACGCCGAGCTTGGCAAAGCAGAGTTCACCGAGAACGACAGATTCATCCTTCTTGCCAAGAACCTGGCTGACGACAGCGGCGCCCTGGATCCTATCGTACTCGGTTCCTTCAAGGAGATGCTCGCCACCAGGAACATCACCGCGACCGACAATCAGATCAGGGGTTACCTCAGCCTGGTAAGCCGCATGAAGACCATGGGCTTTCCGGAGGACTTCATATACAACAACACCTCGACCATCTTCGGTTATCCGAGCCTTGCCGGCATCTACGCGGCAGGTCAGCATGACGGCGCCGGCCAGACCAGGCTAATCAATGAAGCCGTCGACCTTATGGTAACGGCCAGGATCACAGAACTTCATTCAAACAACTGCTACAACGACGAATTCGTCAAGGCGTTCGTCGCGAACACGACCGCATCCAAGAGACTGTCACTCCTTCGTTTTATCGAAAACGCCGACAAGAGCGGCTATGACAAGAACGACATGTCGATCGAGCTCGCCAAGGCAACTCTCGGCATCATGGAGCATGAGAGCAGACATAATTTCTTCAATCAGGAATACGCTCATTATGACAAGCAGAGTGTCTATTGGTGCGCAAACTATGCGACATGGATCATCAGCCAGTGCGGCTTCCTTGACGGAAGTCTGGTAGAAGGAGTATCTCCGGAAAATGCTATCGATCCTAATGGTCCGGCCTGGGCCGCAGTTCAGAACATGCACAAGTTTATGTACAATGCGGGTCATTATAGCGTCAAGGAAGATTATGATCCTCAAAACGGAGACCTCATCATGTTCAGTGAACCTGATGACAGTGATCCGGTTTTTCACAAGAATTATTACCATGTCGGAATCGTTGCCGGTGTGGATCCCGAACATGAGATCGTCTACACCATAGAAGGCAACTCCTCAGGTGACGGAGCAGACGACACAAAGGGCGTCAGGCTGCAGGCATACAAGTTCGACTACTTCAAGATCGACGGTTACGCCAAGATGGGCGGAAACGAGCAGAATTTGGATCATATCAAGTATATCCTGAATCAATCCACTGCCGTCAAAGAAAATCCGGCAGTAACTGAAGAACCAAATGAAGAAGAGGCTCCTTCCGAATAAAAGTTTTGTGCTACAATAGAGTTCGGCAAAAAAACAGGGAGCATAAAAACGATGAAGAAGTCACTATCCTTTTTGAGCACGGTATTGATGATCGTTATCTTGGCGTTGAGCTTTGGCGCATGTAAGACAAATGCTGCGAAGATCAACAGCCTCAACTTTATATCGGCGACAGGCACTAAGGAAAACACCAACTGTATCTTTGTTAGTGAATTCGCCACATCATATATGCCGGTAACTTCTTACGATGCTTCCAAGTTAAGCAGTGAATCAGCCGCCAAGCTCATAGAAGAGATCAAGGCTATTCCTGATGCTTCCAGTGCACAGGGTCCTCTCGCTTATAAGATCGAGATGATCTACACAGACAAAGACACTTCCGTACATGAGATCAAGAAAGAAGGCTACGGTGCTTTCCCATCCAACTGGGACACCATCGTTCAGCTCGTAAATGACGTTGCAGGTGAGCCCGGCGTCGTTAACAACAGCAAGGACATAATCACTATCGATGCCGATTATGTCGAGAAGAACTTCGGTATCTCCAATGCCGATCTTCCTGAAGGCATCACGGTCGAGGATCTGATCAACAATGTACCTCTCACATATGAGACTTTGTATAACCCCAATAACGGCGACTTTGAGCCGGACAAGGTAATCTATGATTATCTCTATGATTTTTATGATATCGATTCGCATAAGATATCCGTACTGTCTCCTTCCGCAAGTACGGAACTGGAACTTAAGACATTCGCGGATCACAGACTCGATACTATCGAAGAGGAAGGCACTATTTCTTACAGCGGTAAATATCTTGGCAATGATTTCAAGATCGTTAAATATGATGAATTCGGCAATCTCATCCAGAACAACGAGTATGCTGACCTCGAGAAGAACTCCGACAATTCGTTGAAGTTTGTTTTCGATCAGCCTGCTGCTGACGGAGGGGAAGAAGGTTCATCGTATACCATGGATATTTATGTTGATTCTTCAAACAGATTCATAATACTGACCAATTGTACGGATCCGACGATCCTATATCACATGGTCAAATAAGAAAGGGCAGAAAATTATTATGGCAAGAGACATCAAATGGGCAATCAAGGAAGCCGAAGAAGGCGGCGCAATCAGGAAGGTAGAGGTAGAGGAAGAGACTAAGAAGAAATTGTTTTCGAAAACAAATAAGTCAAATGTACTGATGCTTTTGGGATCGATCGCTTTGCTTATAGTAGCGATCGGAATCGTGGCACTTCTTGTTACTTTCCTGCATTTTGTTATCTATAGCGTCAAGATGGTCATCGTTTATATCCTGCTCCTGATATTCCCGATCTATGCGGTCTACAGGATCTTCTCAATGCGTAAGGCAATGAAGAAGGGCGACTATGATTTCTATATGGGCGAGATCATCACAAAGACAGACAAGGGCTACAAGATCAAGGGCCTCGAGGACCAGGACTTAAGCTTTGTAATTAATCCTGAAAATGAGGTAAAGCAGGGAGATTCCGTTAAGCTTATCAGGATCGCTGATGAGGTCGATCTTTTCTGATAAAGCTCATATGGGGATAAATGAAATGGCAGAACCAAATAGAAAACTTACCAAGGCAGAGCAGGAGAGATATGACAGTTTTCTCAAGAAAGAGGAAAAGCTTCTCGAAGCCGGCTACAAGAGGAAGGACATAACTGTTTCCATCATCACGGCGAACTTATTGGGAACAGTTATTGCCGCTATCCCGTGCGTTCCTGCTGCGATAGCATATTTCGTGATCCATGGAATTGAAGTGGGAGAGAAACAAAAACACCCGCTCTACTTTGCAGCATATATGTTGTTATTCCTGGTACTGATATTCGTGCATGAAATGATCCACGGATTGTTCTGGTCGATAGGTGCTGAGAATCACCTCAAGGATATCAGGTTCGGATTTGTGGTTCAGTACCTGACACCTTACTGCACATGCTCAAGTCCGCTTAAGAAACCGATTTATTTGATCGGTACATTCATGCCGATGTTCCTTCTGGGAATCTGCGTGATGATCGTATCGATCATAATCGGAAGCATGGGACTTTTTGGCGTAGGAGTACTCCATACACTCGCAGGTGCGGGAGACATCCTTATTATCCTGAAGTTGTTGGCATATAAGTCCAAGGGAAAAGACGTGGTCTTCATTGATCATCCGTATGACTGCGGACTCATTGCTTTTGAGAAAGAAGCTTAAGCTTCCACTGAAAATTGAGACTTTTTGGGACCAATTGGTTATGAGTAACCAATTTGGTCCAACTTTTTTTGGCCCAAAGCGAGTGCTGAGATGAATATGGACCAATTTTCAAGAGAAAGAGTTAAATCCGTAATCATATATCTTGGATTTTTGGTCCAAACAACAGAATTCAATCATTTTGGGCCAAGGAATCTTGGCCTTTTTAGTTGTATACTCTTATTAGGTCCAAGCAAAAACAGATATCTTCTACCTATTGCATTTGAATTAACAGAAAATTGAAGAAAAGAACAGATTTTAGTTATTGCATGTGGTAGCTGTGCTTTATATAATGAAATCACGAAACGTTTTTCGCTAATGCGGATTTATTATATTTGGGTAAAAAACTACGGGGGTGAAGTCAATGCTTATCAGAGGTGAAAAAGCAAGAGAACAAGTTAAGCCTGCAGGCATTCTCCTTAAGGAAAAGTTTCCTAATGCAAAGGGTGAGATCAGCAGTCAGTACGTTGGACTGAACGGTCAGATCATAGGTGTTTCAGGACTTAAGTTTGAGTCTCCTTTCACATCAGTGCTTTTGGAAGACGAGAAGCTTTATTCTTTCCTTGGTGATATCTTCGGAAAGGGCAAGAGCATTCTTTTTGATTACGACGGAGAGGTTAAGGCTTTCACTGAAGACGGTCAGATCGAACTTCCTTCAGACGTTGCAGCTGAAGTTAAAGAGAAGATCGAGGAAGCTTCAGTTTGGGGCGGTATCTTAAACGAGAACGGCGAACTTATCGCTGATCCTTCAACACCGGCTCCGGGTCCTCACTATTATACGAACCTTCTTATCGGTAACAGGATCGGTTTTGACCGTCCGCTCCAGAGCACACCAAAAAGTGCCATCGACAGACTCGGAGGAGGCTGCTTCAGAGCTCATGCTGATACACAGGTTCTTGCTACACGTTGGGACTACCTTCCTGAGGAGAACGGCTTCCCGGCTAACCGTCAGTTCTATCTGACTGAGGACGGCAAGGAGATCTTCTATTCCGGAAGAGCTAAGGCAGATAACCTCGTAAGTGTTAAGACAATTCATTCCCAGAACAGAACAGAGATATCATACGTTCTTAATGACGGTCTTGAAGTTAAGCGTACGATCTTCATCCTCCCACAGGAAGACAAACTTCCTTTGGCAACAGAGGCTCAGATGATCGAGATCAAGAACGGCGGAAACAAGGACAGAGACCTCCGTATCGTATACACAGGTATGTTTGGTACAAGTGAAGTACATGCTCTCCGTGAGGATGTTATCTTTACTACAGTTGTTGCTCAGTCTGAAGTATTCTTTGACGAGAATGACGACATCGCAGCAATCAGCTTTAACCCTAACCCGAAGTGGACAAAGGGCAATATCAGATTTAATACACTCCTCGTTCACGAGGACGGCAAGGTGATCCTTCCTAAGGAATACTGCGCTAAGTACAGCGAACTCGTTGGTAACGGTTCACTTGAGAATCCTGAGTTTATCTCACATCTTTCCTGCAGACCTTCCAGAAAGGGTCCTGGATTCTTCGCACTTGCTACACCGTTTACGGTTAAGGCAGGAGCAACTGTCCGTGCAGATAACTTCACATGCCTTTCTTCCGATAAGCTCAATCCTGACTTTAAGGATGATATTACTATCAAGGAAGAGATCGAGGCTCTCATCAAGAGATTCAGTGATGAAGCAGCACTTCCTTCTGTTCTTGATAAGCTCATCAAATTTACTAAGGATTATTCAAGCTACATGAAGATCAGCCACGAAGACAAAGACTTCGAGGCTTACGTTAATAACAACCTTCCTTTCCAGGTTTTCTATCAGACATTTGTATCGAGGTCACTCGACTGGACACAGAAGGGTTATAGAGAGATCGGATTCAGAGAGATCCAGGACATCTTCGCATCCATGTACTATTTCCAGAGCATGGGTCAGCAGGAGTTCGTAAGAAAGCTCCTCCGCGAGTGGGCAGGAAATGTTCACGAAGCAGGTTTTGCAAACCACAACTTCTACTGGACAGGTAAGGAACCTGGCTGGTGGTCTGATGATGCTTTGTGGCTCTTGCAGGCACTCGACAGATATGTAAGCCTTACAGGCGATTATGCATTCCTTGAAGAGAAGCTTCCTGTTGCAGGTACTGAGGGTGACACACGTTCTATCCTTGATACCATTAAGGCTATCATTACTTACAGTGCAAAGATCTCTGTAGGTAACCACGGAATCCCTCTTATCGACAGAGCTGACTGGAACGACTGCTTGAGAGTCGATCCTGACTGTATCGGCGGTGCTGATAAGATCGAGGCATACAAGGAGCAGCTCAAGGCTAAGGGCAAGGCATACGGTGAAGTTCCGTTCGAGTCTGAGTATTCCGAGTCTGTAATGAACGGTTTCCTTTTGAAGGTTGCTGTTGATGCTGCTACCAAGTTCTTTACTCACTTTGGAGACTCTTATGCTGATGAGCTTAAGGCTATCAGCGAGAAGCTTTATAAGGATCTTAACGAGAACGCATGGAAGAATGACTTCTTTGCAAGAGTTCTCTTCAACAGAAAAGACAAGCCTGAACTTAAGTACCTTGGTGCTGCAGGTGACAACCTCCAGGTTGAGGATGCTCCGGGTTCTTACTTCCTCAATGCTTTCTCATGGTCTGTGCTCGCAGGATGCGCTTCTGAGGCTCAGATCACGAGCATGCTCGATTCAATGGATAAGTACCTTAAGTCACCATATGGTTTCAGACTTTGCTCTACAGTTGAGTACAGCAAGATCGCTCCTAAGATCGACGTTGCTTTGTATTATCCCGGTGACCGTGAGAACGGCGGTGTATTCAAGCACGCTAATATGATGGCTGCTGCTGCAATGCTCAAGGCTGCTAAGGAAGTTGAGGATGATAAGCTCGCCGAAAGACTTCTTGATGAAGCTTACTGGGTAATCGACAGGATCCTTCCTTACAGAACACTTAAGTCACCGTTCCTTACTGCAGGTAACCCGAGACTTTGCACACAGTACAACAACTGTGAGACAGGTGAGAACATCGGACCAACGCTTTCCGGAACATCAACATGGCTTCTCCTTTGCCTGTTCTCATGCTTCGGTATCGAGTTTACTTCCGAGAACTTTATCTGTGAGCCGCTTCTTAGAAAAGAGGACACAAAGCTCAATGTTACCGTTAATAACGGCAAGGCGATCTACAAGATCGAGATCACTAAGCCGGTTGGCTTCAGAAGGACCAAGAACGGCGTTAAGGTGACTGTTGACGGAAACGAGATCGGTTCGACGAAGATCGATGTTTTCGAGGATGGAAAAGAGCATGATATTAAGGTCGAGCTGTAAATAACAATAAGGTTACAATTGCCCCGTAATGCGCTTTGGTGCGTTGCGGGGCTTTTTTATGTTTGATAGAATTAAGGAGTTAAGGTTCTGAATGGGAGGATATCAAGATGCCGTATTCCAGTGTTTTTCTGTCAGAGATAGTAAAGTATTTCGACCTTGAGATCGTCTATGATACAGGCGACATCGAGCAAAGAAGGATCTGCGTTGCCGACGTGACGAGGCCGGGACTTCAGCTCGCGGGATACTATGATCACTTCGGCCCGGACCGTATCCAGGTCGTGGGAAACATGGAACATGCGTACCTTGAGCATCTTACTTCCCAGAACAGAAGGAAGGCTATAGAGGCCCTTTTCGAAAAAAATGTACCGTGTCTTATCTTGACCAGAAATCATGAGGCTCATGACGAGGTCATCGAGGCTGCACAAAAACTTAATGTTCCGATCCTTAGGACGGAGCAGGCGACGAGCCAGTTCAACAGTGCGCTCATTAAGTTCCTGAACCTGGAGCTCGCTCCGAGGATCAGTATGCACGGCGTTTTGGTCGAGGTTAACGGTGAAGGTATCCTTATCCTCGGTGAGAGCGGTGTAGGTAAATCCGAGACGGCTCTCGAGATCGTTAAGCGTGGCCACAGACTTATCGCAGATGATCAGGTTGAGATCAGACGAGTATCGGATACGACGCTTGTGGGACGTGCGCCTGATGTTATCCGACACCTTATCGAGATCAGAGGTATCGGTATCCTGGATGTTAAGGAACTTTACGGTGTATCGTCGGTTAAGCCGCAGGAAGGTATCGACTTCGTTATCAACCTGGAACTGTGGGACGAGAATAAGACATACGACAGATTGGGACTTACGGATGAGACGACGGATATCCTGGGAATCAAGGTTCCTTCGATCACGATCCCTGTAGGACCGGGACGTAACCTCGCTATTATCGTCGAGGCTGCGGCCATCAACTATCGTGTTAAGAAAATGGGTTATAACGCGGCGCAGGATCTCGTTGCACGTGTTTTCCCGGGAGGAAATATTTAATGGATCTGGCACTGAAGATAGACGCTATAGGCTATCAGGGTCTGGTAAGAGAGAACGTCAGCATGAAGAAATACTGCACGTTCAAGGCGGGCGGAGAAGCGAAGTTTTTTGCAGAGCCGTCTAATGAGGAAGAATTAAAACAGTTGTTATTCACCGCTAGAGAGATGGAGATCAAGACTGTTGTATTGGGCAACGGTTCTAATGTGCTGTTCTCCGATGCGGGCTTTGACGGTCTGGTAATAAAGATCGGCAAGGGCTTTTCCGAGATCAAGATCTTCTCGAAGGACGAGGATGATCTGGTCATTGAGGCAGGCGCGGGCGCGCTCCTGTCGGCGTTCGGAAATACCATCGCCAATGAGAGCTTTACGGGAGCGGAGTTCTGCTGCGGTATCCCGGGTAGCGTCGGAGGCGCGGTCTTCATGAATGCGGGAGCTTACGGAAGAGAGATGAAGGACATCATAACCGAGGTCACCTACATCGATCCGAAGAGCCTTAATGTCAGGAAGCTTACCAATGAGGAATGCGAATTCGGTTATCGAAAGAGCATTTTCGAGAAGGAAGGGTATATTGTGCTGAGTGCCATGGCGACGCTCAAGAGAGGCAACCTTTCCGAGATACTCAACTATGTAAATGAGCTCAAGAACAAGAGGACGAGTTCGCAGCCGCTGGATCTGCCGAGCGCGGGATCGACGTTCAAGAGGCCTGAGGGATATTATGCGGGCGCGCTGATCGAGCAGGCGGGACTTAAGGGTTTTGCCATTGACCACAGCGGTGCACAGGTGTCCGCGAAGCATGCGGGATTTGTCGTGAACGTGGGCGGAAAAGCAACTGCCACGGATATCTACAGACTAATAAATTATGTGATCGAGAAGGTCGAAGAGCGTTGCGGCGTCAAGCTGGAGCCTGAAGTCAGACTTATCGGTTTTTAAAGGGGGATTTTTATGGAACTGATCATTCTTACGGGTATGTCGGGAGCCGGCAAAAGCCAGGCGTGCGACTTTTTTGAGGATCAGGGATTCTTCTGTATCGATAATCTCCCGCCAATGATCCTGCCGGAACTGGCCAAGACCTTCTTTAAGGGTCAGGGCGGTGAAGGTTACGGCATCGAGAAACTGGCTTTCGTGGTCGATATCAGATCCAAGGAACTTTTGAAGGGCTTCGGTGAGGCCAAAAAGAAGATCGAGAAGGAGATCGGATGCCCATATAGGATCATATTCCTCGAGGCGAACGATCAGGTCCTGGTATCTCGTTACCGCCAGACCAGACGTAAGCATCCTCTCGCCAAAGACCTGTCGCTGTCGGAGGCTATCGCTCAGGAAAGAAAGCTCCTTTCAGGTATCAGAGGTACCGCGACGAATGTTATCGACACTTCCATGATGGCAATTCCTGCACTCCGCGAGGAGCTGGGTGCACTTATCGAGGACGACCAGAATACCGGCATGTCGGTATTTATCGAGTCCTTCGGATTCAAGTACGGACTTCCTGTCGACTGCGATAACGTGATCGACGTAAGGTTCCTGCCGAATCCTTACTACATCGACGACCTTAAGCCGATGAGCGGTCAGGATCAGGGCGTAATCGATTATCTCGAGAGCTTTGACGAGACCGAGAAGTATATCAAGAAGCAGTTCGGACTCATGAACTACCTCATCCCGCTTTATATCCGCGAGGGCAAGGGAAGGCTTCATATCGGCATCGGCTGCACGGGCGGACGTCACAGATCCGTTTATATCGCCGAGCGCCTTAACAAATATCTCATGAGGAAGGGCTACAAAACGAGGCTTCACCACAGAGACCTCGACAAGGATCCGCGCTACGCCAAGGAGAAGGGCTGATGGGTTCGTTCAGTCAGGACATACGTGCCGAGATAATGCGTCAGATCCCAAAGGGACTTACCGAGAGGCAGGCGCTTTTGGCAGGCATATTCTGCTGCGAAAGGCCCGACAGGGACCTTAAGTTCGCGACTTCCGTGGAAGCGGAGCCGGGACTTGACGAGTTTATCCTCAACCTGATGTCGCTCCTGTCGTACAAGGCTGAAGTCAAAAAGCTGGAGTCGACGGTCAAGATATCCGTAGCCCCTGAGTCCAGGCAGGCCTTCATAGATGATTTTTCCATGTGTTTTTCCGAAAAAAGTGCGGACTACCTGTCATCTTCCATGGAGTTCAAACGCAACTTCCTGAAAGGGGCGTTTCTTTGCTGCGGCTATTGTTCCGACCCTCAGAAAAGCTACAGGATCGAGATCCACGTCAAAAACAGCAACTCAGTATCCCTCATTATCTGGATGCTCCACAGTAACGACATAGAGCCGTCTTTGTCCGTCAGAGACAACGTTACGGTCATAAGGTTCAGGAGCGGTGATTCGGTATCGACCTTTTTCGCGCTGATAGGAGCCAATAAGGCATTCCTGGATTTTGAGAGCATACGTGTCGACAAGGACATCAAGGGCAAGGTCAACCGCGCAGTGAACTGCGACTCCGGAAACGCCAAAAGGCAGGCAGATGCGGGCGCGAGAAGGACTGCGCTGTTCACTAAGCTTTTGGCTTCGGAGGAAAGTGCCAGTCTTCCGAAGGAACTTTTGAGCGCAGCTCAGGTTCTTATCGATAACCCGGGATTATCTATCTCGGAGCTTGGAGCCCTCATGGATCCGCCTATAAGTAAGTCCGGCATGAACCACAGGCTGATCAAGCTGGAGGAGATAGCGTCCGAACTCTGACAATACGGGGTTTTCGACGATTCTGTTCAAGTATCTTTTATTATTATTTATATTAATAGCATTGAGAATCATTCCAAAATTTGCTATATTGTAGGGAGTTTTTTCGCAAAAAACAGTTATGGATTTTGGAGTATGAACAATAAAGATCAGTACATCGATTCTGACAATGCTTATCATGAGCCGTCCAGAGATCCTAATCAGGGTTTCGCACCGCTCGTAGTCATTGTGACCATTTTGATGGTGATACTTACAGCAGTTCTTGCCGTCCTCGCTTACAAGGAAAAGGGTTTCCCGTGGAGCAAGAACAATACTTCTGCGTCCAATCCCGTTAATTCGGCTTACATTGTTGTGGCTTCTCCAACGCCTACACCGGTACAGCCTCTTAAGGATAACCAGAATCCTTTGCTCTATCCAGGATCAGCTTCAGGTACGGCTGTCATTATTCCGGAGAACGTAATTTCTTCTGTAGATCCGTCTTCACGCGGACTTACTCAGTCTGTCTTGAGTAACGGATCTGTTGTAACTGATTTTTCGAGAGGAGACCTCATTTCAATGGGGGATCCTCTTTTGTATTCTGATCTCGCAGGCGTAACGACCTACAGAGGCAACAATTTCAGAAACTGTGCATCTTTCGGATATGTTCCTTCCGAGCCTAACAATCTGGATGTCATCTGGGAGTATTCGGGTCTCGGCACCAAGCTTTCTTCCAACTGGGAGTTCGAATGGACAGGCGTTCAGTGGACAGGTCAGCCTCTCATCGTTAAGTGGGACGAGTCTGTAAGAAGAAGCATGAATATCTACGAGAGCTTCAAGGACCAGGAACTGGTCGAAGTCATAATCGCTGCTTTGGACGGTAAGATCTATTTCTTCAACCTCGCTGACGGAGCCATGACAAGAGATCCTATCGATGTCGGATGTTCCATCAAGGGAACACCTGCCGTAGATCCAAGAGGCTATCCGCTTCTTTACGTCGGTCAGACAGACGAGAACAGCGGCAATTCCGAGTTCGGAATGAGGATCTTCTCCCTTATCGACGGTTCCAGACTTTATTACTGCAATAACATCGATACCAGTTCTTACAGAGTTAACTGGGGTGCCAGCGACTCATCTCCTATCATCGACGGAGCAAGCGACACTCTTATCTGGCCTAGTGAGAACGGTTTTATCTATACTTTCAAGCTCAACACGGTTTACGAGAAGGGCAGTTCTTCTATCTCCATCAACGTTGAGCCTTATAACTACAAGTACATCTTCAACGATTCACACAAGGGAGCTACAGTCGGAGTTGAAAGTTCCATTGCCGTATATAACGGTTACGGATACTTCTGCGACAATGACTGGGATCTTATCTGCATCGATCTTAATACCTTCCAAATGGTATGGCAGTTCAAGTTGGGCGATGATTCTGATATCTCACCTATGATCGAGGAGGAGAACGGAATCCCTTACCTCTATGTCAGCACGGAAGTTGACGGTCAGGGAGGAGTAGTAGGAGAGTACTCGGGCGCTGCTTATACGTACAAGTTCAACGGACTTACAGGCGAGCTGGTATGGCAGACATCCCAGCCGTGCTACACATATAACGGAGAGACCAACGATACTGATAATACAGGCGGATGTCTTGGAAATCCGATATCCGGAAAGAAGGGCATTTCTGACATAGTGATCTTTTCGTACAGCAGAACACAAAGTCTTATCGACGGTAATAGACTTGTAGCTTACGACAAGCTGTTGGGAAGCACCAAATGGACTTATGAGATGAACAAGTACACCTACAGTTCACCTGTAGATGTCTATGATAAAGAGGGCAATGGTTATATCTTAATCGGCGATTCCTATGGCCAGATACATCTTGTTGATGCACAGACAGGTGAGAGGATAACTCACATCCTGGTCGACTCTGATGTGACAGGCCAGGCCGTTTTCGAGGCGTCTGCGGCAGTATACGGAGACACTCTCGTGATCGGTTCCAAGACCGGATCGATCTATGCCGTAAAGATTAGCCATGTTGATGAGCAGTGAGGTTGTTATGGTAAAAGATTTGAGTGAAGTTTCTTATGAAAACATTAAGCTTTTTGAAGTGGTATTAAGTTCCGCATCCGGTGAAGGGCTCAAGGTCAGGTTTGACTACGACAAGCGCCTTATCACATGGAACGACGGATACATGTGGAACAATAACTTTATGAGAGGTATTACGAGCGAGAAGATGGAATACCTCAAGAGCGAACTTCCTAAGACACATATGCTCGATTGGCTCATTAAATATAACAGCGGCCTGGGCGACGATATCGGTCATAAGACCGCGAATCCGTCCATCTGGCAGATAAGAGTCCTTTTCGATAATGAGGATACATTGTCATCCACGTCCTGCCAGCACTTCCCGAATGAGTGGAATGCGCTCAAGGAACTTATCGAGAAGATGACGGAGTGCACGTTCCGTTTGAGGTAACGGGTCAGGTTTTAAATAAAGGCTGTTTTGTGTTAAAATTTTCTTGTTTGTAGTTAATTGGCGGAGGGCATAAATGGATTATCTCGAGGGTTTATTTCTCGGAAAATTATGGAGCGATACGGATTTTGAGAACAGGCGTCATCTCGCACTGTTCCTTCTGTATGGTCTTTTTATCGATGCCATCGTCTTTCTTTGCTACTGGAGAAATAAGCTGATCCCTGTATTGAGTGGTATCAGCACTCTTAAGATAGTTATCTTCGCATTGCTGTTTTTGGCATGCCCGTTCATTTGTTTCAGGTATTATCGAATGCCCTTGTGGGGCAAAATACTTGTTTTATTGGAAAAGCTTTATAAGCATGTGCTTATTGTGGGCTTTACGGTATCGCTCATTCTTCCTAGACTGTCGGTCAAGTCCGGCGATCTTCAGGATTACATGATCAATTACCTTAACTCGACTCTTGAGAAATACACTGAAAAATTCTTTGAATCCGCAGGAACGTTTGCGACCATCATGGGTGTCGTAACGGGCGGTATACACGTAGTTCTGGTATTTGCCTTCTGGGCGCTGGTAGCCGTACTCCTTCCGGGTGCTGTCTATCTTATCTACCGCCTGTTGCAGTACGGATATGATTTCCTCATCGCCAGACTCGTCATTCGAAGATTTTTCGCCAAGAGAAAAATGGAACGGAGATGATATAGATGGCACAGTTACAGGACAGAACAGATATTACGGTAGAAGATCTCGAGGAGAGCTTAGGACTTAAGAAACTTAACGACTTCATCAAGAAATCAGAGGAATTGTTTGTTGAGCGTACCAAGCTCGCTATCGACGAGGCCTGTAATAATCCTGAGATCAAGGCTATTTTTATCTCCGGACCTACGTCTTCGGGTAAGACCACTTTCACAAGACATCTGGCAGAAGGTTTGACCAAGAGCGGAAGACCGGCAGGTTTCCTCTCATTGGACGATTACTATAAGCTTACAGACCTGACGTTCGACAGAGACGGAAGACCTGACTTTGAGACTATCGAAGCTTTGGACCTCGAGCGTGCCAATGCCGACATCAAGGACATCATGGAAGGAAAGACGGTTATTCCGCCGTATTTCAACTTCGAGACACGTCAGTCTGAGGCAAGAGACCCTGAAGAGGCTATCACGCTTCCTGAGAACGGCGTCTTGGTAGTTGAGGGTCTTCACGGTCTTAATACCAGAGTATCGGGCAACATCCCTGATGAATCCTGCATCAAGATCTTCATCATGCCTTACGGTAACGTATATTGCGATACAAAGCTCATGGACAGCAACGAGATCAGACTTCTTCGAAGGATCGTCCGTGACTACAGGCACCGCGATGCACATGCACTTTCAACCATCGACTATTGGCCGATGATCGAGAAGTCGGAGGAAGCATATTATTCCGACTATCTTACCAGCGCCACTTATCATATAAATTCGTTCCTTGCCTATGAGAGTCTTGTCATAGCGCCTTTGGCACTTCACGACCTCAAGGAAGCATTGGAACAGGTCAAGAACAAGACCATCAAGCCTAGTGTTTTCATGCAGAAGAGTAACACGAACAAGTCTTTTGCAGATCTTTCAAAGGCTTTGAACCGCGCAAGTAAGTTGGTCGAGCACCTCGAGAAGATCCCTAAGTGCGATCCTTCAAGAGTACCTCAGGATTCCATCCTTCTCGAATTCATTGGTAAACACTGATATTTTTCGAAAAAAGGAGGCATTAAAGTGCCGATTAGAATAGCCAACAATCTGCCTGCAAAGCAGATACTCGAAAAAGAGCGCATCTTCGTTATGGAGGAAGACCGCGCCCTTTCCCAGGACATAAGAGCCATAAGGATCATCATCCTTAACCTTATGCCTGATAAAGCAACTACGGAGACGCAGCTTCTGCGTGCTCTCTCCAATTCCCCGATACAGGTTGACGTAGACCTGATGTGCACTGCTTCTTATACGCCGAAGCACGTGGCCGAGGAGCACCTTACAAAGTTTTACATGACTTTCGATGAGGTTAAGGACCTATACTACGACGGCATGATCATCACGGGTGCGCCTGTGGAGCAGATGCCTTTCGAGGAAGTTAAATACTGGAAGGAACTTACCGAGATCATGGAGTGGAGCAAGACCCACGTCTACTCGACACTTCATATCTGCTGGGGCGCCCAGGCCGGTCTTTACTACCACTACGGTATCCCGAAGTACGACAAGGACGAGAAGGTCTTCGGTATCTTCGAGCATAACCTCACATGGAACAGACCTGTTAAGCTCTTCAGAGGTTTTGACGACGTATTCTATGTACCTCATTCAAGACACACTGAGATCAGACGCGAGGATGTAGAGAAGTGTAAGGAACTAAGGATCCTTTCCGAGTCCGAGGAGTGCGGTATCTACGCAATATCAGATCTTCACGGACGCCAGATCTTCATTACCGGCCACTCGGAGTACGATGCTGATACGCTTAAGAAGGAATACTTCAGAGACCTTGATAAGGGTCTTCCGATCAAGATCCCGAAGAATTACTTCAAGGACGATGATCCGACCAAGGAGCCGGTCATGAGATGGAGATCTTCTGCGACGCTTCTTTATACCAACTGGCTTAACTATTATGTATATCAGGAGACACCTTTTGATCTGTCGCTCCTCCACGAGCTTCACCATCAGAAGGGTCCGGACGGCGAGCTTTTGCATAGCGGTATAGAACAATGAATGATTCACTCGACTCGATCAAGAAACTCTTTCCACAAAGAAGTGACAAGGGCCACAAGACCTCATTCGGAAGTCTCCTTGTCGTAGCAGGTTCCGACTACATGTCGGGCGCGGCAGTCCTTACCGTGTCGGCTGCTCTTCGTACGGGCGTCGGCATCGTCAAGATCCTGTCCTCGGAAAAGTGCCTGGATGCCATCAGGACCAATTGTCCGTGCGCGCTCCTCGGGTCATACGATCAGTCGGGTAATCTTCTTCATAACCTATCGTCCATGCTCAAAGGCTGCACGGCCGCAGTCATCGGCCCTGGTCTTGACGTCAATGATGCAAGGAACAAGGAGATCCTTATATTCCTTATCGAAAACGCTCCCAAGCTCGTCATCGACGCTTCCGCTCTGACAGTTCTGTCCTCGATCGGATGTGAGTGCCTCAAAAACAGGGACACCAAGCGTTTGGCACCTGTAATCATGACTCCGCACGTCGGCGAGTTCAAGCGTCTTAAAAAGGATGCGGCAGGTCTTAATTACGACGCATTCAACGCTTCGGAGATATCCATAATGACAAGACCTTTCGCTACAGAGTACGGAGCGATCCTTGTCCTCAAGAACTTTGATACTTTGATAACCGCTCCGGACGGAAAGTGTTATTATATGTACGGTGGCAATTCCGGTATGGCCAAGGGCGGTTCCGGAGATGTCCTTACGGGAATCATCGGAGGCTTACTCGCATCGGGTCTTGACCCTGTTGATGCGGCACAGGCAGGTGTAATGATACACACCAGGGCAGGTAAGATCGCCGCAGAGGAACTTACCAAGCTCTACATGCTTCCGACGGATATTATCCGTAATCTACCGTTAGTCTACAAAGAACTCGGATGGTGAGAAAATGGCGATTACAGCTGATATGTTCAGCAGATGCTGCGTCGAGATCAACCTTGATGCATTAAAGAATAATATTAGAGAGATAAGACGCGTGACGAGCCCATCGGCCGACGTCATGGCAGTAGTTAAGGCAGATGCATACGGACACGGTGCCGTAGTCTGCGCCAAGACACTTCTTCAAAACGGAGCGGATCACCTTTGTGTCGCAACCATCGACGAAGCTATCGAACTTCGCGATGCAGGCATCGATTCCAAGATCCTTATCCTGGGCTTTACCAGCACCAGGCGTTTTGCAGACGTCGTAAAGTACGACATCGATCAGGCTATCTATTCTCTCGAATCAGCCAAGGTCCTTTCCGACGAGGCCGTTAAGCAGGGAAAGAACGTCAACGTTCATATCAAGCTCGATACAGGTATGGGAAGAATCGGTTTTTCCACAGAGCCTGATGCAAGTTCAGTAGAGGACATCGTCGCTATCTCCAAGCTTCCTAACATCGTGACATACGGAGTCTTTTCCCACTTTGCGGTAGCAGACGAGAACGATGATGAGTATACATATGCCCAGTTCAAGCGCTTCAATGAGAAGATCGAGCAACTCAAGGAGTTGGGCGTTACATTTACAAAGCGTCATATAAGTAACAGTGCGGGAATCATGCGTTTTCCTGAGATGCATCTTGATATGGTCCGTGCGGGAATCATCCTCTACGGTCTCATGCCTCCGGGATGTCCTGCTCCTGCTACTCCTATAAATCTCATCCCTGTAATGTCATGGTACGCCAAGATCATCCACGAGAAGGTGGTACCTCAGGGAGCGAGCGTTTCTTACGGCCGTCACTTTAAGGCTACAGAGCCTACGAGAGTCCTTACGGTTTCCATCGGTTATGCCGACGGACTTTCACGCCGCGTAGGTAACGGCAGTTTTGAGCTCGAAGTCAACGGTTACAGACTTCCTATAATCGGTAATGTCTGTATGGATATGTGCATGCTGGACGGTTCTTCCATCCCTGCTGATGAGAAGATACCTTCCGAGTGCAACGTGCTTATTTTCGGAAAAGATAAGAGTGCGGATGAGCTTGCTACATATCTTGGCACCATCAACTACGAGATCACTTGCGTCGTAGGAAAACGTGTTCAGAGAATATACTTTGAGGACGGCAAACATTTCGCCTGATCCTTCTTTATAAACTCTTTATACTTTTGGGAAATTATCTTTACTTTCATTTTGCGAAGTATTAATTCTCCGTGTTTATCATAAGACCATAAAGATAAACCACGGAGGGAAATCAAAATGAAGGAAACAACAAGAAAGATCGCAAAAACAATCTCAGCAGCACTCATCGCTCTTTGCCTTTTGGCTCTCGGCACATCCGCTGCAATGTCAAACTACAGGATCATCCTTGCATCATCACTCCTTCTTTTGATCAACGCAGGTCTTCTCATCCGTGATCATTACATGAAGGAAGAAGCATAAAAGGAGATATATGAAATGACAAAACTTATCACTACAGCGATCATCGGAATCTCGGAAGCAGCAACAAAGGTAGATACCTTCAAAGTATTGGTTACAGAGCATGCAAAGTGCGCGAAAACATACGCTTCCGCGGGTGCAGCAATCATCTTAAAGACAATTTTCTGATTTTTTCATAACCACCACCTCATAAAAATGACAAGACCGTTTCAGTGTCGAAACGGTCTTGTTTACTTTATGTTAAATATTAAATTTTTTTAAAACAAATCTCTTATTTAATTGAAATGACTTTTTCGAGCAAGTAAAATGTATTTATTATTTGATATTTTGGGTTACTAGCAAGTTTGTGAAGGAGGCGAATCTATGTTCAGCAAAACAAAAAGGCGGATAATGAGCGCATTCATTGCTACTTCAATGGCAATGACGCCGCTTTTGGGATATGCCGATCTCGTCAGAGGTGATGATGAAAGTATCGTCGAGACTATATGGGCGATATCAAATGGAGACGGAATCATTCCGGAGTCTCTCACCATATCCGATGCCAAGCCGGGAGCGACCGCAGAAGGAGAATATTTTACTGTAGGCAGGTACATCAGTAATTACGAGGGTTATGAGATCACATACGAAGATGAAGGTCTGATGATCCTCGGAAATAACAGTACTTTTGTTTCTCCTCCGGGAATGGATATTGAATACCGCTTGTCAGGTACAAGTAGTGTGGATGTAACAGGATTGATGGTTGCATCAACAGACGAAAGATTCCCTGCATATGAAGGTGATGCCGATGATATCGGTGCCATCTTGGAATTCTACACATCCGGCACATATGAAGATGACGAAGAAAACGGTCATTATGCAGAGAGATATGATGTTCATGTCTACGGTGATATGAATATCGAGGATTGGTTCTCAACCGATGATCTTATAATCGATGAAGGTGTTCTCTTCAACATCGGATATGAAGATGACGAAGGATTGCATGATGGACATGTAACTGCAGGACATGTACTTATCAATGGTAGGATCCACATTGCCGATTCATCTCCGATCGATGAGAGAAGCGAGCTCATGATCTTTGAAGATCTTTCCATAGGTGCTAACGGTCAGCTTACTGCTGCATGTAATGCCGGCCTTGTATTTGGAGATAAGGCAACCTGTTCCGTAGAAGGCTTCCCGCTCAAGATATGGAACGGAGAAGGCGAGCTTGTTGATTTTATACTTGAGCAGGATCACGAGAGAGTTGAATTTATGTCGAGACCTGTCGATGAACAGGATCCTAATACAGATATCTTCTGGGAATACACAGAACCGGAGCCTGAGCGTCCGGAACATACCTACTGTGTTGATTATGACGACAGAGGCGGTGAAGCAAGCGTAACTGTCGGAGAAG
>CAMYXL010000014.1 GCA_947303255.1 uncultured Clostridia bacterium | reverse complement strand
CCTGGATCTTCACAAGACATGCGGATATTCCTTCTATGACGGATTTGGTGAAAAGGGCTTTTTCGGTGATGAGAAGCTTCAGGAAAGATTCTACATTCTTTGGGAAAGACTTGCCGAAAAGTTTGGGAATATCGGAGACAGACTTGCTTTTGAACTTCTTAACGAAGTAACCGATAAGAAATTCTGCGACGGATGGAACCGTATCTCATATGAGTGCATCAGAAGGATCCGTAAGATCGCACCGACTATTAAGATCCTTGTTGGCGGATATTATAACAACAGCGTTGAAGCTGTTAAGGATCTGGCAATGCCGTACGATGAGAACATCATCTATAATTTCCACTGTTATGAGCCTTTGATCTTTACTCATCAGGCTGCTTCCTGGATCCCTACGATGGATCAGAACTTAAGGATATCCATTGATGCTTCTTATGGGGAGATGGACGAAGCAGGCAAAGATAACCTCGAGCAGGTAACAACAGGATTTGCAGGCTTCTCGCCTGATGATAAATTAAGCGAAGCATATTTTGAAAAGATCTTTGCTGAAGCTATCCAAGTTGCCGACGAGCGCAATGTTGCATTGTATTGCGGTGAGTACGGAGTAATCGATTTTGTTGATCCTGAGGACATCGTAAAGTGGTACAAGATCATCAATACCGTATTCAGAAAGTACGGAATCGGAAGAGCTGCCTGGAGTTATAAGAACATGAACTTCGGTATCTCTGATGAACGTATGGATGGCGTAAGAAACGAATTCATTAAGTACATTTAACAGATAATAGGAGATATATCATGACTAAACCGATACCTGCCAGGGAAGAACTGCGCTTTGAATCTTTTTCGAACAAAGAAGTATTATCCTGTAAGAAGAACGGAAAGCTTCCTGTAATGGGCTGGAACAGCTGGAATGCATTCGGAAGCGGTAATACCGAAGAACTTACAAAACAGATGGCAGAAAAACTTGTCGAGTTGGGTCTTGATAAACTCGGTTATAAATATGTTGTTTTGGATGACGGCTGTTATGTGCCGCATCGAGTTGACGGTAAATTATCCAATGAGCCTGTTAAGTTCCCGAGCGGATTTAAGGCTTTGTCTGATTTCCTTCATTCCAAGGGACTTAAGTTCGGAATGTATAACGACATCGGCGAGAAACTTTGTGCCGGTTCTGAAGTCGGAACGTACGGATATGAGAAGGTCTATGCTAAGCAGTACCTTGATTGGGGTATTGATTTCATAAAGGTTGATAACTGCTACAACATTTTCGATAATGCTACATTCGCTGATCCTGAGAATGCCAGATTTACATTTGGTCCGAATATCAGATCAGTTATTATCGGTGACAAGACTATTAGTGCAGAGGAGCTTACCATAACAGGGGAGTGCGCTCATGTTAAGGATTCATATATAACTTTCCTCGGAACGCTTGACGGAACAGGTCCTGACTATAGTCCTGTAGGACAAAAGAGCAGCGAGATCGTAATTGAACTCGAATCTGCTGAAGATAAGACAGTTGATCTTAAGATCGATTATGCTACCGGAAAAGAAGAAGGAATCGGAGCTTGGCTTCAGATCAGCGTTAACGGTCAGAGGATCTTTGATGACCTTCTTCCTGAAACTTCATCAACAACTGACTTTGCGGTATCATCTCCATTTGCTGTTCAGCTTAAGAACGGTAAGAACATCATAAAGCTCATGAACCACAGACGTCAGGAAAATACCTTGAGTTCCTATGCAGCCATGATGGAAGCGTTTGAAGAACTTGATAAGGACAATGATGTTATACTTTCCGTCTGTGAGTGGGGTAAGACAAACCCTCAGAACTGGGCATATAAGGTAGGTAACTCATGGAGGATTCTTAACGATATTACCTTTGCTGTCGGCTCCACAGAAGGAGATTACGGAACATGCGGATGGGAGAGTGATTATACGACAAATATCACGACGCAGTATAACAAAGCAGTCATAATGGACGAGTTCGCAGGACTTGATAAGGGCTGGAACGATCCTGATATGATGGTTATAGGCATGAACGGTGTGGATCAGACCATGAATGAGTCTCATATGGCTATGTGGTGCATGCTCAATTCACCTCTGATGCTCGGTCTGGATCTAAGACGTGTAACCAAGGGCGACGAGATATATAACATAATCGCCAACGAGGACTATATCGCTCTTAACCAGGATGCTCTGGGAGTTCAGGCAAAAAGAATATTCACCACCATCGATACGTCAGATCCTTCCAAGGATTACATAAGAGACAATAAGAGAATAGACGTGCTTGTTAAGCCGCTTAGTGACGGTTCCATTGCAGTCGGATTCTTTAATCTTGATACTAATGACAGAACAGATGATATCTGCATCACTTTTGATGAGATATCTGAGAAGATGAATATTCCTTCAGGATTCCTTGGTGCTGATGAGTATCTCATAAAGGATCTCAAGAGTAAGGAGACATGGAACTCTTGTGAGAAGAGAGTCAGACTTTCTTCCATCAAAGGATGTGCAAGCTATCTTCTTAAGATCACACCTGTATGACCAAAGTAATCGATCTTTTGAATCTTCTTGAAATCGATAACAGCCTCGAAGAAAAAGATGCGGTATTAACGCGCAAATTATGTGCGAAGATAATACACGAATTTCTTCAAAAAAACATGCATGAACCTGATGAGATAGGAATCGAGAAAGCATATTTCATCAGGGATCTTTTTGACTGCAGAGTATGCGCTAATCATATAGCCCAGGTTTATCTCAAAGGCATAATGGACGTCTTTTCAATTGATAAAGACCTTGTATTGTTCATGCCCGAAAAAGAGGTCAGCGACGAGCAACTGAGAGAATACGTAAAAAGAACTGTTGATAGGTCGAACCGAGAAAAACGCTGATATATAAGGTGTTGTAATTATGCAATAATATGCATATAATTGAAAAGAGCAATTTGTTGCGTATTTTGAAAAGGAGGGGCTTATGGGTAGGATAGAGAAAGAAGAATACATCATCGGATCTATTTCGCTTTTGTCCAATAAATTCTCGCAGTTTGGTGATTCGATCCATGATGATATTACATATAAGCAGTGGTTTTTGTTGTTGATGATCTCCAAGATGGACGACGGTGAAAAGAATCTTAATTCCATAGCTGAATTTGTCGGAACGACAAGACAAAACGTTAAGAAGATAGTATCTCAATTGGAAGAAAAGAAGTATCTCAAAGTAAGACAGTCAAGAACTGACGGAAGAGCTCTTGAGGTTGAACTTGCTCCAAAAGCAAAGAAATATTTTGAGAAGAATTACGAAATAACATCCAAGAAGACAGATAAACTGTTTTCGAAGATAGATGATAACAAACTTGATGATCTTGTGGTTGACCTTACAAGACTGATGGAATGTTTTGAAGACTGATAATTTAGGAGATTGTTTATGTTTTGGTTCTTTTTGGCCGGAAAGAAGAAAGCCGGTCTTTTGTACGGTGCAATAGTAATGCTTGTCTGTGCGGTAATCTTTTTGGGACTCGGTATCTCATTCCTGAAAGGTGATGCAAATACCATAGATCTTAATGATCCGGACAGTGACTATTCTGATATAGGAAACCGCACTCATGTCGTCGGAGACATAGATAAGAGCTGGGGCGTCTGCGTTGTTGAAACAGGAGACAACGGTAAAGTAAATTATTACGCCGTTCCTCAATTTGACAGCAATAAACACCCTAGTGAATTTGTAAATGTCGTTGTTTATAGAGCTCAGAAGAACGATGAGCTCACTCTTAATTCGATCACAGATGATACGGTCGACTGGTTCTGCAACAGATCCAAGGCTCCGACAGAGAAGATCCATGTTGACGGTTATGCTCAGAAGATGAGTGATGATATGTATGAAGCAGCAGTTAAATATCTTATAAGTTGTGACTTCACGAGAGAAGAAAGTGAAGAAATGCTTGTGCCATATTATCTGGTCAATAATGCCGGTTCCAAGCCGTTCTTTTTTATCTTCGGCGGTGTAATGGCAGTCGGCGGCACGATCCTTCTGGTCGTTTGGATCAAGAAGAGGAAAGATATCGTCGACGATGACAGACCGAAGGTTTGGAACACTATTGAATAACAAAGCTTTTGATTTGAAAAGTTAAGGGTAGTTATGAGTAAGATAAAAGAAGCTGTAACCAACAACAAATGCGGAATGCTGGCCATCGCGGTCACGCTGGTTCTGACGTCTTTATATATCAATATTTCATCTTTCTCGGTGGTTGGCTTAGTGGGATTCATTCTCTTTAACCTTGTAATGTTCTTTGTTATCGAGAAGATGATCCATAAGGACTTCGGACTTCTGTTTGATCGTAATTATGCTTATGTTCTGGCCGGTATCGGAGCAGTTTCCTGCATACTGTCCGTCATTAATTCCAAGATCATTGATAATGTGATCTCGCTTGTGATAATCGCTCTTGCTTCAGTCGTTATCGCTTGTCTGGGATATATCGGTTCAGTCAAGAACAAGACTTCGAGATCATTTATGTTACTTGCATCTTTCGGTCTTGCCGTTGGAGCTATATACATAGTATTTGCTGCAGGTGCTTTCTCGCCTGATTCATACATGTACTATGATATCTCGAAAACAACATTTAACGACTACGGTAACGCAGGAATCATCAGACAATATGTTATCGATTCGATATATAACTGTTCTTTCCCGTACTTCCTTCCGTTCATCATTTTTGTGATCGATAAAATAACGGGCCTCGGCCTTTATTCCGGAGTCTTGATCGACTTTTATGCGGTGCTTTTCACGCTCCTTCTTACGGTAAGGCTCAGCAAGAAGATAACATCTTCTCCGTACGCCGGAATAATCGCGGCAGTCATCCTCATAACATCACCATATTATCTTGATGAAGTTTGCGGAGGCAGGGCAATACCGGTCTCACTGCTTTTTATATTGCTTATCTTGTTGATCTTCTCTTCTTGTTTTTTCGAAAACAAGAAGCTCGGACTAAAAGCTCTTATCTTGGGATTATTGGCAGGCTTCGCAGTTTCCTGCAGATTCGATAATCTGCCTCTTGCAGCATATTGTTTCCTGGTCCTTCTTGTCATCAAAGAAGAGAGGATCAAGAACGCTCTTTTGTATATTGCAGGCGGTCTGCTCGCGGTTTCTCCATGGATTATCTATTCCTTCGTAAGATTCGGTAAGCCATGGATCACCGATAATTCCGGAACTGCTTTTATGGTCGAATCCAAGATACCGACGAGAGTCGATCTTCCTGGAGATAAAGCAGCTACTCTGTTTTCTGATCCGGGTCTGTGGTTTAAGGCTTTGTTTGGAACTAAATCCTTGATCCTTTTCGGATTAATAATCTGCTCCATCGCAGGATTGATCTGTTTTGTCTTCTGCTGTTGCTGGCTTTATAAGATCATCAGCGAGAAGAAGACAACTCTTAAGTCATCACGTTGCCTTTTGATGGTTGCTCTTTTCTACTTCCTTAAGTGCGGTATGTATGTGGTCGTCGGATATCCTGAGGAGAGATACCATATCGAGACGGTATTTATCATGACCTTTGCATTGATCGCATTTTGTGTTGATCATCGTAAGAAGATATCATTCAATCCTCTTATGATCGCGATAGTTCCATCTGTTATCATGACCTTTGTCTTATATATTGCCTTCTACGGATTCCTCGGTTTTCCTTATCGGACAGAAGAACTCGTGACAAGAGTCAAAGCAGGTGATATGAGTGCTGTTACGGAGTGCTCGGTATTGGATAAGATCGATAAGCCGAGAGACGAGATCAGTGAGCTTGATAGTGTTTTGGACGGACTTCTTTCCGATAATGAATCCGTTTTGGTAGCAGAGAGCTGCTATGAGCTGGATGTCTGGGCTGATTATCTTGTCTATGCAGATCCTGAACCGAGCAACTGTGATACGATCGAATATGTTGTGGAGAATCATTCCGATATTAGATACGTTGTTACGAGCAATACGTATTCTGATGCGGCATACTTCGCAGAAAGGTATCCGGGTAAGGTAGTGGGCGATTTCATCATATTCGATGTCCGTAATCCTGTCGGATAAACGGCTCGGTTGAATTGAAGATGATATTGAGTATAATACAAGGCAAATAAGGGAATAGAGGGATGAAAATGAGTTCTGACAAAAAGGTTAAATACTCTATCGGGCCGAGACTTCGAAGTCTCGGAACCGGATGCACACTTCTGATAATCTTCTTGATAACGACCGTAATCTGTGCGGGAATCTTCCTGGGAATGCTCATCGTTAACGGTATTGAAGAAACTCTCGTAGACTACTGGGTATATCCGGTAGCAGTAATCGTAGTTGAGAACATAATATTCTGGACCGGAATCATAATGGTCTACCTGTCATCGAGACAGCTCGGTGCCAAGGTAAGGATAGTGGGAATCCTTGTGGGAATGATACCTGTTTTGCACTTGATCGCTTTGGGCATTATCCTTTATATCTGCTTGAACGAGTACTTTTTCGAGACGAAGAAGATCAAACTTGATGCACAGCGTCATGATGAGCAGATATGTAAGACTAAGTATCCGCTATTCATGATACACGGTATCTTCTTCAGAGATTTCAAACGATTTAATTATTGGGGAAGGGTTCCTGCTGAACTTAAAAAGAACGGAGCAACTATCTATTACGGCAACCACGAGTCTGCTGAAACAGTTGCCAAAAGTGCGGAGAAACTCGCGGCAAGACTTAGAGAAGTTATCGAGGAAAGCGGTGCCGAGAAAGTTAATATCATAGCTCACTCAAAGGGCGGACTTGATATGAAGTATGCGATCGCACATACGGATATCGCCAAGTACGTAGCTTCGATCACTACGATCAATACTCCTCACAGAGGATGTGAATTCGCTGAATATATCCTTAACAAAGCACCTGAGAAAAGTAAAAATGCAGTGGCTGCAGCTTATAACGCAACGCTTAGAGGTCTCGGAGATAAATCCCCTGACTTCCTTGAAGCTGTCGGTGATCTTACTGCTACAAGATGCAGGGAGATATCGGAAGATGCAGATAAGTTCGATTACAAGGCTCACGGTATCTATACGCAAAGTGTCGGTTCCGGAATGCGTCATGCTATAAGCGGAGCATTCCCGCTTAACATGAGTTTCCACCTTGTTAAGTACTTTGACGGTCCTAATGACGGACTTGTAGGTGAGCCTTCGTTCAAATGGGGTGAGAATTATCAATTCCTTACCTGCCGTGGACGAAGAGGCATATCCCACGGCGATATGATCGATCTTAACCGTGAAAATCTCTCGGGCTTTGATGTAAGAGAATTCTACGTCCAGCTCGTAAGTGATCTGAAGAATCGCGGATTATAAAATTATTGCGCATTTTATGAGAATTCCCCTAGGTGTATAATCTAAAGCCTGGGGGAATTATTTATGTGGTATGAATCATCTGTTTTTTATCAGATCTATCCGCTTGGTTTTTGCGGAGCTCCGTTCGAAAATGACGGAATATTGGAATCCAGGATCCTTAAGGTAATCGACTGGATCCCGCATCTCAAGAAACTTGGTATCAATGCGATATACTTTTCGCCTGTGTTCGAATCCGATACTCACGGTTATAATACGAGAGACTATGGACTTATAGATAAACGTCTCGGAACAAACGAAGACTTTAAAAAAGTTGTTGATGAACTTCATAAGAGCGGAATCAAAGTCGTTTTGGACGGCGTTTTCAATCATGTCGGACGCGGTTTCTGGGCATTTAAGGATGTTCAGGAAAAGAAGTGGGATTCCCAGTACAAAGATTGGTTCCATCTGTCTTTCGACGGTAATTCGAATTATAACGATGGTTTCTGGTATGAAGGCTGGGAAGGCAACTTCGATCTTGTTAAATTGAATCTCCGAAACGAAGAAGTCATTAATCATATCCTGGATAAGATCAAATATTGGGTAGACTATTTTGATATCGACGGATTGAGACTTGATGTCGCATACTGTCTCGACAGAGATTTTCTGAAAAGACTTCGCTGGTTCACGGGAGAACTTAAGCCTGAGTTCCTTTTGTTGGGTGAACTCTTGCATGGTGATTATAAGCAGTGGGTCAATACTGAGATGCTTCATTCATGTACAAATTATGCCTGCTACAAGGGGCTTTTCAGTTCTTTTAACTGTATGAACATGTTCGAGATCATTAACACATTGATCCAGCAATTCGGACCTGAGAACTGGAGCTGGTTCAGAGGTCTTCACCTGATGAGTTTCGTTGATAATCATGACGTAACGAGGATCGCTTCTAATCTTAACGATCAGAACCATCTTCCTCTTGTCTACACGCTTGCTTTCACGATGCCGGGATTCCCTTGCGTTTACTACGGTTCCGAGTGGGGCGCCACAGGAAGAAAAGAAGAAGGAGATCCTTCTTTGCGCTTAAGCTATGATGAGCCTTTGTGGAATGATCTAACGACTCATATCTCTAAGCTTTCTGAGATCAAAAAGGAGCACAGCGCTCTTAACTACGGTTCTTTCAGATCAGTTGTGCTCACGAATCATCAGTGCATTTTCGAGAGAAATGACGGCAATGAGAGAATACTTGTTGCGATCAATGCAGGTAACTACGAATATACTGCGCACTTTGATGCAGGCTGCGGCCGGGCTCAGGAACTTCTGACCGATACGATCCATGATTTCGGAGGCGGTTCTGTCCTGAAACCATATTCCTGCGAGATATGGAAAATGGAACATTAAGATGAAATACGATCTTGTTATCTTCGACCTGGACGGCACTATACTCGATACGCTCGGCGAGCTTACGATCTCCTTTAATCATGCTCTTTCCAATTCCGGCATAGAGCCTGTTACAAGGGAGATCATGAGATCGCGTGTCGGTAACGGCGCGAGAAATCTCGTTAATAAAAGCATCGAAGCTTATCCTGATGCTGACGAGGATAAGATTCTTTCTGATTACAGGGAATACTATAACGAGCACTGCACCGAGAATACTGATCCGTTCCCGGGGATCCCTGAACTTTTTTCTTCTCTCAAAGCACATGGTATCAAGATCGCAGTTGCTACAAACAAGTCTGATACTGCTGCTCGAAAACTCTGTGAACACTGCTTCCCGGGGGTTATCGATATAGTTCAGGGACATGTGGAAGGACTTCCTCATAAACCTGATCCGACCATCATCAACAACATTCTCAAAACTCTCGGCATAAATAACGAGAAGACCATAATAGTCGGCGATTCAGATGTTGATATTCAAACTGCGACTAATGCAAAAACAGATCATATTAGTGTAGGATGGGGATATAAGGACAGAGATGTACTTGTTGAAAACGGAGCAGTAAAAATCGTATCCTCTGCAGAGGAACTTAAAAAAGTAATCTTAGGTGACTGATATGAAGCAGAAGATCAGGATCGTTATAAATATTATATTGGCAGTGGCTGTTATCCTTGTATGGGGATATATGTTCCTTGGTTCAGAAAGTTTCCTCTCTTCACCGGGATTTACCAGTCTTAAGTATTTTACTGTGCTTTCGAATATCTTTGCAGGAGTAACTTCCGGTTTGTGGGCGGCAGTTGCGATAAAGGGTAAGGATACAAAAGTTGCAGATGTCCTTAAATTCGTTTCTACCGTAGCTGTAATGGTTACTTTTTCAGTAGTCTTATTTTTCCTCAGACCTGTATATAAGGATATTCCGATGTATAGCGGAGCAAACCTCGGATTTCACCTTCTTATACCTCTTGCGGAATTGATAGAATTCGTTATCTTTAATAAGACCAAGATCGGCATTAAAGAACGCCTGTTTGCAGGTATTCCGGCATTCCTCTACGGAACAGTATATCTTCTTAACATCGGTATAAACGGTAAGGGTGAATGGCCTGATACCAACGACTGGTACGGTTTTCTTAACTGGGGACTTCCGGTCGGTATGGTTATATTTTTCGGTATTGTTCTGATATCGATCCTATTGGGACTTATCATAATCGGGATACTTAAGATCAGGGATAAGATAACGGGAGCCTGACTCGTTGTTATTTATATATTATTATTGTAAAATGAATCCGTTATCGGGATCATGAGGTCCTATTCACAGAACTGAAGTTCTTTTATATTTTGAATTGTTAAGTGTGCTTTGGAGGCATGCATTCTTTCTTGTAGGAAAGATTGCGTGTTTTTTATTTTGGAAAAACAGAGGGTGAGAAGATGAATAGTGATATCAGAAAGATATTAGAGGATGTTAAGGACGGTAATGTAAGCGTTGATGATGCTCTTCTGGCTATCAAGAAACAGCCGTTCGAAGATATCGGATTTGCAAAAGTAGATCTTCACAGAAGCATAAGACAGGGAGCTCCGGAAGTAGTATACGGAGCAGGCAAGACCGCTTCCCAGATAAAAGGGATCCTTGATACCATGATCAGCAACGATATCAAGACGATATTGATCACCCGACTGGACAAAGATAAATATGAAGAAATATTGACAAGTATCGATATAAAATATTATGAGGATGCACGTATCGGCATAGTGGGCAAAATGCCTGAAGCAGACGGCATTGGTAAGATCGTAGTAGCGACGGGAGGAACATCTGATATCCCTGTAGCTGAAGAGGCTGCACTGACAGCGGAAGCTCATGGAAATATAGTTGTTCGTCTATATGATGTGGGCGTTGCAGGACTTCACAGACTTCTTTCAAATATGGATTCAATAATGGGTGCTTCGGTGATAATCGCAGTTGCCGGAATGGAAGGAGCGTTGGCAAGTGTAGTAGGCGGTCTTTCAGACTGTCCTGTTATTGCTGTTCCGACAAGTGTCGGTTATGGAGCTTCGTTTGGAGGCATCTCAGCTCTTCTTTCTATGCTGAATTCATGTGCAAGTGGTGTTTCTGTTGTAAATATTGATAACGGATTCGGTGCTGGGTATCTTGCCAGCATGATAAATCATATGGAGGTAAAGAAATGAGGACACTTTATTTTGATTGTTCGATGGGTGCAGCAGGGGATATGCTCTCAGCTTCCCTTATAGATCTGTTTGACGATAAGGAAAAGATCGTCGAAGAACTCAATTCTCTTGGTATCACTCATGTAAAATATGAGATATTTCCTGATACCAAGTGCGGAATCGTCGGAACTCATATGAAAGTTACCGTTGACGGTGTTGAAGAGAGTGAAGATATGCACGATCATCACCACGAACACCATCATGAACACGAACATGAGCACCATCACCACGACCATGAAGGACATCATCACCACCATACATCTCTTCATGACATTGAGCACATCGTACGCGATCATATGAAGGTTTGTAACAATGTTACACAGGATATCATGGGTATCTACAAGCTCATTGCAGAGGCTGAAAGTGCTGCTCACGGTAAACCTGTGGAGGATATTCACTTCCACGAGGTTGGAACCATGGATGCGGTAGCGGATATTACGGCTTTCTGCTACCTTCTCGATAAACTTCAGGTAAAAAACGTAATATCTTCAGCTGTTTGTGTCGGCAGCGGAACTGTTAAATGTGCACACGGAATCTTACCTGTTCCTGCACCGGCTACTGCTTTCATCCTTAAAGGCGTTCCTACATATGCAGGTGAGATCAAGTCTGAGATGTGCACTCCGACAGGAGCTGCTATCCTTAAATACTTTTCGAGTAAGTTTGATGTTCAGCCTATGATGATCGTTGACAGGATCGGATACGGAACGGGCAAAAAGGATTTTGAAAGTGCCAATGTAGTACGTGCAATGCTCGGAGAGATCAATTCGACTGAATCATCCATAGTTGAACTTAACGCCAACGTAGATGATATGACAGGTGAAGAGATCGGATTTGCGATGGAAAGACTCTTTGATGCGGGTGCCAGAGAAGTTTTCACGGTTCCGGTGAATATGAAAAAATCCCGTCCGGGAACACTTTTGAGCGTTATCTGTGACAAAGAAAAAGAAGATGAGATCGTACGTACGATCTTTAAATACACATCTACTATCGGTGTAAGAGAAAAGCCGGTTAACAGGTTTACTCTGGACAGAAGAACAGAGACTTTGAGCACACAGTATGGTGATGTCAGGGTCAAGATCTCGGAAGGCTATGGAGTCGTTCGCGAGAAGATTGAATATGATGACTTGTCGAAGATCGCTATGACAGAGGGTACTTCAATCGGTGAAATAAAAAAGGAAATCAGGAGGTAATGCGTTATGCATATGGCTGATGCTTTATTGTCACCTGCAGTTGCAGGAACAATGTATGTCGCTTCAACTGCGGTTGCGGGACTGTCGGTCTATAAATTGAAGAAAGAGGAGAAACTTACTAACGAACCGACGTTTAAGAGACTGCCTACAATGGCTGTTATGTCGGCTCTTGTATTTGCGGGACAGATGATCAACTACACTATCCCGGGAACAGGTTCATCCGGACACATTTGTGGAGGTATGCTCCTCACAGCACTTTTGGGACCTTATGCAGGATTCCTTTCAATGATAACAGTACTTCTTATCCAATGTCTGTTCTTCGCGGACGGAGGATTGATGGCGTTAGGTTCGAACATATGGAACATGGCATTCTACGGGTGTTTTGTGGGTTATTTCCTAATCTATAGACCTATCATGAAGACAAAGATGAATACAAAGGTCAAGCTCATTCTTGCTTCTATCTTAGGATGTGTGATTACACTGCAGATGGGTGCTTTCTCAGTTGTTTTAGAGACATCACTTTCCGGTATCACTGAACTTCCGTTTAAGTCATTCGTTATGCTCATGCAGCCTATCCACCTAGCAATTGGACTTGTCGAAGGTCTTGCAACTTCCGCAGTTCTCGTATTTGTTCACTCTACATCTCCTGACCTTATCAAGGGTGTTGAGAAAGAGGAAAATAAGAAGAGTTCGCTTAAGGTTACGATCGCAGTCCTTCTTGCTTGTGTAGTTGTTATCGGAGGAGGTTTCTCGCTTCTTGCGAGCGGCAATCCTGACGGACTCGAGTGGGCTTTGTTCGGAAACACTGAGTATAGCGAGAGCAGAACTAATATGGGTCTTGATGAAGAAGACTACGGAACTTCAAGTTCTGTAGCTGAAAAGGCTGAATCCATACAGGAGAAGACATCATTCCTTCCTGATTATGCATTCTCATCTGACAGCGAGAACCCGCTCGGGACAACGGTTTCCGGTGTTGTAGGTTCTGCTATCGTAGCAGTTATCGCTATCGGTATCTGCTTTGCAGGCGGTTTCTTCCGTAAGAAGAACAAGAAGACGACCTGATAAGGTGAGAAATGAACAGAGCAAGAGAGGCATCTTCAGAGATACGTTCTGTCGAGGACTTAAGTAAGCTTGAATCTCCGGTCCATGGCCTGAGCCCGTTATCCAAGCTTCTTTTGACCATCGTTTATATTGCGACAGTTGCTTCGTTTAATAAGTACGACATAGTCGGATTGTTTGCGATGATCCTGGTGCCTCTTTTGGGTTATATGTTAAGCGGGATTCCTGTAAGTACCTGTTTTCGAAAACTAAAGGTAGTGCTTCCTATCGTGCTTTTGGTAGGCATAGTAAATCCTTTTCTGGATCGTGAGATCATGTTTTCGATAGGAAACTTTAAGGTAAGTTACGGCATCGTGTCCATGGTGACACTGATGCTCAAGGGTGTGTTTAGTCTGATGGCGTCGTTCCTTCTTGTGGCAACGACGCCTATAGACGACCTTTGTAAGAGCCTTCGTAAGATCCATATGCCTAAGATCATTGTCTCGCTTCTTCTTTTGACATATAGATATGTTTCTATGTTTTTGGATGAAGTCGCAACAATGACAGAGAGTTATTCTTTGAGGGCGCCGGGACAAAACGGAATCGCGTTTAAATCCTGGGGGTCTTTTCTGGGGCAGCTCATCATAAGGAGCATGAATAAAGCAGACCGCAATTACGGCAGCATGATACTCCGCGGTTTTAACGGCGAGTTTTACTACTGTGACAGAGTATTCTCGAAGCTTTCATGGCTATGGATTCCGATCCTTATTGCGGTATGTGTGCTTATGAGATTGTTTAACGTTCCGGCTTTGGTCGGTTCATTGTTCGTGAGGTAAAGATGATAGACATCAAAGGTCTTACAGTTGAATATGAAGGCGGGATCAAAGCTCTCGAAGGCGTTGATCTTACTATCTCCGAGGGTGATTCCCTCGGTCTTATCGGAGCTAACGGAGCGGGTAAGAGCAGCCTTTTCAGATCTCTTACCGGACTTACGGCTTTTAAGGGTTCGATAATGTTTAACGGTCTTGAGGTCGTTAAGAAAAACATGCCCGAGATTCGTAAGAACTTGGGTTACGTCATTCAGGAATCCGACGACCAGATGTTTATGCCTAAGGTTATCGAGGATATGATCTTTGGTCCCGTGAACTACGGAACATCCAAAGATGAAGCAGTCAAAAAGGCCGAAGAGATATTGGCGCAACTTGAGATCAGCCATCTTAAGGAGCGATATAACCATAAGATCTCAGGCGGAGAGAAGAAGATGGCTGCAATTGCTACTATCCTCATGATGAAGCCGAATGTGATCCTTTTCGATGAGCCTACATCATCATTGGATCCTCATAACAGACGCACTGTCATAAATGCGATAAAGAGAATAGATGCAACGAAGATAATAGCTTCACACGACTTGGATCTCATATACGATACCTGCGAAAAAGTGGCTCTTCTGAATAAAGGTCGCATCGTTAAAGTGGGTGAAAGGGACGATATATTAAGGGATAAGGACCTCTTGGAGGAGAACGGACTCGAATTGCCGTTGTCTATAACCGGCCGCTAATAAAAATATATCTCTGTCTGTGTTATAATAATATGCAGTTTTTGCATATGTTGTTCAAAAAGGGAGATTTGGGGATTTGAGTAACGATACAGCGGGTGAGGGAAAACTTCAAAAGAGAAGTGGTCTTATGAGGGTTTACAGTTTTTTCTGTAATAATCCTCTTTTGTCAGCCTTTTTGTTTAATCTGATCATTTTATTGGTCAAGGTTTTGACATTGGATATCAAGTATGAAGTATCTGATGATCATCTGCAGGATGCGATCCTTTCCGGAGCATTTGGTCAGGGCAATAACCCATATATGTTCTTTTCAAATCCGTTTCTCGGATTTGTCCTGAAAACACTTAACGAATTAATTCCAAAGATCAGCTTTTATTTTCTGTTTATGGAGACTTTGGCATTCATTTCGATGACCATCGTCTTTTATCTGTTGTTCAAAAAAGTAAGAGGACCTCTTTCTGTTATGCTGAGCCTGATATTTGCGGCTTCGGCAGCTAATGATATGTATATCCTCGTTCAGTTCACCAGAGTAGCTACCGTAGCCGGATTTGCAGGCGGTCTTTTGGTCTTGTACGGTTATTTCGATGCAAAGAAAGGCAAGATCGGCCTAATTTTGGGCGGAACAGTTTTGACTGTATTTGCTTCTTTTTTGAGAATTGATTCCATCTACGTTTCGTTGATATTCCTGTTCCTTGTATTTCTTTACAAGTCCTTCGATCTTTTAAGAAATTCCGAGGTTAAAACCAAAGAGTCTCTTAAAAAGATCGGAATATGCTTTGTACTCTGCGGTGTGCTTGTCGGAGTATTATATTGCCTGACGTATTTTGGAAATGCCATCAAATTCAGAAATCACGATTATAAGGAGTTCGAGGATTTCCAGATCTACAGATACAGGATCACTGATACATGGGTTCCCGTATATGATGAGGTCAAGGACGATTATGAGGCTCTCGGTTTTGATCAGACCGATTATACGATTCTCAATACATGGGGATTTGGTGATGCTTCCGTATACTCCAATGACAGATTGGAGAAGGTAGGCGATATCAATGTTGCTTATTCCGACAGCATCACGGAATCACCGATTTTCGTCTTTGGAGATATCGCTACCAGAGGCGTAATGATCTATTGGTGCACTATCTGTTTTTATGTGGTGATCCTCATTACTGCATTGTGCGGAAAGAGATTACTCTGGCCTTTCCTGCTGTTACTATCGACATTTGTTCTTCTTTTGGGATTTACATATGCGGGAAGAACAGTATACCGAGTTGAGAGCGGAATAATACTTTGCTCTATCATGACTTTACTTTATACATTTGAACCTGATCCTGAAAACAGTCTTTACAGGAAGACTACCGTGCTTTTCAGTAAAAAGATGAGGACTATGCACATTTTTGCCTTGGTCGCAACTTTGCTCATATTGGGATTTCATATTCCGATGTGTATTCCTGATAACAGTCTCATGAAATTATCTGATGAAGAATACAGGGAAAGATTTGATGACGTCCTTCTCAATTCAGCTCATTTTGTTAAAGAAAAGTACGGCTTTAAGATCGCTGACAGAAAGCCTCACTCAGATCTGATCGAGCTTATGAGAAATGATGACGAACACTTCTATTATGTTGATCTCTACACGGGAGTGCAGCAGTTGTATTTTGATTATGATCCTTGGCTTAGACCTGAAAAGGATATGTACAAAGATCAGTATTTCTATTTTGGAAGTGTTGCCATGCGTGGTCCTGATGAAAGATATATTTTGGAACAAAACGGCATAGATCCGGATAATCCTTACTCAGGACTTACCCATGAGAATGTATATATCGTCAACAATTATTTTATTGAAGATGTTTTAGCGTATGTGAAGAAATATTATGCTCCGGATGCTGAGATCGAACTGGTTGATGAAGTGGACGGATTTAAGATATGGAACATTTACGTTCCGGAGGGATCCGAGGCGTAAGTTACTTGGTTCTGTAGTATAATGATGAGAGACTACTAGGAGGGCGCATATGAAGGGAATAGTCTTGGCAGGCGGATCGGGGACTCGTTTATACCCGTTAACAATGGTTACCAGTAAACAGCTTTTACCAGTATATGACAAACCGATGATTTATTATCCGATTTCTACTCTGATGCTGGCAGGGATCAAGGACATTTTGATCATCAGTACTCCGCAGGATGTTGAGAGATTCAAAGAACTCTTGGAAGACGGTTCCCGTTTTGGAATATCTATTTCATATGCAGTCCAGGAAAAACCTAATGGTTTGGCAGAAGCTTTTCTCATCGGAGAGAAGTTTATAGGTGATGATTCATGCGCCATGGTCTTGGGCGATAACATTTTTTACGGAGGCGGATTCGGTTCTATCTTGAGAAGTGCCGCTAAAACTGCCGAAGAGGAAAACCTGGCAACTGTTTTCGGATATTATGTGCCTGATCCGAAGAGGTACGGAGTAGTTACATTAGATGAAAACGGTATGCCTATAAAAATTGAGGAAAAACCTGAGAAGCCTGAGAGCAATTATGCTGTTACGGGTTTGTATTTTTATCCGTCAGGAGTTGTTTCGAAAGCAAAAAAAGTTAAGTGGTCTGACAGAGGAGAATTAGAGATAACTACTCTTAATCAGATGTATCTTGATGAAGAAAAACTTCGCGTAAGAGTCTTCGGAAGAGGATTCGCGTGGATCGATGCAGGAACTATGGACAGTCTTATCGAAGCATCCACATTTGTAAGTATTGTCGAGAAAAGACAGGGGATCATGATCTCAGCTCTTGAGGAGATCGCTTATGCATACGGTTGGATCGATAAGGAACAACTTCTTAAGGCTGCAGCAAATTACGGTAAGAGTCCTTATGGTAAACACTTGAAGATCGTTGCTCAAGGCAAGATCAGATATGAGGGGAACAGATCATGAAGATGCTCGTTACCGGAGGCGCAGGTTTTATCGGTGCCAATTTCATCTTTTATATGCTGAAGAAACATCCGGATCATTCGATCGTCTGCGTTGATAAACTTACATATGCAGGTAATCTTTCCAGTCTCGAAAACGTGATGAACGACAGCAGATTCAAATTCGTAAGACTTGATATCTGTGACAGGGAAAAGATCTACTCTTTGTTTGAAGAAGAAAAGCCCGACATAGTCGTAAACTTTGCAGCGGAAACTCATGTTGACCGTTCGATAGTCGATCCGGGAATCTTCCTTCAGACAAATATCCTCGGCACCTGTGTCCTTATGGATGCCTGCCGAAAATACGGTAATATAAGATATCATCAGATAAGTACCGATGAGGTCTACGGAGACCTTCCGATAGACAGGCCCGATCTTCTTTTCACGGAAGATACTCCTATTCATACTTCATCACCTTATAGCAGCAGTAAAGCATCCGCTGATCTTCTTGTCCTTGCTTATCACAGGACATACGGACTTCCTGTTACTATCTCCAGATGTTCCAATAACTACGGACCTTATCAGTTCCCTGAAAAACTGATCCCTTTGATGATCCTTAATGCATTGGATGATAAGGCTTTGCCTGTATATGGCAAGGGGATCAATGTAAGAGATTGGCTCTATGTAGAAGATCATTGTTCGGCAGTAGATCTTATCCTCTCCAAGGGAAAGATCGGTGAAGTTTATAACATCGGCGGTAACAACGAGATGAGAAACATCGATATCGTTAAGCTTATCGTAAAGACTCTTGGTAAAAGCGATGATCTCATTACCTTTGTTGCTGATCGAAAAGGACATGACTTAAGATACGCGATAGATTCTTCCAAACTCAAAAGAGAACTTGGATGGGAACCTTCTACCGCATTTGAGACCGGTATAGAATCGACTATTCAGTGGTATCTCCAAAACCGCGAATGGTGGAGTAAGATAATCGACGGAGAATACAAAGATTACTACGAGAAAATGTATTCCGACCGCGAGAATTTAGGAACATTAAAGTGAGTGAGGTTAGCTGATGAAGATATCTGTTGTTTCACCTGTATATGGCTGCCGAGCAGCACTTCGAGAATTGCATCGAAGAGTAACAGAATCGGTTAGGACTATAACTGATGATTATGAGATCATCTTTGTTAATGACAGCTGCCCTCAGAATTCATGGGAAGAGATAGAAGCGATCTGCAGTGAAGACAAGCATGTCAAGGGCATTGAACTGTCGAGAAATTTCGGACAGATGAAGGCTATCCTTGCAGGAATCGATAATGCTTCAGGAGACTGGATCGTTGTAATGGACTGTGATCTTCAGGACCGTCCGGAAGAGATCCCGAATCTTTATAAGAAGGCCCAGGAGGGTTACGATGTAGTATTTGCCAGAAGAACGGAAAGAAAAGAAAACCCGATAAAGGTTTTGCTCTCGCGTATTTTCTATAGCCTATACAGATATGCCACGGATACGACTTACGACGGAAGAGTAAGTAACTTCAGTATCATCAGCCGTAATGTTGCAGATAATTACTGCAAGATGCGTGAACAGCATCGCGGATATGTGGAATACATAAGCTGGCTCGGATTCAGACAGACATCGATCGATGTCGAGTGCAACGAGCGATTTGAGGGTAGATCCTCATATTCTTTCAGAAAAAAGATCAATCTTGCCATCGAGCTTCTGACATCGCAGTCAGATAAGATCCTGAGGCTTTTTGTAGCACTCGGATTTATTATGGCGATCGTTTCTTTCTTAGTGCTCATCGGTCTGGTCATTTATAAACTGGTAGGTACAGATGTTACTATCGGTTGGACTAGTACGGTTGCTACGATAATCCTCGTCGGAGGAATCATAATATCGGTCATTGGTATCGTCGGAGTATATGTCGGCAATATCTTCATGCAGACCAAGGACAGACCTATTTACGTAATCAGGCAGATCCTTAACGAGGATAAGAAAGATAAATGAAAAGACTCGCGATCATAGGTGCATCTTATCTTCAGGAACCGCTCATAAGAAAAGCGAAGGAAATGGGTTACGAGACCCATGTTTTCGCGTGGAAGGCAAATGATGTCGGTGAACTTATTGCCGATCATTTTTATCCCATAAGCATCATCGAAAAAGATGAGATATTGGAAGTTTGCAGATCTCTTGATCTCTCGGGAATATGTACTATAGCATCTGATCTTGCCGTCATAACGGTAAATTATGTTGCTTCAAAACTCGGACTTCCATGTAATTCCATGGAGACTACTTTAAAGTCGACCAATAAGCATTTGATGAGAGAAGCTTTCGCGGAAAACGGCGATCCGTCTCCAAAGAGCATACTGGTTGATTCCGTTAACGATCTGGATAATGTCGAACTTTCATATCCTGTTATCGTAAAGCCGCTGGACAGATCGGGAAGCAGGGGAATAACCAAGGTCTATAAAAAAGAACAGCTCTCGGAGGCGATCGAATCAGCTAAGGAGCAGGGCTTTGAGAAGAGTGCCCTTGTTGAGGAATTTGCCGAAGGCGATGAGTACAGCATCGAATATATTTCATACAAAGGTGCACACCATTTCCTCGCCATGACAAAAAAGTACATTACGGGTGATCCTCATTTTATCGAGACAGGACATCTGGAACCGGCACCAATTAGCAACGAGACTCTTACAAAGGTCAAGGCAGTTGTTGATCATGCGCTTAATACGCTGGGGATAACAAACGGTGCTTCTCACACGGAAATAAAGATAGATGATGATGGATGTATTAAGATCATCGAGATAGGCGGAAGAATGGGCGGAGATTTTATCGGAAGCGATCTGGTAAGGCTCTCCACAGGAATTGATTTTGTGCGTGCGGTCATTCAGGTCGCTGTCGGTCAGGAACCTGATCTTTCTATGGTGTGTACGCCGAAGATCGCAGGCGTAAGGTTTGTTTTCGATGAGGATGATATCCTTGTCTATAAGAGATTGTCCGAAAATGATCCGAAGTTACTTGTATCATCGGATATCAAAGAGATAGACGGCGAAGTAAAGGACAGTTCCACAAGGTTCGGTTATTATCTTCTGGCTTCCGAAAGCAGGGAAGAAGTAGAACGCTATATGCCAAGTAAGCTTTAAGGAGACCATTGTTTTGGAAAAGAGTGTCAAGAAGAATTACATAGTAATAGTCGGATTACACATCTTGATGATGGTCTATTCTCTGAGCAGCGTTTTGAGTAAAAAAGCTTCTTCGGAGAAATTCCTTAGCCTTAAGTTCTGTCTTTTTTACGGCGGAGTCTTATTTCTTTTGGCAGTCTATGCAGTCTTCTGGCAGCAGATCATTAAAAGACTTCCGCTGTCATTTGCTTTTGCGAACAAAGCGGTAACGGTCATCTGGGGAATGGTATGGGGCATACTGATCTTTGGTGAGTCCATATCGATCCAGAGGATCATCGGAGCGGTAATCGTCATAATCGGTATCGTTCTGTTTTCGATGGAGGAGCATAAAAATGAATAGTGTTGTTTATGCCTCCATCCTGATATTCGGTGTCTTCATAAGCTCGGTCTCTCAGATAATACTTAAGAAATCGGCTGATATTAAGCGTGACTCCATAATAAAAGAATACTTAAATCCGTACGTGATCGGTGCCTATTCCATCTTCATAGCAGCGACCTTGCTTTCCATCCTTGCTTACAGGGGAATACCGTTGTCATTAGGTCCGATCCTTGAAGCGACGGGTTACCTGTTCGTTACTTTGTGGGGACTTATATTCTTCGGTGAGAAGCTTAATCCCAAGAAGGTGATCGCACTGGTATTGATTGTAACCGGAATAGTTGTTTATTCATTTGGATAAGAATAGAATCTATTTAGTCTGTGACAAGAGGAGAATCGTATGTCTGTTGATATTAATAAACCGATAAGCATCCTATATCCTAGACAGGAGGAAGTAACCTACAGGCAGTTATCAGGCCTTTCATGCCACGATCTGGCTTTGGACGTTCTGTGCCAGAAACTCGCGGGTGCACCTAAGGAAGAAGCTCTTATCATGAGCATCCTTTCAAGGCTTACGACAGACCCTGAGGTCTCGGAATACAGACAGAAGGTCTTTGTCGATATCCTTAATCTTCCTGATCTTCGAAAAAAGATGATGGAGCTTCTCGACAAGATCCAGTACATCAAGGACTTTAAGACAATGAAAAGAGGTTCCACCGAGAGAATGGGACTTTGGGATCTTCTCCACAAAATGGACGAGATCAACGATTATATCGAATGCGTAGAAGCCATGCAGGAGTGTCTTAAGAATGCTCCTATCAAATCACAGGGACTTATAGACCTGCGTGAATATGTTAATGCCATATATACCGAGTCTTTCTTCGCTGAGATGAAGGATGATATCAAAAAGATCAAGGCAGAAGCATCCAGCGTCAAGAGCGTAACAGTCGGTATCAACGTAAACGAGCGTTTTGAGGCCAGCAGCCTCGGCCTTATCTCCATCAATAACGAGCCGTTCAAGAAGTCGAGCATCGTAAGTAATTTTGCCGATGCCCTTAAGTCAAAGAACAAACTTCAGAATGGTACTGAATGGGACGGTGATATGCATTATCATCCGGTAAATGAAGAAGGAACCAGCATCAATGATATAGCTAACCATCTATATGATGTCTATACCAAATCATCCGTTCAGGGCGTAATGATGAGAAATGCGTCCACAACCGCAGCAGTTCCTGAAGGCGACGGAGTCGAGAGCACCACGTTCTATCTTGATAAGCTCGTCAATAAGATGCTCGATACTCTCGTAAAAAAGCTCAGAGATACACTTTCAAAGTACATCAACGTAGCTGTAGTCAATATTTCAAAGCTTATCCCTGAGTTTGTCTACTACATAAGATTCGCGGAATTCATCGAAGAGAACCTCAAAAAGAATATGCCTTTCTGTGAACCTCAGATAATCTCTTCCGAAGATCTCGAGAAGGGAATTACCATGAAGGCGAGAGGTCTTTATAACCTTAAGCTTGCGATCTCATCAAATCACAGCGAAGAGATCGTTTATAACGATCTTGATTTTGATACTGACCACACAGTCTATATCCTTACTGGTGCCAACCGAGGAGGTAAGACTACGATCACTCAGGCAGTCGGACTTCTCTATGTCCTTGCTCAGGGAGGAATCTATGTTCCTGCAACAAGCTTTGAATATAAGCCTGTAGATTCCATATTCACTCACTTCCCGGCTGACGAAGATAAGACCATGGACCTCGGAAGACTTGGCGAAGAGTGCGTAAGATTTAAAGAGCTTTATACCGAAGCTACTTCCGATAGTCTGATGCTCCTTAACGAGACCTTCTCTACAACTTCTTTTGAAGAGGGCTATTATATCGCCTGTGATTCAGTCAGGGCGATCCTCAACAAAGGTATAAGGACGATCTACAATACTCATATGCATAAACTGGCATATGATGCAGATAAGCTAAGTTCAGAGGGTGATTATAAAGTCAAGGCGGCTTCACTCATAGTCAAGAACGAAGGAGCCAACAGATCGTTCAAAGTCGAGGTTGCTCCTCCCGAGGGAATGAGCTTTGCGAAGGATATCGCGGAGAAGTACGGTGTTACCTACGATATGCTCGTAAATTGATTTTATTATATAATTATTCTATACTTAGCCACATATAGCGGATGGAGGAATACCGATTAGATGAAGTTGATAATCCAGATACCTTGTCTTAACGAGGAACAGACCCTTAAGGAAACTTGGGATGACCTTCCGAGACATATTGACGGTATCGATGAGATCGAATATCTGATCATTAACGACGGAAGTACCGACAATACGGTTCAGAAAGCCAAGGAATTGGGCTTTAATTACGTCGTGAATTTTAAGCACAACAAAGGTCTTGCCAAAGGTTTTATGGCAGGTCTTGATGCTTGTCTTCATCTTGGTGCCGACATCATCGTTAATACGGATGCCGATAACCAGTATTGCGGTGCTGATATCGAGACGATCGTCCGTCCTATCATCGAAGGTAAGGCTGATATCGTAATCGGTGAGCGTCCTATCGATAAGACAGAGCATTTTTCCTGGACAAAGAAGAAGTTCCAGCATCTTGGAAGCTGGGTCGTAAGAGTAGCAAGTAATACCAAGATCCCTGATGCTCCGTCAGGATTCAGAGCTTATTCCAGAGAAGCAGCTTTAAGACTCAACGTAGTTAATGACTATACATATACTCTCGAGACCATTATTCAGGCCGGAAGAGAGAAGATGACAATGACATCCGTTCCGATCAGGACGAATAAGGAGACCAGACCTTCAAGGCTTTTCACCAGTATGTGGAAATACATGAAGAGATCTGCTTCTGTTATATCTAGATCATTTATCATGTACAGACCGATGAAGTTCTTCTCGACAGTCGGTATTCTAAGCAGTCTCATCGGTTTCGGAATCGGTGTTTATTACCTCATCATATCGGGATTCGGAAGACATGGCGGCCATGTCCAGATGTTGATCCTTGTCTCTATCTTGATCCTTATGGGTGTCATAAGTTTTCTTATCGGACTTTTGGGTGATGCAATAGCTGCAAACAGGAAGCTTTTGGAGGATATCCAGTACAGGGTAAGGATCCTTGAGGCTAAGGAAAATCAAGAGAAGAATGAAGAGTTTAAACTCTGAGACTTGATTCTTTTTCGAGTAGGAACATAATGGAAATATAGGAGCATATAGGAGGAAGCATAGATGATCATTAATTTTGATGAAATGCCGGAGATGGCTAACAAAGAGTTCAAAGGCGGAAAACTTACTTTTTACAACAAGGTAGAGTATGACGGAGTAAACAAGATCATGATGGGAAGGCTTGAGCCGGGTGCATCCATCGGTCTTCACACTCATTACACTGAAAGTGAAGTTATCTACATTCTTGAAGGAGAGGGAACGATCCTCTTTGATGATGAGAGTTATCCTCTTAGACCGGGACTTGTTCATTATTGTCCGAAGGGTCATGATCACAGTCTGATCAATACAGGAGACGAGATGCTTCGTTTCTTCAGCGTTATCGCAACACAGTAAATAGTTATTTTATATATTAAAAGTCCTATGGAGTCCGAAATTATTGTGAAATATATTTCGGACTCTTTTGTTGCGTAGTTTTTTCGATAATGTATAATTTACACAATTTAACGTATGTTTATGCAAAAGCATGAATATCAGGAGGTTCACATATGGGCAAGGACAGCAAGAAGGTTAAACCTTCTGACCGCAAGGACACAAGTTTTGGCGGTCGTGTTAAGGCAATCCTTAACAAGATTTTTATTGACGGACTTTCCGGTATGGCTACAGGTCTTTTCTGTACACTTATTATCGGAACGATAATCGTACAGATCGGTTCATATATTCCGGGAAATATCGGAGCATATGTAACTTTGATCGGTAAGATGGCACAGACTCTTATGGGTGCCGGTATCGGTATCGGTGTAGCAGTTAAGTACGGCGAGAAGCCATTGGTAGTTATCTCTTCTGCAGTTTGCGGTATGATCGGTGCCAATGCAACTTTATTCGCACCTGGTTCACCTCTTGTACTTGAGTGCGGTAAACCTGGTGAGCCTTTGGGAGCTTTCATCGCAGCAATGGTCGGTATTGCGATCGGACATCTCGTATGCGGTAAGACAAAGGTCGACATTATCGTTACACCTTTCTGCACGATCATTCCTGCAGCAGCAGTCGGACTTTTCGTTGGTCCTTATGTATCAACATTCATGGGTTGGCTCGGTGCTCTCGTTAATGCAGGTACAGAGCAGGCTCCACTTCTTATGGGTATCATCGTTAGTGTTCTTATGGGAATCTTCCTTACACTTCCGATCTCTTCCGCAGCTATCGGCGTTATGCTCCAGCTCGGCGGAATCGCTGCAGGTGCAGCTACAGTAGGTTGCTGCTGCCAGATGGTCGGCTTCGCAGTAATTTCCTACCGTGAGAACAAGGTTAACGGACTTCTTGCTCAGGGTCTCGGAACATCAATGCTCCAGATGCCTAACATCATCAGAAATCCTAGAGTATGGATCCCTTCCATCGTAGCATCTGCTATCCTCGGACCTGTATCTACAATGCTCCTTAAGATGGAGAGCACACCTGTTGGTTCAGGTATGGGTACATCAGGTCTCGTAGGACCTCTTCAGACATTCGCAACAATGAATGCTGATCACGCTGCATGGATCGTTTTGGTTGAGATCATCGTTATGTATTTCATCCTCCCGGCAGCTATCTGTCTCGGTCTTTCCGAATTGATGAGAAAGCTCGGATGGATCAAGCAGGGCGATCTTAAGCTCGATGTCTGATATAGATTTAAATATAACGATAAACCCCGTCACACGTAAGTGAGGCGGGGTTTTTCGTATATGAGTGTTATAAGGGTAAGTGCCTGTATTATGTTGCCTTCGCGAAAAGAAGTGAAGCGTTATGTCCGCCGAATCCCAGTGAGTTACTGAGTGCGTAATTAACGACTCTGTTTCTTCCTTTTCCGATGGTGTAATCAAGATCAAGTTCTTCGTCTGTACATTCAGTGTTACGTGTAACGTGAACATAATCGTCCTGCACAGACTTAACACATACGATAGCCTCGATAGCTCCTGCACCTCCAAGAAGGTGACCTGTCATGGATTTAGTGGAGTTGATGGATACGGAGGAAGCGGCGGAACCGAGAGCATACTTGATCGCGCGGGTTTCGTACAGATCGTTAAGATGAGTTGAAGTTCCGTGAGCGTTGATATAACTGATATCTGAAGGAAGAATACCCGCTTGACTAATAGCGATCTTCATTGCCGTCCCGGCTCCGCTTCCGTCCGGTGAGGGTGACGTAATATGGTAGGCATCATTGGTAACGCCATAGCCGACTATCTCGGCTAAGATATTGGCGCCGCGATTAATTGCGTGTTCGTAGTTTTCGAGGATAAGGACACCTGCACCTTCGCCCATTACGAATCCGTCACGGTCCTTGTCGAACGGACGTGATGCCTTCTGAGGATCGCTGTTAGGCGACAGGGCAGTGAGGGCTGCAAAGCCTGAGATGCCGGTTGCGGTAATAGCTGCTTCTGTTCCTCCTGCTACGATTACATCTGCTTCATTTAATCTTATTGAGTTATAGGCTTCACCTATGCAGTGAGTTCCCGTTGCACAGGCTGTGCTTATATCCATGTTCTTTCCTTTGAGACCGAACTGGATAGAGATATTTGCTGAAGCCATATTTGGTATACCGAGAGGGATGTAAAGAGGATCGATCTTCTGACCAGCCAAGTACTTCTTTATCTCCTTCTCATGTTCCTGCATCGAGCCAATGCCGCAGCCGACTATTACACCGATACGATAAGGATCTTCTTTTTCCATATCGATACCGGCGTGATTAAGCGCCTCTCTTGTTGCGGCTACGGCATATTGGGAGAACAATCCCATTCTCTTGGAGGATTTAAAATCCATATAATCACGCGGGTCGAAGCCTTTGACTTCACCTGCAAGTTTTATCTTTGATTCTGACACATCGATCTTGGTGATGGGACCAATTCCATTTTCTCCGTTTTTCAGTGCGTTCCAAAATGAATCAACGTTGTTTCCGAGAGGAGTTACAGCTCCCATTCCGGTAATAACCACTCTTCTGGTTTCCATATTGATCCTCCATTCATGAGATATATTCTTCAATTAGAAAGTGTATGTTTATTTATCTGAGGCTTGAACGGTCAAATATCGATCTTTATTTGAATTTGATGGGATTTGAATATTTGTGCGAATTAGGATAAAAACGGAAAAATGCGCAAATTTGAGTAGAAAAAATATGTTATTATACTTGCTAGTGAAAACACGGAGGAAGATTTATGGCTTTGCTTACCAAGGGCGCGATAATGACTGCTTTTGAGGGAATGTTAACGGAGATGCCTTTCGACAAGATTACGGTATCTTCGCTTGTGAAGCGAAGCGGAATCAGTCCCAATACGTTTTATTATCATTACCAGGATAAATATTCACTTCTGAATGAATGGTTCGGAATGAGACTTAAGATGATCAGAAGTGATGTTGACGAATATACGGATTGGCAGAATAAAGTAAGAGTATTCTTTTACATGTGCCGTGATAATCCGAAACTTATCCATCACGTAATAGATTCACTTTCACGTGAACAGCTGGAGCATTATATCTTCGGTATAACGGATGTAGTCTTCTTAAGTTACGTAAAGAACAAGACGACGGGTAAGGAGATCACTGACAAGAAGAAAAAAGAGATCGCCAGATTCTTCTCTTACGCTTTTATCGGATTCTTTCTTGAGTTCATGTGGAATGACATGAAAGCTGACATAGAGGAAAGAGTGGATAACTTAAGTATGATCTTTGACGGAATTATCGAAGTTGCTACCAGATGATCTTACTGTACGGCAGGCTGCTTTTTAACGTTATGGATGTACGAATAAACTGAAGCGCCGATGATGATAAGATATCCGATAAAACTGAAGATATCAGGTTTCTGGCCAAGAAATATAAATCCCAGGATTGCAGCAAAAATAACTGATGAATAATCGTAGATGGAGATCTCTTTTGCAGGGCATCTTGCATATGCTGATGTGATGAAGATCTGTCCGGAGCATGCGCATGTACCTGCAAGGAGAAGGCATATCAGCTGTTTTAGAGTAATCGGTTCGTAGGTAAAGATAACGAACGGAATCAGAACTATACAACTGAAAATCGAGAAGAAAGCAACGATGACTTCGCTTCTTTCGCCGTGCAGACTGAGTTTTCGCATAAAGGTATAAGCGATACCTGCTACAAGACCTCCTGCAAGACCGATAAGAGCAGGGAACAGGTGCTCTGGGTTACTTAAACCTGTCGGCTTAACTACGAAGAGAGCACCGATAAAGGCTACGATGATACAGATCCACTGACGGCGGTTCGCGACTTCTTTAAGAATGAAGATCGACGCGAGAATCGCGAAGAACGGTGACAGCTTATTAAGGATCTGAGCATCAGCCAGATTGATGTGACTTATCGCGTAGAAATTGAAAAGGATTCCGAGTGTTCCGAAGGAAGCGCGGAGCAAGAGATACTTAAGGCTTCCTTTTTTTACTTTGAACTTATCTTTGGATCTTATAAGAAGACCGAGTGACAGAATGATCGCCACGCAGTTACGGAAAAAAGCTTTCTGGAAAACGGGCATCTCTCCCGACATGTTTACGAACAGAGCCATACATGCAAAAGAGAAGGCTGAGATGATAATAAATATGATTCCCATCGTCTTGGGATTGATCTTATTTTTTTCTGACATACACCGTACCCGTTATGTTTGTTACGATTAAAATATATTATCTATTGGTATAATGCGCAATTGCATTACAAATGGTTATTTTGACGAAAAACAACTTTTTCGAGATGTGCTAGAATAGTGACTAGAACTGAAAAAGAGGAAGCTTTATGGGTTTTTATTATGACAGTGATCCTACGACCGAGTCGAACAGAAGGATCATCACTTACAGACAATACGGGATCAATTTTGAATTCGTGACGGACACTGACGTTTTTAGCAAAAGTCAGGTGGATTTCGGAACGGATCTTATGATCTCGTCTGCGATAAGAGATCTAAAAGAAAGAGAAGCGAAGGTCTGGTCTATCCTTGATCTCGGCTGCGGTTACGGTGTTGTCGGAATCGTAATGAAGAAGGTCTTCAAGGGTGCGGAAGTTACCTGCGTTGATAAGAATAAAAGAGCAGTGGGCCTTGCCAAGGAAAACGGAAAGAATAACGGCGTTCCTCTTAAGGCATGCCTTGAAAGTGACTGCTTAAGTGCAATAGGCGAGGACGAGAAGTTCGATCTCATCCTTACGAATCCTCCGGTAAGAGCCGGCAAGGATACGGTATTCTCATTTTACGAGCAGTCCTATGAGCATCTTAACGAGGACGGTTCCATCTACGTTGTCCTTCAGCGCAAGCAGGGCGCTCCTTCTACTGAGAAAAAACTTACTGAATTATTCGGAAACTGTGAGACTTGCGACATCAAAGCAGGCTACAGAGTTATGAGGTCGATCAAATGACATTACCATATTCTTTTTTGGATTCACTCGCGATGTTCTTTATCTATGCCTTCATAGGCTGGGTGATCGAAGTTATCTACTACGGTCTTACGGAAGGTAAATTCATAAACAGAGGATTTTTGAACGGACCTTTGTGTCCTGTCTACGGCATCGGATTTTACTTTGTAATCCTTGCTCTCATGCCTCTTCAGGATAATTTCCCGCTCCTGTTCTTCGGCTCCATGGCCATCACCACAGTTGTCGAGTTTATAGCAGGATTTGTCCTTTATAAGATGTTTAACCTCAGATGGTGGGACTACTCCAATTACAAGTTCAACCTCATGGGCTTCATCTGCGTACAGTTCTCTATTTACTGGGGTGTAGCTTGTACTCTCGGAATGAAGGTTCTTCATCCTGCGGTCCTTTTTATTCTCGAAAAAGTTCCGTTCATCCTTAAAGTCGTAATCGTAAGTGTATTTGCGGCACTTCTCATCGCAGACCTTATTACCACGGTAATTACGATCATCGGCTTCAAGAAAAAACTCCTTTTGCTCTCCGATGTTTCAAAGGAGATCAGAAATGTTTCCGATAAGATCGGCGGCACCATCTACGGCGGCGTTGAAACAGTCGTAACGAAAACTGCTCCTGCAGTTGAAGGTTATAACACCTACAAAGAACTGTATGTGTCTAACAGAAAAGAAGAAAAAGATCTTATCATGAAGCACAGACAGGAAGAAAGAGCTCTCATCGAGAAGCTCGTCAAGCAGGAGAAACCTGATATCAAGATCTCCAGAAAAGAGATCAACGAGAAATTCCATCAGATGTCTCACGGTCTTAAGAGAACGGAGAGAAAACTTGTTGCAAGGCTTGCAGCTGGTAAGAACGATGCCTATAGAATGGTCATCAATGTTTTGAAGAAAGATGAGGAAGACGAGTTATGAAGATCTTTGTAGCATCGGATATCCACGGTGACATCAAAAAGTGTGAGGATGTGATCGCCAAGTTTAACGAGGAGAAAGCCGATAAACTCTTGCTTTTGGGAGATATCCTTTATCACGGTCCGAGAAATGACCTTCCTTCTGATTACGAGCCGAAGAAAGTTATCGCTGCTCTTAATTCCATCAAGGAAAAGATCCTGGCAGTCCGCGGTAATTGTGATACCGAAGTTGACCAGATGGTACTCGAGTTTCCGATAATGGCTGAATATATGTATATCGTATCGGGAGATACTCCGATATTCGTTACACACGGTCATCACCATTCATTTGATAATCTTCCGTATCTTGCACCGGGAAGCGTATTCATCTGCGGTCATACACATGTTGCTCAGGATATAGTCATTGACGGGATACGCTGTATGAATCCGGGTTCTCCGTCGATCCCTAAGGGCGGAACTGAACCTTCATACATTATCATTGAAGATGGTTTACTTACATTGAAAAAATTATATAATTAATGAAAAAAACGGAGACCTGAGATGCTCGGCAGAGAAATGAAATCCAACAGCCTTATCTCAAAGATAATGTTCATCATCTTTGTTGAACTTTATTCTCTCTTGGCTTCTTTTATCGGTATTCCGCTTCTTTCTCCGCATGTGGACTCCTGGATCTGGATATCACTTCTGTCGGTCTATCTTATCGGAGGACAATTCCTTGCATGTTATGTTCTCAGAAGGGAGAGCCCGTTTTTGTGGCTTTGCGGAATTCCGGTCAACATATTATTTATCTGCTTACTTGCCAACATCAACGATCCGTTCTTTATCAGATCCCTGGCGCTTTACGGAATCGTATCAAAGTTTAATATGGATCAGGACAAGCTTATAACGTTTGTTCCTTATTATCTGGATTCCTTTATCTATGCTGTCCTTATCGCAGCGGGCAGGGTAATGTTCGCTACTCCGACATATTACATCGCGAAGAGCAACAGATTGAGCTACGAAGAGGCTTGATTTGAAAAAAATATTAATCGTTGTATAATCTATCAGAGTAATTTTCGGAGGAATCAATATGTCAGCTTGTGATTCATGCCCATCAAAGGCATCATGTACTTCCCAGAGCTCATGCCCATCAGCTAACGGCGACAGCCAGAGCCAGGCACCACAGAGCCTTTTGGAAGAGATTAATAAGTTTTCTTCAGTTAAGAAAGTAATCGGCGTTTGCAGCGGTAAAGGCGGCGTTGGTAAATCATTGGTAACATCTATCCTTGCATCAAGACTTGCAAGAGACGGTTATAACGTAGGTATCCTCGATGCAGATATCACAGGACCTTCAATCCCTAAGGCATTCGGTCTCAAGGGTTCATTGAAGGGCGATGAGAACAAGAACATCATTCCTGCTGTTACACATTCCGGCATCAAGGCAGTAAGCGTCAATCTTCTTCTCGAAAACGATGACGCACCGGTACTTTGGAGAGGTCCTGTAATCGCAGGTCTCGTAAAGCAGTTCTGGACAGACGTAAACTGGGGAACACTCGATGTTCTTCTTATCGATATGCCTCCGGGCACAGGTGACGTTCCGCTCACAGTATTCCAGTCGATCCCTGTTGACGGAATCGTTCTCGTATCCACACCACAAGATCTCGTATCCATGATCGTCAACAAGGCAAGAAACATGGCTTTGATGATGCAGGTAAAGGTACTTGGTTTTGTCGAAAACATGAGCTATGTTAAGTGCGGCAAGTGCGGTGAAGAGATCAAACTCTTCGGTGACAACGAAAACGTTAAGAAGGCTGCGGAAGAGATGGGCGTTTCGCTCCTCGATAAGCTTCCTTTGGATCCTGACATCACAAAGCTCGTTGACGCAGGCGAGATCGAGAAGATCCCACAGGGTAACCTCGACGGAACTGTTAAGCTTGTTGAGAGCATGCTTGAAGGCTGATGAATTCAATTAAATACAGAGTAAAAACAATAACTGCCGTTATTTTCGCTGTCGTCTTGATAGCGATGACGGCAGTTTCTTGTAAGAAAGAAACAGAAGCTTCCTACAGCAAATACATTGGAGAGATATCTTATGATTCTTCGATCTATGCCATGAGCATGGAAAAGATCGAAGATGAGGAGGAGCCGGGCATCGTTTATCGTGAAGTCACGGATTTTAACAATGTTACAAATGCCGCAGATAAGCCTGTTTTGCTGTATTTCTTCTCTTCAAACTCCATTGATTCTGCCGGTGTTACTGCAGGCGTTGAGGACATCGCTCAAAAGCTCGACGGTAAGATCTTGGTCATTGGAATAGACATAATGCAGCATCGAGATATCGTTTCCCGCTTTAACGTAATGGCGGTTCCGGATTTTGTTTTAATTGACCACGGCTCTTTGAAATCAAGTTTTAATTCCATTAATTATGATTACTGGACAACCACGGATGTGTATAATTGGATTATCGAACAAGGAATAAGCTAAGGAGACAACCTATGGAATACGCATACATCACTACGATCGGTCAGGATAGTCATGCTTTTGATCTTAACGCCAAATGCAAAGATATCATGCTCGCGGGAGTAAAGATCCCGCACGATCACCCGTATCTGGCAAATAGCGACGGTGATGTAGTTCTTCATGCGATCACAAACGCGATCTCCGGATTTACCTGCATCAACATACTTGGCGGTATTGCTGATAAGATGTGCCTTGAGGACGGAATTAAGGACAGCCGCGAATACCTTAAGGTAGCTTTAGATGATCTTAAGAAGATCGAAGGAACATCCATTGTTCATGTATCACTTACCATAGAATGTAAAAGACCCAAGCTGATGCCCCATATGGAGGCTATGCGCTTGAGTCTTAGTACTCTTTTAAATATTCCGGCTTCACACATCGGCATTACTGCAACTACGGGTGAAGGCCTTACCTCATTCGGAAGAGGAGAGGGAATGCAGGTCTTTGCACTCCTTACGTTGCGCTCTCCGCTGCTTGACGCTTGAGGAGCATCTCAGCGTAATCAATATCTTCCTTAGTGGTGATCTTGATATTAGCATAAGATCCTTCTACCAAATGAACCTTAAGATGAATTGCTTCAGCAAGTGATGTATCGTCAGTTGCTTCGATGTTGTGCTTGATTCCGTTTACATATGACTGGATAAGCTTATCGAATCTGAATACCTGTGGTGTCTGAACTTCCATGAGTTCGTCTCTGTCAGGAGTAGAAACAACTTCAGGAGAAACATTGCTCTTGAATGGGCTCTTAGCAGATGTTGAACCTGGTCTTCCCACAGCTGCAGGTCTTCCTGCCTGATTAGCTCTCTCAGCAGTAGCAGGTCTTGCAGCAGGTCTTCCTGCAGGTACAGGTCTCTCATTACTTCTGCCCTGTCTTTCAGCAGCAGTAGCTGGTCTAGCAGCAGGTCTAACTGCAGAAGCAGGTCTGGTTACCGGAGGTCTTGCAGCTGGTCTTACAGCAGAAGCAGGTCTGGTTACCGGAGGTCTTGCTGCAGGGCGTGCTGACGGACGATCGTCGTCAACAGTGATCTTGCTTGTGTCGATCCTCTTGAATGGAGAATTTGGAACCTCTTCCTCAACGATAGGCTCGTCCTCTACTACCTCTGGCTCATCGTCATCATCAACAGTGATCTCGTTGATATCGATTCTCTTGAACGGAGAATCAGGTCTGACGTACGGAGTATTCTTTTTCCTTACTTTAGGAGCTTCTGCCTTCTTTTTCTTAGCTGCTTCTTCTGCAGCAGCATTTCTTCTCTGCTCTTCCTTAGCGATCTTGCCCATAACGGCTCCGCCAAGTCTGTCAGCGAGGGAAGGAAGCTTGGAGATATAATCCATTCCGAGACCGAGAACAGGATTCTTGTTTGAAGAACTGTCTGTCGGATTATCGGAGATGAATACCTTGTTCATTCTGTAACCGTCTTCGTCAACATCATTTCTAGGTGCTTCAAACGGAGATGGTGCCTTTTCTTCTTCTCTTGCAGCAAAGATCTTGCTCTGCTCGGAAGCTTTCTTGCTTTCCATGAGGGAAGTAAGAGAAGTAAATGTCGGTGTGCTAGGTGCAGCCGGCTCTCTGTCCTCGAAAGCTGCACGAAGATAATTAGCTGGTTCCTCAGGCTCCGGCTCTGCTGGTGCAACAGGAGCTGCAGGCTCAGCAGCTGCAGGTCTTCTGCCCGGCTTCTTAGGAGCTTCTTCATTTACTGAAGGGATCTCATCAAGGATATCCATCTTTGTCTGCTTGATAGTGCTCTTAACAGGAACTGCTGCAGCACAGATATCGTATTTCATTGCTCCTTCGAGACATCTTTCCAATGTAGGCTGATCTACGAGGCATCTAGCACCGTCGTGGATAAATACGATGTCGTTATCTCCAGGAGGGAAAGGAAGGTCAGCCAAAGCCTCGATACCTCTCCATACGGATTCCATTCTTGTCTTTCCGCCTGTTACAACCTGCTGAACGAACTCAAACTTGTTGTAACGGCACAGACCGTTGATTCTATATACCAACTCCTCACTTGTAACAACAACTGCACGAAGTGATACGCCTGAAGAAGCAAGATTGTCTGAAAATTTCTGAAAAGCACCAAGCGTTCTCTCGATGACGGATACACCGTCGATCTCCATGATCTGCTTGTTCACGTCTGATTCCATTCTGGTGCTCAGACCAGCTGCCGGAATGATGACAAAGATTCTGTTAACGTTTATTTTTGGCCTTTTTGTAACTGCTGCCGGACTCATAAACATATTACCTTTCTTTACTTTCACGAGAACAATATATCTATTGCCTCTGATAGGTTGTCTGCATATATGCAGTCCACCGAAACGATTTTATCACAAACGGAGGTAGTTTTGTTAATATTTTTTAATACAAAGTTTTCATTTTTTGACATATGGTATTTTTCTACCACTTTTTTGCACGAGGAAGGGAGGATAACGGTACCGATTCCTGCCTTTGATGCACAAGCCAACCTTTGCGGGATCATAGAGATCGATCGAAGCTCTCCGGTAAGTCCGACTTCTCCGAATACCATCGTGTTTTTGCGAAGAGGGATGTTTCTTACGGAAGATACGATCGCTGCAAGAACCGCCAGATCCAAAGCAGGATCAGATACCTTAAGGCCGCCCACCACATTGATAAAAGCATCAAATGAAGGTGTGTTGAGTTTAAGGAACTTATCTGCGACTGCAAGGAGCATATTTATCCTGTTTTTTTCAATGCCGGTACACATCCTCTGGGCATTGGTATAGCCGCTCGGAGTCATAAGTGCCTGGATCTCGATAGCTATTGCCTTGGTTCCTTCAATCGCAGCAGATATCGATGATCCCGGAACATCCATCGGGTGTCCTGATATCAGCACTGACTGAAGATCATCCACAGGAAGAAGTCCTTTTCCCGTCATCTCGAAAAAGGCCAATTCGCCGCTCTTTCCAAAACGGTTCTTTATGGACCTTAAGATCCTGTATGTGCCGAGGTCTTCTCCTTCAAAATAAAGGACTGTATCGACCATGTGTTCCAGTGTTTTAGGACCTGCGATGGTTCCGTCCTTGGTGATGTGACCTACAAGAAAGATCGGGATGTTGTTTGTCTTGGCGATACGTACCAGACCTGCGGTTACTTCTCGGGCCTGGGAAACACTTCCCGGTGTACCTGTGATATTCTCCGAATAAAGTGTCTGGACAGAATCGATAATACAAAGCGAAGGACGCATCTTTTCGAGTTCTTCTGCTATGCGTTCAAAACAGGTAAGGGAACAGACAGTGATCCCTTCTTTTTCAATGTTGAGTCTTTCTGCACGAAGTGCTATCTGATCAGCAGATTCTTCGCCGGAAATATAGAAAACTTCTCCTTTGTCTTTTGGGAAATGACCCGCGATCTGAAGAAGCAAGGTCGATTTGCCGATACCCGGTTCTCCTCCTATAAGAGTAACGCCCCCGAGAGTAATGCCTCCTCCGAGTATATTGTCAATCGAGGTAATACCCGAAGAACTTCTGACATGAGTTTCCTTTTCGGCCTCCGAGAGTTTGACCGTTGATGATGTATTGGTCCATGAAAACTGGTTTGCTGAATGCACAGGAATATTCTTGTTGGCAGACTTACCCGATCCGGTGACTTTGGTCGATTCAGTCATAGTGTTCCAAGCACCGCAGGACGGACATTTTCCGGACCAGCCTGTAGTCTCGAATCCGCAGTCGCTGCAAAAGAATGATATGTTTTTCTTAGCCATAGATATTGCCTTTTTTTTGAATATTATAACATCTGAGTATGGCGATTAATCGTTTATATGCGGTATACTGAAAAAAATTAAGTTGACGGGTGTTTTATGGATAAATCCTGGTTGAAGTTTTATAGCGAGGGACTTGAGGATCGTCTTGAGATGTTTGACGGTTCTGCCTATGAGCAACTGAAAAAGACCGCTGAGAAATACCCGGATACCTGTGCGCTGAGTTATTATGTTTACCGTCTTACATATGCCGAGCTGATCGAGATCATTGATAAGACGGCAGATCTTCTGGCACATGAAGGACTTAAAAAGGGTGACTCTATGCTTATAGCATTACCGAATATCCCTGCATTCATATTCTTCTTTTATGCTGCAAATAAACTCGGTATCATATGTTCCCTGGCCAGTGATATAGTTCCAAAGCAACTGTTGCATCTGATGGCTCTTGAGGAAAAGAGCAAATGCATAGTAACAACAGAGGAATTAGCTCCTTTGCTGGGTGAGATCACGATGAATACGGATGTGTCTTTGGCTGTTATTTGCAGCATGAAGGATATGTTGAAATATTATCCTTTGTTCAAGACGTGGTTGTTTGCGAGGGGAGAGGGCAGATTCCGTTCGGCGAAGTTCCAGAAACTTAAAAGTCTTAGGATAATGACCTGGAAGGAATTTTTCGACAGGGATGTTGAAAAGAAAGAGATAACAGATAGTAATTCTTCATCCGATATCGCATTTTATCTTAATGTCGGAAGTGCTTCTGGTGAGCATAAATCAGAGACATATACAAACGGTTCCATTACTTCGGCTGTTTCGATAGTCAGATTGGGATTAGGATATGCCGACCCGTTAAAGGTTCATCTTAGATCTGTTACCGGTATCCAGAACAGCTACAGTTCCGCGCTTTCCATTGCGATCCACAGTATGCTTTGTTCGGGTGTCGAAGTTATCCTGATGCCTTTTGAGTCTCCTAGGATCTTTTCTTACACCATATTTGAAAGACTTCCGAACATAATCATCGGATACCCGGAGATGCTCATCTCTTTCATGGATTTTGTTAAGTCTAACAGCAGATATTCGAGAAAATCATTTTCTTTCATCCAGCGTGTGATCTCCGTAGGAGCAGCTTTTCCGACTTTGCCGAAGAAAAGATTTGATGACTTCCTTGCTCATCACAGCTGCAAGGCGAGAGTTCAGGTAGGATATGGTCTCACGGAGTGTCTTTCCGTATGTTCACTTAATCCTTTGTCGGAATCGCGAAATAATTCCCTTGGAATTCCGCTTCCGGGAATCATCATGAAGATAGTAGAATCCAAGAGTCTTACTGAGATGCCGATCGGACAAAAAGGTGAGATCTGTGTCTATTCGCCGACTTCATTAAATTCCGTTTTAGAAGACAAAGAAGCTACCGACAGAGTCCTTCGAAAACACAGAGACGGAAGATACTGGGTTCATACGGGTGATATCGGTCACATGGATGAAGACGGATTCTTCTATTTCGATTACACCGAGAAAAGGTGTGTAAAGATCGGAGGAAGGACTGTCTCGATGAAAGCGATAGAGGATGCTATCAAGGGTGTATACGGAGTAGAAGAGGTATGCGCCGTTAATTATATTGATGATCTGGAAACAGTTCATATCGTTGCTGTTGTTGTTCCTGTAGACAGGTTCCTTTTCGATAATGATAAGCTTTCTGAACTTAAAGAGAAGATTAACATCGAGTGCTCTTTGATGCTGCCTGAATATATGAGACCGTCAGAGATCGAATACAGGGCTTCCTTCCCGAGAAGTGGCCTCGGAGATATCGATAGTAAGCAGATTGAACAGGAAATAATCGAGTCCAGATCATAAACTGCAACAAATTGATTTAGAATTTTTCACCTTTTTTTCAAAATTGTGTGGTTTAATATATAACCGTGACATAAGTATTAAAGATAAATATTTAGTCAGATAATTTTGGAATAAGGAGACCATTTTATGAAAAAGTTAGCAATCAGATTTGCAGCATTGATGGTAATCATGGCTATGATAACTTCGTTAGTTGCCTGCTCTGGTGATTTCATGGACAGATTCGATTTCCTTAAGGAATCCCGTTCTGACCGCGATCGTGATGATGACGAAGATGACGAGGACGAGGATGAGGACGAGGACGAGACAGAGGAAACTGATGAGACTGATGAGACTGAAGAAACCGAGCCTTCAGAGACAGAGCCAAGTGAGACTGAACCTACAGAAGAGCCTACACCGACTTCTGCTGCAGGAGAACTCGTTTTCCCTTCTGAGCCATATTCATTCGATGAGGTTCACCCGCATCGCGAACCTGGTGATATAACAGGTGAAGCTGCTGTTGAGGAACTTAATGCCATCGAGCATGATTACCTTATTGAGGCGTTTAACGGTTCTTATCTCGATATCACGCTCTATTTTGAAGATTACGAAGCAATGGGACTTTCTTTTGACGAGATATCCTGGGGCGATGTAAGCTTCGATCCTGCAGAGGATAGTGCAACAGCCAAGAAGTATATCGACAGATTGGCTAAGATCGACTACGAGTCACTTCCTGACGGAGACAGGATCTTCTACGATAAGATCCTCTATGATATTGAAGAGAGCTATTACATGAGCCAGTATTCAGGTTTCTACTATCTCTCTCCTGTATTTAACAGTTTGACGAGCAGCCAGTGTAACATCCTCTTCATTCTTGATGTCGTAGGTTTTGAGACAAAAGAAGATGCAGAGAACTACATCGCGCTTATCAACGACACAGACAGATATTACGATGCACTTTGTGATTTTGAAGAGCAGAGAGCTTCCATGGGATACGTTCTTTCTGCGGATTCCTATGAGGCTATCGCACTCACATTTGATTCTATCGTAGCTCAGACAGATGACTGCTTCCTTTATGAGTCATTTGAGACGAGACTTGATGAGATCGAGGGCCTTTCTGACGATGACAGACAGACTCTTATCGATGATCACGAGAAGGCAATGAAGGAAGTTTTCTTCCCTGAGTTCCAGGAGTGTGCAGACCGTATCCGTGCACTTAAGGATGTTGCTTCCGATGAGACAGAAACTCTCGCTACATACGAGGGCGGTAAAGATTATTACGCTTCCATCGTAAGAAGCCAGACAAACTCCCAGATAACACCTGAGCAGGCTATCGAGAAGTGTGAGAATTACATGGTAGATGCTTTTAAGGGATATGTTCAGGGTGGCTTCAAGTCACATGATTACACAGCAGGTGATGTTCAGGAGAACCTTGATTTCCTCTATGGAAAGATCTTCGAATATTTCCCTGATATCCCTGAACACGAGTATGTATTCAAGCAGGTTCCGGAAGTTTTCGAAGACAGCTTCAGCCCTGCAGCTTACCTTGCTTACCACGTTGATAAATACGATTCCAATCTTATCCTTATCAACACGGCAGCAGCAAGCGATGACTTCGGTACTGTTGTTGCTCACGAGGCTTATCCGGGTCACATGTACCAGTCTCTTTACACCAGATCCATCTGTGATCATCCTTATATGTACATCTTCGATTCTGTAGGTTATGCAGAGGGTTGGGCTGTGTATGTTGAGGTTAATTCACCGACTTTCTTCGGAGCAACTCAGGAAGAACAGTATTCATTCCTTTGCGAAGATATCCTTGATGTATTGCTCATGGCAAGAATCGATCTTGGTGTCAACTATGAGGGATGGACTTCTGAAGATGCAGCAAATCACATCAACGAACTTCTCGGCATGAGCCTGTTTGGTGCCAGTGACCTTCAGGATGTCGTTGATCTCGTAACTGAGGATCCATGCTACGCTGTTAAGTACGGTCTCGGATATATAGAGCTTACTGATACTCTTGATAAGATCCAGGCGCTTGATCCTTCACTTTCAGTCAAGGAGATCCACAAGTTGTTCCTTGACTCTCAGCCTGCTACATACGAGCAGATCTATGAGACAGCAAAGCGTCATCTTGAGAATTGATAACATCTGATTATGGAGTCGACTCGGCATTCGGGTCGACTCTTTTTTTATGCTCGAAAACATTGCCCCAAGGCGCTTTTAAACTTCTTACGAAAAAACCAAAAAAAAGAATTGTATAAAATTTCATTATGTTATAATGATTATGATTATAAATTCGGAGGAGTTTTTCATGGCCAAGATAACTCGTCTCGCGAGCACGCTTATTGCGAGATACTATCCTTCCCAATCATATACAGATGCGTTTTATATGGACGGCAGACTTTTCGGTAAAAGAGAGGTCAGAAATGCCGATATCACGATAGATAAAGAAGAGAAAGGATTCTTTTTCTCTGTCTTTTCCCACCCGACAATTCCCGGCTATGAACCGGGCATGATCCCGCCATACGAGCCACAGCTCCGCGGAATCTGTAACGAAGTAAAGTTCGGAAGAAAACCTATCGATGCCATGATCTCAGGTTTCCTTACTACTGCCGTAGACATTACGGGCAAGATGAAGCTGCAGGATCAGGATAGCAGAGCTCCGTATTTTTCGGGAATCATCGTACATGATGCAGAAGCCTTTGCCGTTACAATCGGTACGGGTCTTGCATTCATCTATAGAAATGACACATTGTATCCTCTTACCGATGCCGGCATTCCGATGGAACCTATTGATGCTTTCGGCAACCGTGTAGGGGATTTTTATAATTATGTTTCGTCCAAGACAGCCAATGCATTGTGGTCCAACATCACAACATTGTCGGTTGATGACTGTATCATCCTCTGCAACAAGGCAGTTTATGATGCATTGGGTCAGAGAGAACTTTTGAGGATCCTCGACGAGGCAGACGATCAGTGTGATGCAGCAGGTACTGTAATCACTCAGGCAGCTGCCAACATGCCGAACGTTCCTATGCAGTTCTCCATCTCTTTCGTTGAGAGCATCACAGCTGACGAGAAGAGAGGCCTTTTCGGATTCAGGAAGAAGAACAAGGAAGAAGACACTTCCAACATGAGCATCAAGTCCACATTTGAGGGTGGTATCATCGGTGCTGCAGCAGAAGCTATCGCGAGTGCAGGATTCGTATCAGGTCTTGACGAGGCAGCAGCTGCAACCGCTACTGCTGAAGTTGCAGGCGATGCAGCGGAGGCTGTTTCATTCGGTGATTCCGAGATGCCTAAGACAGCAGTTATCCCTGAATTGGATTCCATCAACTTCTCGAACTTCGTAGTTCCGGAAGAACCTGAAGTACCAAAGGACGATGCTAAGAAAGTTGAATTCCTCGATAAGTCAGTTGATGAACCTGCGATCGAAGAGGTATCTGCTGACGAGATGATGAAGTCCCTGTTCGGACAGATGAACGTTTCCAAGCAGGAAGGACTCGATATTCAGAAGCAGGCCGAAGAAGAGGCTAAGAAGGCTCAGGAAGAAAAGCCTGTAGTCGAAGAGAAGGCAGAAGATTCCATGGGCAAGATCAAGGAGGGTACAACAATTACTCCTGCAAGTCCTGATATCCCTTCTGATTCTCCGTTCGTATCCGGATTCAATCCGTTTACTGCTGCTCCTGAAGTCAAGGAAGAGGAGATGGAGACTGTTGCTGAGACTCCATTCAATATCGAATCCAATGACGAGATGATGGACACAAAGACTGTAAGTTCTTTCGAGTCCCTTTTCGCTAACCAGGTACAGAAAGAATCAGGTATCGCAAGTGACGGTATCATCGCCGCTGCACTTAAGGAACTTAAGGAAGAAGTCGATGCCGATAAGGAGAAAGAAGAAGCCGCTAAGGAAGCTGAGGAAGTTATCGTTGAAGAGCCTAAGGAAGAACCTAAGGCAGCTTCAATGCCTGTAACGGTTAACAATGATGAGATAGTTTTCTCTTCAGGTGAGAAGGTTGAGAGCTTCACTGAGGAGAAGGAAGATAAGCCTTTTGATCCGTATAATGCGGGAAGTTCCGAGAGTTTTGAAAAGACTCAGCCTCCTGTTTATGCATCAGCGGATTTTGGCGGATTTGACCTTGATACAAAAGATACTGTGACCGGAGGTGATTCTGCTGTGAGTGAAAATGAGAAACCTGTAAATGAACCGTCGTTCGAATGGAAAGAAGAAGGTTTGCCGAATCAGCCTTTGGTTGAGGATGTTCCTCAGCCTGAGTTCCAGATACAGCCTCAGGATACTATCAATCCGGTAGAGAATGTAAGCTTCCCGTTGTCATCACAGGAAGAGAAACCTGCACCTGCTCCGGTTGAAGAGACAACTCCGGTTCCGAACGGTGAGTTCGTTATCCCGTTTGAGAATGCTGTCTATGCAGAACCTGAAGCAGTCGACAATGCACAGAATGATATTCCAGACATGCCGGTATACGGAAGTCAGTCCTATGATTCACCTGCATTTGCAGTGAATACAGAGCAACCTACAGGAGAAGATCCTCTGGCAGCTTATGAAGTCGGTTCTTACGAAGAGAACGAGGAGATGGCTCCTGAACAGGCTCCATATCAGTCATACGGCAGTGAATCATTCGAGCCTGAACAGGCTGAGGCTTATCCGCAGAGCTATGAGGAACCTGTTCCCGGATATGGCGAGCAGGACTTCGGTGTTCCGCAGCAGTATGATGAACAGCCTTATGAAGAGGCACAGGCATATGATCCGTACGGCGGACAGTATGCTCAGGAACCGGAGCCGCAGACATATGAGAACGGCGCTTACACAGAGCCTGCCAACTACGATTATGAGGCAGCAGCCGCAACCAGTGCTGCAGCCGCAGCAGCTGCACAGGCAGAGGCTTCCGAGAAGATGGCTGAAGGCGATGAGTGGATCAACAGTATCCTTGGAATCGATAACTATGATGTAGCTGCTTCGGCACCTGTTGCTGAGGCTGCACCTACAAGACCTGGCACACAGAGCCGTCCTAGACCTCAGCAGAGGACATCAGGCGGAAACGGTGCAGGCGGACAGAGAAGACCTGGCCAGCCGGGTCAGCGTCCACAGGGCCAGAGAGGCGGCAACGGCGGCGGAAGAAACGGCGGGAACAAGCCATTCCGTCTCAGCCGTAACGGTGCTATCTTCCTTGCATTTGTTGCAGTTCTTTTGATCGGTCTTATCGTAATCTTCTCACTGATCATCAAGTCATGCTCCAGTGACAAGAAGAAGCCTTCCGAGACTTCTGCTACTAAGGAAAGCAGCGAGATCGTTGAGACAACACCGGCACCGGTACCTACAGTTGATCCTAAGGCTCCTATCGGTGTATTCGTATTCTCAGATCATACAGGTTACAGAACATGGTGGGATCTCTTTACTAAGGTCTATAACATCGAGATCGAGAGCGGTGACTCCAGGATCGATATCATCAGAGAGTATAACGGAGCTGAGCCTGGATACATGCCTACATCAGGTACGATGATCCTCCTGCCTCCGATCGATATCATCAACGGTTCCGTTCCTGTAAGTGATCAGGCTGCAGGAGAAGGTGCTGCGGGCGAGACTACTGAGTCGACAGCTGAAGGTGAAGTTCAGGGTGAGGCTGCAGTAGACGACGGCAACTGATGAACATCTAATGATCAATAAAGGACGTCCTTAGGGGCGTCTTTTTTGTGTTTTCGAAAAAGTAAGTAAAAATCATTGTTCAATATATATATAAAAGAAAAGGCGAAAATCTCAATTTTCGTCTTTTAAGGTTGCTGGTAAGTGTTCAAAAACGACGGGGAAGTGTGTACAATATCAGATGTGCTTAAATATAAATCGACAATGACGTCGTTAAAGAGTGAGGACTTATGCATAAAAGACTGTACATTCCGGGACCTGTAGAAGTAAGACAGGATGTTTTGGATCAGATGGCTAAGCCAATGATCGGACACAGAACAAAAGATGCTTCCGCTTTGCAGCAGGGTATCTCAGAGAAGCTCCAGAAAGTTATGGGGACAAAGAATACTATCGTTCTCTCAACTTCATCAGGAAGCGGACTCATGGAAGGTGCAGTACGATGTTTCACTAAGAACAGATGCGCAGTATTCTCTATCGGTGCTTTCGGTAAGAGATGGTACAAGATGTGCACAGCTAACGGAGTTCCAGCTGATATCTTCGAGTCAGAGCTCGGACAGCCAACAACTTCTGAGATGGTAGATGAGGTTCTTTCCACAGGAAAGTACGACTGCATCACTATCACACATAACGAGACTTCAACAGGCGTTCATAACCCGATCAAGGCAATCATGGACGTTGTTAAGGCTAAATATCCGGACGTTATCACATGCGTTGATACAGTTTCATCAATGGCAGGTGACTATATCCCTGTAGACGAGCTCGGACTTGATGTCTGCATCACTTCAACACAGAAGTGCTTAGGACTTCCTCCGGGAATGGCTATCGCTTCAGTAAGCGACAGAGCTGTAGAGAAGGCAAAGACGATCGAGAACAGAGGACTTTATTTCGACTATGTTGAACTTGTAAAGTTCGTTAAGGAAAAGCCTTTCCAGTATCCTTCAACTCCTTCACTCTCACACATGTACGCTCTCGACTATCAGCTCGACAGGATCCTTGAAGAGGGTATCGAGAACAGATACAAGAGACACTGTGAGATGGCAGAAGTAGTTCGTGACTGGGCAAGAAAGAACTGTGCTGTTTACTCCAATCCGGATCACCTCTCAGTAACAGTAACTTGTATCACAAACACAACGGGAATCCCGTTCTCAGAACTCAATAAGGCTATGGGTGAGAAGGGTTACCTCATCAGTAACGGTTACGGCGATCTTAAGGATAAGACATTCAGAATCGCTCACATGGCTGATACAACAATGGATGAGATCAAGACACTTCTCAAGGATCTCGAAGAGACAATCGCAGAACTTCAAAGCAAGCAGTAAGCTTTTTCGAAAAGACGGAGGAATATCATGAAGATTTTGGTAACAGAGAGCATCGCTAAGGATGCAATTCAGTATTTGATCGACCAGGGTTTTGAGGTTGAGGAATACCTCGGCCATAAGCAGGAAGAGATCGAGGAGTACATCAAGGGATTTGATGCTTTGATCGTTCGTTCCGCTACTAAAGTCAACGAGGCTTTGCTTGCTAATGCTGACTGCCTCAAGGTAGTAGGCCGTGCAGGTAACGGTATCGACAATATCGACGTTAAGGCTTGTACAGCTAAGGGTGTTGTAGCAGTTAACACTCCTACAGCTAACATCATGGCAGCAGGTGAGCTCGCAGTAGCTCATGCATTCGCTATCTTCAGAAACATCTGTGCAGCTAACCACGGCGTACACACAGACGATTTCAGAAGAGGAAACTGGATCGGTAACGAACTCGAGGGTAAGACAGCAGGTATCATCGGTCTCGGCCGTATCGGTTCCATCGTAGCCAGAAAGCTCAAGGGAATCGGTATGACAGTTATCGCATACGATCCGCACATCCCACAGGAGAAGTTCGATTCCTGCGGCGTTAGAAAGTGCGCTGAGCTTGATGATCTTCTTAAGGAAGCAGATCTCATCACTATCCACACACCAAAGAACAAAGAGACATATAACATCATCGCCAAAGAACAGCTCGACAAGTGTAAGGACGGCGTAAGGATCGTTAACGCAGCTCGTGGCGGTCTCATCAACGAGGCTGACCTTGCTGAAGCTCTCAAGAGCGGTAAAGTTGCAGCAGCTGCTATCGACGTATTCGACGTAGAGCCTTCCTACAACAAGGAGCCGGGTTCCCAGAACTTCAAGAACGTTCTTATCGATGCTCCTAACTGCACAATTACACCTCACCTCGGTGCTTCCACATTCGAGGCTAACCACAACGTAGGTGCTCAGGTTACAGAGCTCGTTGCTAAGGTTTTGAAGGGTGAGCTCGTTGCAGCTATCAACATGCCTACATTCAGCGGTGACATGGCTACTATCAAGCCATACACAGCACTTGCTGAGAAGCTTGGTAAACTTTACTTCCAGGCTGAAAAGACACCTGTTAAGAAGGTTGAGGTTACCTATAGCGGTGAGCTCGCTTCACAGGATACAGGTCTTATCACATTGAGCCTTCTCAAGGGTATGCTCGTAGGTATGGGTAACTCCCACGTTTCTTACGTTAACACAGAGGCTGCTATCAATGAGTGCGGCATCGAAGTAGTTGAGAAGAAAGAGTCCAAGGTTGAGAAGTACAACAACCTCATCGGCGTTAAGTTCTTCACAGACGACAACAGAGTTCTCGAGCTCGACGGTACAGTATTTGGTAAGGATACATTGGTTCTTGTTACATTCTTCGGTTACGAGATGAACGTTGAGATCACAGACACAATCATCGCTATGCAGAACGACGATGTTCCGGGCGTTATCGGTAAGATCGCTACACTTCTCGGAAATCACAACATCAACATTGCAAGCATGCACTGGGGCAGAAAGAACGACGGTACAGGCGCTAAGAAAGCTCAGTCCTTCGTTGCAACAGAGCAGAAAGTTTCCCCTGAGATCATCGAGGAACTCTCCAAGGTTGATTGCATCAACAGAATCTCACTTCTTGAGTTTGATGACTGATTAGTATGGTAGAATCCGGGCCGCTTTACCTATGGTGAAGCGGTCTTTTTTATTTCTCGAAAACGTCTGCTATCACGGGATTACACGCTGCTTTGAGTGAATAGTGCGGCAAAAAACTTGCTATTACAGATAACTTAATGTACAATAGCCCTAGTTAAAGATTTGTGTCTGTTTGGGCATGGGTATGAAGTCTAGAGGTATTGCAGGGGTGTGATACCTCATTTTTTATATAAAGGGGTATAGATTTGTACTATCATTTTAAGAACAAAAAGGGATGGATGAACGATCCCAACGGACTAGTCTTCTTCAATGGAAAATATCACGCTTTTTTCCAACACTACCCGCATGCCCCTCACTGGGGACAGATGCATTGGGGTCATGCAGTAAGCGATGATCTTATCCATTGGGAAGAAAAAGACATCGCACTTTTCCCTGATCAGGATTACGAGAATGACGGAGGCTGCTTCTCAGGTTCAGCCATCGTTAAAGATGATATTTTATATCTATTCTATACGAGTGTCTCACATGAACTCGGACAGACTCAGTCAGTTGCTATTTCCAAAGACGGAATCGTTTTCGAGAAGTATGAGGGAAATCCGATAATAAAGTCGCCTCTTAAGGATTCCAAGAATTTCAGGGATCCTAAGGTCTTTAAGTATGACGGACGCTACAAGATGGTCGTAGGCGCGGGAGAGGACAATATCGGTAAGATCCTTCTTTACGGATCCGATGATCTTCTTAACTGGGACTACGAAGGCGAATTGATATCTGACTACATGTTCGGACCTTGTGTCGAGTGTCCTGACATGTTTAAGATAGGCGATAAATATGTCCTCATGTTCTCGTCGATAAAGGCACTGCCGCACAGAGTGAACTTCTCAGTGGGTGAGTTTGACGGAACGAAGTTTACTCCTGATGAAGGCAAGGCAAATTTCCCGATCGAGACTGGTCCGGACTTTTACGCACCGCAGACTTTTGAAGCACCTGACGGAAGAAGGATCATAATCGGATGGATGTATAACTGGGCAAGGCAGGTACCGGTAGGAAAGACACAGGTCGGTGCGTTCACGATACCGCGAGAGATGTGCCTGGATTTCGACGATAACCTTTGTATGAGACCGATACGCGAGGTTAAGCCGTACGTTAAAAAGGAAAGCGAATTCGTTTATTATCACGACGGACTTTTGAATGTTGTCTTTGAAGGGAAGACCATCCTTCGAAAGCAGCTCGCGTTCGAGCCGACTATGGAGGTCCTGGAGGATGTAGGCGTTGTCGAGATATTCCTTAACGGAGGAACGGATGTCGTTACAACATATATCTGCTGACAAAAAAAGAGGGGATGCACTGCATTCCCTCTTTAGTATTCTGATTAATTCCTATTACTGTCTCTTCTCGAAAAGGCTCTTATCTGCTTTTCCTGTTGCGATAGTATTGTCTACCCAAAGTCTTAGTGAAGCGATAGCTGCGGACATCTGATCCAATGTTGTTCTTATCTCCGTGAACTCTCTTGCTTCGTCTCTGGAGATCTCACCGTCTACTGTGATCTCGATCAAACGATCCTTGTCCTTGTAAAGTCTGTTAAGTGTGGAGATCATCTCGAGTGTGATCTGGGAAAGAGCCTTAACTTCGATCTCAGGAACGGAATCGATTCCGATAGGACACTCGTGTGAGCAGAAGTAGTTGCACAAAGACGGATTCTTGTAGCACTTAGCCATTGCAATGATCTCGTCAGGATGCGGATATGATTTCTCGCTCTCGATCTTCTCGATCCTGTCGGCAGAGATAAACTTAAGTTCCATTGAAGCTTTCTCTCTGGTGAGGTTAACGCTCTCACGGCTCAACTGATAGATGTTCTTGTTCTCCTTAACTGACTTTCTACCCATGGTCTGTCTCCGATCATATAATTTTGCTCAGGCAGCGAAATACAAAAACTTATTCCGCATTATATATACCTGTAATACTCTATTTTTGATTATAAACTATTATTGTAAAAGCACAAGAACATAAAGACGATAGATGCAAAGCAGTAAATTGTGACCCCCAGGAAGTTGCCCGCAAGGGCAACTTCTATTTTGTATATTTTTGTTGACCTCCCAAAGAATGCTGTGATAAATTCCAATTATATACTTGACCACATATTAGGGAGGATCTATGCTTTGCAGACAGACAGACAAATAAGAGCCGCTAGTCTCTTTTTATCGATAATC